>CANPWC010000009.1 GCA_947581905.1 uncultured Acetatifactor sp.
ATCAATAGCGGGGGCCACAAAGGCATTTCCGCCTCCGAGCCTGCTCGCCTCCTTGTCCATTCCGCGTTTTACCGCCGCCTCAAAATCTTTTCTATCCATGCGGAGCACCTCGGCCAGATACCCAGTATGTTTCTTTATATTCCGCCGCTGGAACCGAAATTTCATGAGCTCGTCGTCCGTCATGTCATATCCGCTTTTCAGCGGGGTCGCATATCCGGTCAGTTCCCTTCTGGCCCTTCCGAGGAGCCACTTTTCAAGGCACTTTCCACAGGCTTTATCGTCTGTAAAAAGACGGCGGCACTCCGCGGCGCTTTCATGCCGACAAATACCGTTCCGTACCATGATCTCCGCCGCGATCTTCACGGCTCTGGATTCTACACTTTCGCTCATGATCTCTTTGCCTCCCCTCTTGTCAAGAACACTTTCTTCCCTACGTCGTCGATACTGTAATACCGCTTGTAGTCGCGGAGCTTCGCATTCCTCACAGGGGAAACAGCGAAATTCGGCCCGTACCACCCAAATAAATACCATTTCTGGACCGTGCCGTCCGGCTCTTTGGTGTAAACCGGGCAATTTATATCTGCCAGCGTCATCTCTGCGTTGTCCTCCTTTCTGCTGGAACAAGTTCATAAGCAGCGGCCTCCTCCGGCGTGATCGGCTCCCGGTAGTCGATGAAACCCCACGCCAGCCGGCCGATCTCCTTGCAGAAAATACGGCCGTCGAAGTTCTTGATCTGTTCAACTACGCCCTGTCCCGACCTCGGGAAGCTCCCCGGACCTATCGGCCGCTGTGTACTGTAATACCTCATGCCGTTTCTCCTTTCTGTCGCAGCTCGGCGACGATTTCCTCATACCGGGCGATCATCTTCCGGTCGGATTTCACAACATCGCTATCTTCGCCAAAATCCCACACGCGGCGCTGGCAGCCAGTCTTGAGCTCATCGGCCTTCTGCTGAAAGAAAGCGATGACCTCAGAGAGATCGACGCCAGCCTTAACCTCGATCTGAGCGTGCAGCTCGTTCCACTCGCGGGCCTCGGCCCGCTTTACCCGATCACTCACGAAAGTGGAGATGGGCCAGAAACAGAGGTTATACTTTGCACGGCTGATTTTTCCGCCCTTGGAAATATGAACGAGGGAGTAGTCACTCCCGCACCAGAAGGCATCTCCGGGAGCACAGCTCACAAAGTAATAACCGTTATCCTTCTTGAAGTATGCGCCGGTGATCTCTACGATGTCGCCGGTCTTGATCTCGATTCCGTTTTTGTCTAACATTGAAATTCTCCTTTCATCAGAAACCCCATGTATCACGGGAGGGGACGAACTCGAACTCGGCCTCTACCGGGTCGCACGGCTCGCCATCGAATGCGTTATGCATCTTCGTGCAAATATCGGGGCCGCGGTCCTTGCGCGGGTCCACATCGACGTATAGCCGCCCGTCCGCCTCATAGACGGGACGGGACCAGCTATCGCGGCCGAGGTAATTCAGGGTCAGCTTCTTCACGATTTCACCTCCGATCATTCCCAGCCGGGACGGCAGTCAAGCGGGGCCTCCTCTGGGTGCTTAGCAATATACCGAGCCCTAACCTCGCCCCGCCACGCGTCAAAAGTGAAGCGGTCGTTCATGAGAATATTGAACCTTGTTCTCCCCATAAGAGCCCGCAGCGCATCCCTGAGCTCATCGACTTCGGCCCAAATCTTTTCCAGTTCCTTCTCGGCCGCGCTCCCTACGGTTACGCCAGAGGGCACATAATCCTCCGCCATCAACATGGCCTCTGCCTCCAGATTTTCCAGCTCCTCGAACTTTTTCAGTTCGTTGCGCGTCCATGCAATTTTCTGACACCATCTCATCATGACAATCTCCTTTCTGGCCCTCGTAACCTCCGGGGCGGGAATGTAAGTTATGCTACAAGTGTAATTCTCTCAAACTCCCGGCCGCCTCTGCCGATCACCAGCTCTTTCGGGTAAGTACAGCCGCGCTGGAGATGATCGAACTCGTAGCCCTTGTTGAAATACACCCATGCTGTGACATCTGCGGCCCAGTTGATTCCGTAGAACCTCTTGGCGTAAGCCTTCGCCGTGGCCTCCAGCCTTTCCATGCTCTCGAAATCGGTGTAGCGGCCGCAGATGTCATAGAGATGAGCGGCCTCCTTCTTCATCGCCCGGACGATCTCCTTCTTGGTTGGAAGGGCGAATCTCTTTCTGTCGATACACTTGACGAAATCTTGCTTGGAAAGGTTCGTTGCCATATACATCGGTTCGATGATCTCGTTGTAGTCCTGAAAGCTGACTTCGTATCCGGCCAGCGCCTCAAATTCCTGCTTCATCATGGTGGCGTTCCTCCTTTCTTACCATTCACCGAACATCATCGCGTGCTGCTCGCGTTCTTCGCTTAACCACTCCCGGAACATCTGCCGGGCCTTGGTCTTTGTAACGGGTCCAAACATCTCCACATAGGTTTCAAAAGTTTTCTGGTCCCAGCACTCAACGGCCACATCGCCGCCCTTGCTGTAATTTTCTTTCGCGAGTGCGATGAATTCTTCGTAGGTCAATCCCTTTGCTCTTGTCATAGCGTTTTCCTTCCTCCCCGTCATGCCGGTGGGCCAGCGTGCCCCGTTCTGGGTCTTAAATGTTTCGTGTGAAACATTTTTGCCCCAAATAGCGGCGGAGATGATTAAATTTTTTCGGGGGCTTTTCTCTGCCCCCGAATGGGCGTATTGTCGGCCCACATAAAGGGGCCTGTTATTATAATAGCCCCAAATAGCGGCAAAATCAAGGTCTTTTTCAAAAAAAATTTAGAAATTTGACGCAAAACGGGACATTCATGGACAAAAATGAGGGTCGTCCCCTGAAATCCGGGAGCGCGGCCGCCGAAATATCATTATAATCATGTTGGTTCCTACTGGTGGGGCGAAGCGCCGCGGATTATGAGTACGTTTATCGAAAGCTATGATTTCTCCGGCAAGACCTTGGTGGCGTTCTGTACCTCTGCCAGCAGCGGCTTCGGCAGCAGCGATTCTGCACTTCGGACTGCCGCCAGCGGAGCCGAGTGGCTTTCCGGCCACCGCTTTTCTGCAGGAGCCGACTCCGATGAAGTGATGGAATGGGCAAACGGGCTTGGAATCAACTAAAAATTTCCATCGGGCTTGGCTCCAGTGAGGGAAAGGCGTGGATTCACAGCGGCGGCACAGGCGGCAGTATGTGGAGCGGCGATCAGGACGCCTTTCTGGAAGCCATGGCAGAGGCGGGAAAATCCGTGTCCGACTATCTTGGGAACGGCGAGCGAATCGTCTATATCAGCGTGATGAACCGCCTGTCCGTGGATTGCGACTGCGACGGCAATCCCGCTGAGCCGGATATGCACGACATCGGTATTCTGGCGTCCACCGATCCTGTGGCACTGGATCAGGCTTGTATTGACCTTGTCTATGCGCAGAAAGACGGTGACGGTGCCTCCCTGGTACAGCGGATCGAACCCCGGAACGGTCTGCATACGCTGGAACACGCCGAGGAAATCGGCCTGGGCAGCCGTACCTACACCCTAGTGAACATCGATGAATGAGGTGTCCCAAGTTCTGTATCGGGAGTTCGTCTATGTGTGGTACTACTTTCTGTTCCAGCGGTATGTCCCTGCGGATAAATTCGCCGCTCTATTCGGTGAGGCAAACGAGGGCTTCGGCGTTCTGATGGCAGCGACCATCGGCGTCCCGCTCTATGCCTGCGGCGGCGGGACGATCCCGCTGATTCGGGAATGGCTTGCCATGGGCATGAGCATGGACAGCGCCTCCGCCTTTATGATCACCGGTCCGGCGACCAAGATTACAAACCTCGGCGCGCTGAACATCGTGCCGGGGATGAAGCGGTTTTTACTGTATCTCGCCTTTGTCATGGCGTTTTCTCTGATGACAGGCTTAATTGTCAATTTGGTGATTTGAAAGGTGTTGGGAGATTGTAATTGAGCCAGACGCACAGACGCAGAACCGATAACTAGCAGATTTCAAACTGGGCAACTCGTAAATTTTTCTATTAGCAGCAGACAAAACAAAAACGGCGCGGTAGAATGAGGATGGAAGTCATTCTGTACGTGCCGTCTTAAGTCTGGAAAGGGGGTGGACAGCGCCTGCCATACGCATTTCTAAGCGTTCCTTTGACAAGTGGCCTGATTCACAAGGTCTTTGGCCTTAGAAAGGGATAAATGAAATGGCATCTATTATAAAACGAAAAAAGAGTTATTCCGTGGTCTATTCCTATGTTGCCGAGGATGGCAAGAGGAAGCAGAAATGGGAGACCTGCCACACCTACAAGGACGCATTGAAGCGCAAGGCGGAGGTGGAGAACCAGCAGTTTCAGGGGACCTTCCTTCCGACCAGCAATCAAACCATATCGGAGTTCCTGAAAGACTTTGTTTCCCTCTACGGGGAAAAGAAATGGGGAGTCTCCATGTATGACAGCCAGACGGCGCTGATCGCGAACTACATAACCCCCATCATCGGGGATATGGAGGTGCAGGCGGTCACGCCCCGCGTGGTGGACAGCTACATTCAGACCTTGCAGAAAACGAAGTGCGTCTCCACCAAAACAAGGAAGGCCACCGCAACCTATGTCAGCGACAAGACGATCGAAAAAATCATCAAGCTCCTCCACTGCGCGTTCAGGCAGGCGGTCCGCTGGGAGCTCGTCGCAAGAAACCCCTTTGACAATGTGATCCTCCCAAAGACGGAGTACACGAAACGGGATATCTGGGACGCGGATATGATCCGCACCGCCCTGGACAAGTGTACGGACAGCAAGCTCTATGTGGCTATGAACCTGGCCTTTGCCTGTTCCCTCCGTATGGGGGAGATATTAGGGCTCACCTGGAAGAACGTCCATATCAGCGAGGAAGATATCGAGGCGGACAACGCCTATGTCTACATCGAGCAGGAGCTGGCGCGGGCCTCCAGGCGGGCAATCGAGACGCTGGGCGAGAAGGAGGTCTACTACATTTTCACCCCGCTCATGCCGAACACCAGCACAAGGCTGATCCTGAAAAAGCCAAAAACGGATTCCAGCATCCGCAAGGTGTGGCTCCCGAAAACCCTAGCCTACATTCTGCGGGAATGGAGGAAAACCCAGGAGGAAATCAAAAGCCTCCTGGGAGACGAGTATCAGGACTTCGACCTGGTGGTAGCCTTATCAAACGGCCGGCCCTGCGAGGACCGTATCATCCTGAAAGAGTTTGCGAAGCTGCGTGAGGACACAGGGCTGCCCAGAGTGGTCTTTCATTCGCTCCGCCATTCCAGTACCACCTACAAGCTGAAGCTCAACCACGGCGACCTGAAAGCCACCCAGGGCGATACGGGCCATGGGTCGATCAACATGATTACCGATATTTACGCCCACATCCTCGACGAAGACAGGAAAGCGAACGCCCAAAAGTTTGAGAAAGCTTTCTATCGGGAACCCGACTTACGGGGCATACGGCCGCCCGAAGAGTGGAAAGAACCGATGCCAGCGTCAGCGCCTGCCGACCTGGTTCGTCTGGTGGAGCAGCTTCAGAAGTCTCCAGAACTAGCATGCTTCTTAGCCGCGCTGGCTACCGCCTGTCATGCCAATTACAACTGGTATGCCAATTACAACTGGCATGCCAATCACAACAAATAATACTGCCACTGTCACTGTCCGGGAACGAGGAATCCTTTCCCATAAAAAACCGCAAGCCCCTGCATGCAAAGGCTTGCGGCGGTGTTCACCAGCGTCCGCGAGGTGACTCGAACACCCGACCTACCGCTTAGGAGGCGGTCGCTCTATCCAACTGAGCTACGCAGACGTATTCGGCTATCCACACACTTAAATGTTAGGATAGTTGATATGGCCCTGCAGCCATATCGTCCCTTTGAAGCGACGTCCCACTTGTGGTTCGCCGAACAAATCTATTATATTAATAGATACGTCGAATGTCAACTCATTTGCGCAAATTTTTAGTAAATAAATTTTTTCTCCCGTGAGCTGGTTGGTCAGAAGCTGCACATCCAGGATCTCACCCAGGACGGAATACTGGTCGCACTCCACCCCATAGGGCATAAAATAGGTATCTACCAGGCTAAACACATCCTCCCGCTGGATCCGGCGCGATATGGCGGTATACATATCCATGTCTTCCAGGGTCAGGGTCTCAATGGCATCTTCATCCCCCCGCCTGGCGGCATTTAAAAGCTTGTTGCGGTTGGCGCTCTCGGTCCGGACGCGCTGCTTCTGCTCTTCATCCTTCATGATCGGCAGCATCACCGTCCCTTCCAGGGATAGCCCCGTCAAGGTCACGGTCGTCCCGCGAAGCGGAAGCATGCCGCAGGCCTGCGCCTTTACATAAGGGATCATGTTCTGTAAATAAAAGATCAGGGAAATCCCCACCTTGACGTCGTCACAGACCCCCGCGTAGGATTCCCTGGCGGCGTGCCGTTCTACCGACACGTCCTCCGTCGTCGTGATATCCGTCCCTTTTAAATAAGGATAATAATACTCGTAAAGGAACCGATCTTCCTCATCAAATTCCCCACATACCGTGATTCCCATTTCCCCGGCAAAATTTTTGCTAAATTCTCCCAGGAGGACTTTGTCCTGGTTCATAGTATATGCTCGTTCATCCGAATTCAGGATCACGTCCGTCAACAGCTCTTTCAGTTTCTTTCGGTCCATATAATTGCTAAAACCGATGGCCCTCATATATTTATGCAAAAATCTCACCTTCTTTCCGTTCAAAACATAAAAATGGGACTTATATCAACTATTATTGTAAATATTCTTTTCCACCCATGTAAGGACGCAGGACTTCCGGGATCCTCACCCTTCCATCCGCCTGGAGGTTGTTCTCCAGGAAAGCGATCAGCATGCGGGGAGGGGCGACCACCGTATTATTTAATGTATGCGCAAAGTATTTCCCTTTTTCTCCGCTGATACGGATTTTCAGCCTCCGGGCTTGGGCGTCTCCTAAGTTGGAACAGCTTCCCACCTCAAAATATTTCTTCTGCCTGGGAGACCAGGCCTCTACGTCATAACTCTTCACTTTCAGGTCCGCAAGGTCCCCGGAACAGCACTCCAAAGTCCTTACGGGAATGTCCATGGAACGGAACAAGTCTACCGTGTTCTGCCACAGCTTATCGAACCACATCTTGGAATCTTCCGGCTTGCAGACGACGATCATCTCTTGCTTTTCAAACTGATGGATCCGGTACACGCCTCTTTCCTCAATGCCATGGGCTCCCTTTTCCTTGCGGAAGCAAGGCGAATAAGAGGTCAGGGTCTTCGGCAGTTGTTCCTCCGGAATGATGGTATCAATGAACTTCCCGATCATGGAATGCTCCGACGTGCCAATCAGGTAAAGGTCTTCTCCCTCAATCTTATACATCATGGCATCCATCTCCGCGAAGCTCATCACTCCCGTCACGACGTTGCTGCGGATCATGAAAGGAGGAACGCAATAAGTAAAGCCCCTATCAATCATGAAATCCCTGGCATAAGCAATGACCGCGGAATGCAGCCTGGCAATATCCCCCATCAGATAATAGAAGCCATTGCCCGCCACCTTTCCGGCGCTGTCCAAGTCAATCCCATGAAAACGCTCCATGATTTCCGTATGGTACGGAATCTCGAAATCAGGGACCACTGGCTCGCCATACTTGGTGACTTCCACATTTTCACTGTCATCCTTGCCAATCGGCACGCTGGGGTCAATGATATTGGGAATCACCATCATGATCTTCGTGATCTTTTCCTGAAGCTGTGTTTCCAATGCCTCTAATTCGGCCAGCCGCTTTGCGCCTGCCGCGACTTCCGCTTTCTTTTCTTCCGCCTCTTCTTTCTTGCCTTGGCCCATCAGCTTGCCAATTTCTTTGGAAATCTTGTTCCTCTTGGAACGAAGCTCGTCCGCCTCCTGCTGGGTCTTCCTGGCTTGCGTATCCAGTTCAATGACTTCATCCACCATAGGAAGCTTCTCATCCTGGAATTTCTTCCTGATATTTTCCTTTACGGCTTCCGGATTTTCCCTCAAAAACTTAATATCAATCATGTCATCCTCATTTCCGCGGGGCTTTACGTCCCCGCATCTAATTTATCTAATTCGCGACTGCATCGCGATATCCAACGCTTCCGCTTCCTCATTCCCCAAATCAATGGAGCTTTCGCCTGCTTTAATTTCCTTTGTATAGGAATAACAGCCTTCCGTGCTATGGACGGAATTCAACAGGAATCCATTATTGTTTTCGTCCAACAGGCATAGGCAAAAGCTCAGTTGTCCCCCCATCTGTTGGAACGCGTCATATTTTACTAGCCCCATCTTCTGAAAAGCCGATTCCTGGTTCTTCGTCAGCGCCCGAATCTCCTTTTGATTGCTTTCCGCATTTAATTTCAAAAATTTATTATCCTCAATAATCCCGATAATATCCTCTTCCAGGCTTTTGCCGTCATTTCCCACGGTAAAACTGTCCAACCTTTTTTTTAATTGGCTGATTTTCACCAGCAGGACAATGAGCAGGAGGAGGACTATCCCGATCAGGACGCCTGCTCCAGCTAAAAAGGGGACCAGGGGAAAGCCACCTGCACTACCAGCCGTTACACTCATTTCCATTATCATTCGTATTCTCCTCTGCGGTACCCGTAAGGCCACGATCCGATACGGATATCGAAACACCCGCTGTAATCCCTATCATGACCGGAACAGGTCCATCAACCTTTCCAGATCATCATTACTATAGAATTCAAACTCAATCTTCCCAGAACCTTTTCCTTTCGGGGTAATCTTCACTTTGGTGCCATATTTTTGCTTCAACTGATTCCCCAAGTCATCATAAATCACTTGCAAAGCCTGGGAGCTTTCTTCTTTCTTTTCCTGTTTCTGCGGCTTATGCAGGTTCTTCATGATCTTTTCCACATCGCGGACATTCAGCTTCTCTGACACGATCCTCTTGGCCAAGGCAAGCTGCTCTTGAGGATCCTCCACCATGATCAAAGCCCGTGCGTGGCCCGTGCTGATCTGATCGTCTATCAGCATTTGCTGGACGCCGTCGCAAAGCTTTAACAAACGGACGGAATTGGTCACTGCGGTCCTGCTTTTAGAAACCCTTTCCGCGACTTCTTCTTGTTTCATGTGAAACTCTGTCAAAAGCCGTTTATAAGCCTGGGCTTCTTCAATCGGATTCAAATCCTGCCTTTGAATATTCTCAATCAATGAAATTTCCACGATTTCCTGATTGGAATAATTCTTTACGATGACAGGAACCTCTTTTAACCCAGCCAGCTTTGCGGCACGCCACCTTCGCTCCCCGGCTATGATTTCATAATGACCTTTCCTATCCTGCACCAAAAGAGGCTGCAGCAAACCAAACTGCTTGATGGATTCCGACAATTCCTGAATCGATTCCTCTTCAAAACGTTTCCTGGGCTGTTCACGGTTCGGCTCCACCTTTGTAAGCTTCACCATAATCGCGCCATCCATCAAATCTGAATCATTTGTGGAAAGTTCTTTCGATTTATTATCACTGGGAGGAATCAAGGTGTCCAGTCCTTTCCCCAATCCTCTTCCTAATCCTCGTGCCGCCATGGCGATATCACTCCTTACGCATTATTGATCACTTCTTCCGCCAATAACATATAGGCCTCAGCCCCCGAAGACTTCGCATCATATAGATTGATGGGAAGCCCATAACTAGGCGCTTCCGCCAAGCGGATGTTTCTCGGAATAATTGTTTTATAAATATATTGTGAAAGATGGTCTTTCACGTTTTCTACCACTTGCATGGAGAGGTTGGTACGGGCGTCGTACATGGTGAATACCACGCCTTCCATTTCCAGTTTCGGGTTCAGCCTGCTTTTCACCAGGTTGATGGTATGGATCAGCTGGCTTAAGCCCTCCAGCGCGTAATATTCACATTGTATCGGGACCAGAACCGTATCCGCCGTCGTCAGGGCGTTGATCGTCAGCATATTTAATGAGGGAGGACAATCAATGATGATAAAATCATAATTATCCTTAATATAATCCACTTCGTCCCTCAAAATGTATTCCTTTTTTTGAATGCCGATCAATTCGATTTCCGCAGCGGATAAGTTGACATTGGACGGCACTAGGGAGACCTGGGGTATGACCTCTGAAATCAGGCAATCCCGGATGCTGCACTCCCCCAGGATCAACTCATATATGGTGTTATCCAGATCATTCTTCTCTACGCCAAGGCCGCTGGTCGTATTTCCCTGTGGATCCGTGTCAATCACAAGGACCTTTTTCCCTTTTGCGGCAAGGCAAGATGATAAATTAATGGCAGTGGTGGTCTTGCCGACCCCGCCCTTTTGATTGGCAACCGCAATCGCTTTTCCCATGGAAACCCTTTTTCCTTCCGTCTTATCAATGATCACCCTTTTAACGCCGTAAGCAAGGGATGATTCCTATGTATAGCCACTCATAAGAGATTCATATGATTCTTGATTGCAAAAACCGCCGCTTGCGTCCGGTCCGCGACTTCTATTTTCTTAAAAATATTGGACAGGTGGTTTTTTACGGTCCTTTCCGTGATGCCCAAATTGATTGCAATCTCTTTGTTCGGCATGCCACAGGAGACCAGGGACAAAATTTCCCTTTCCCGTTTCGTCAACGACCTAACTTTGCTTTTTTCCGTATCGTTTTTACGGTTCTGCAAACGGATGGATAGGTACTCCTGCAAATATTTCCGATGCCTTATGACCATCGTGATCGCTTTGATGAATTCTTCCAGGGAACAGGTTTTACATAAATATCCGTTCACTCCTTGCTCCAAATACCTGTCCACCGTCTCAACATCATCGTTCGCCGTATAAATCATTACTTTGACGTCGTGTTTCCTTAATTTCAAGCCTTTGACGAAATCCAACGTATCCTCGCCTTTCAGGCTTGTCTCCATAATGACTAATTCCGGCCGCGTCCTCTGCACGATCGTGAACAGTTCCTCCCTCGTGTTGGCATCTGGACATATCTCCAAATCCGTATACTGGCTGATGACCTTCTTAATCCCCTCACGAGTCACCGGATATGGATCAGCGACCACTACTTTTAACGGCATTCTTCCTCCCCTTTTCTGCTTTTCCCTACACACCCTACGATTCACAAATCTATTTTATATGCCAAGCCTGCGAAAGTCAATGCTTTCTCTTCCCGAGTTTATGAAATTTACATCCCCCAGTTCACTCATCCATAAGCCTAAGAGCAGATTCGTGCTTGCACGAAAATCTGCTCCTAGGCTTAAGGACGAAGGGAGCGCCATTCTATGAGCAAAGGTAGTCGCGTAGCGACGGAAAGCGCGCAAGCGCGACTTTGCGAGCCGAACTAGTTCGGCTTGGGCGCGCCACTCACAATACCCTCTTGTATCTTTGCGGAAGTTATCCTATAATATATGGAAGGAACAATAAACTTTCCTTAATTTCCCGGAGGACCCATGAATAAGAAAATAAAATCCCTCTTTTTACTTACAGCGGCATCAACCGCTTCTTTCCACATTTGGAATAAGATTGCTTTCTCCCATGCAACCTACCAGAACCTCCTTTCCTCCCAGACAAGGGGAAATGTTTACACGTATGACTGGCGTTTTGGCAAGATCCATTATGCCAAGACAGGAAGCGGAGAGCCGATCCTCCTGCTCCATGACCTGACCATCGGCAGTTCTTCCTATGAATTCCATAAAATCGTACCCGAATTGGCCAAGGAACGGGAAGTATACTGTATTGACCTGTTAGGCTTCGGCAAGTCTGAGAAGCCTGACCTGACCTACACGAATTACCTTTATGTCCAGCTTGTTACCGACTTCATTAAGAATGTCATTGGACGTAAAACCGATGTATTGGCCAGCGGGGACTCAGTGCCTGTTGCAATCATGGCATGCCATAATGATAAGGAGATCTTCCATCGGATCATTGCGGTAAACCCGCAAAGCCTCTTTTACTTAAGCAAGATTCCCTCCAGAAGAAGCCGCATCAGGAAACATTTGCTGAATATCCCTGTTTTCGGCACTTACCTATTTAATTTATATTCCAGTGAAAAATATTTCAGAAATTATTTCCTGGATGGCTACTACGATTTAGATAAAATAGAGGATCGGGATATCCACGCCTATGTGGAGGCGTCGCATACCGGCGGATACGCTGCAAAATTCTCTTATTCCAGCTATGTAGGGCTTTATACGAATGCCAATATCATCCACGCCTTGAAAGAGATCAACAACAGCATCTTCATCATAGCCGGAGACCAAAAGGAAGATTCCCATGGAATCGTGGATAACTACGTATATTATAATCCAGCCATTGAGTTCGTCTATGTCGCCAGGAGCAAACAGCTTCTCCTCCTGGAACGTCCAGAAATGGTCCTGCGCCATATTAAGACATTTCTTTCTGTCCGCTGAAAGGACCTGCCAAATGGACTTATCTAAAATGATCTTTTGCTAAAGGCTTAAAGAGGCTTAAGAGCCTTTAAGCCTTTAGCGGTTCCTTGCCTGGAAGTCCTGCTTTCCTTGGAAATTTGTTCGGAGTGGGCTTCACTTTCTGGATTCGTATTAAATTACGGTGGATATCTGAATTTGGAAGCGCAAATTCCACTCTTTCCTCTATTTTTCCTCCAAGCGCCTTTATTGCCGCTTCCCCATCCTTCATTTCTTCCAAAACCTTTTCTGATTTATAACTAATGAAACATCCGCCTTTCTTTACAAAAGGCAGGCAATATTCAGATAAGGTGGAAAGGTTTGCCACGGCGCGAGATACGCAAAGGTCGTATTTTTCCCTTAACAGATTTGGCTTCGCGTAATCCTCAGCCCGTCCATGGATGGTTTCTACCCCTGTTAAGCCTAATTTTTCGATGACGGCGTCTAAAAACTGGATTCTCTTATTTAAAGAATCCAATAAGGTCACTTTCCACTCTGGAAATACAATTTTCAATGCCAATCCAGGAAAACCCGCTCCGGTACCCACGTCGATCACGGAAACCTTATCTCCTGGTTTCACGTGAAACACTTTCACTAGGGAAAGGCTATCCACAAAATGTTTTTTTAAAACCTCTTCATATTCCACGATAGCAGTCAGATTCATCCTCTGGTTCCACTCGATAAGCATTTCATAATAGTCAAGGAACTGTTGTATCTGTTCACCACTGACCACGATGCCTAATTCATTCAAATCTTCCACGAAACTTTCCGTCTGATGCCTTTCCACCACTCCCATTCCTTTCCTAGTCTATTTGCCAACGGGCTTCCCAACTAAACCTTGCCGGTTAGGCTTTTCCGACCATACCCCTTTCAAACCAACCTTTACCAGTTAGACTTTTCCACGAAACGTTCCCGATTAATCTTTCTCTCTCCCACGGTACTTTTCCAAATATACCAGCAACACCGAAATGTCCGCTGGAGAGACGCCGGATATCCTGGAAGCCTGTCCTACGGAAACAGGGCGCAGCATTTTCAGCTTTTGCCTGGCTTCGATCCTCAAAGACGGCACATCATCATAATCAATGTTTTCCGGGATTTTCCTTTTCTCCATTTTCCGATATTGCTCTACCTGCCTCATCTGGCGCGTTATATAACCCTCATACTTAATTTCAATTTCCACTTGTTCGATCACATCTGCTGGAAGAAGAGTCCTGTCTGGGTCAATTTCCCTGATTTTCCCATAATCCAACTCAGGACGGCAGATGATCTCAGATAGGCTTGCCGCCGTCTTCAAAGGAGAACTTCCATTTTTTTCCAGAAAATCCTGGATTTCTTTGTTTGCCCCGACCTTCGTCTCTTTCAACCTTTGGATTTCCTGGTCAATCAGTTCTTTTTTCCGGCATGTTTTCTGGTATTCTTCTTCTGATACCAGCCCAATCTCATATCCTTTCTTCCGAAGCCTTAAATCCGCGTTATCCTGCCGCAATAATAAACGGTATTCCGCTCGTGACGTCATCATGCGGTAAGGCTCCCTATTGTCTTTCGTCACCAAGTCATCGATCAACACGCCGATATAGCTTTCAGACCGGTCCATTGTCAATGGGGCTTTTCCCAATAGGGACATGGCGGCATTGACTCCTGCCACGAAGCCCTGGCTGGCAGCCTCTTCATAACCGCTGCTTCCGTTAAATTGGCCGCCGCTAAACAATCCTTCCACTTCACGAAATTCCAAAGTCGGCTTAAGCTGCCTGGCATCAATGCAGTCATATTCGATCGCATATGCGTTTCTTACGATTTTACAATGTTCTAAACCGGGAACCGTGCGGTACATTGCCACCTGGACGTCTTCCGGCAGGGACGAGGACATCCCCGAAACATACATTTCATTCGTGTAAAGCCCTTCCGGTTCAATGAAAACTTGATGCCTCTCTTTGTCCGCGAATTTTACTACTTTGTCTTCAATGGACGGACAATACCTGGGTCCCGTCCCCTCTATGATGCCAGCGTAAATGGGGGAACGATCCAAATTGTTCCGAATGATTTCATGGGTCTTTTCATTGGTATAAGTCAGCCAGCAGGATACCTGGTCTTTCTGGATGGATTCCGGGTCCGTGGAAAAAGAAAAAGGAACGATCCTCTCATCCCCGAACTGTTCTTCCATTTTGGAGAAATCCAGGCTCCTTTTATCCATCCTGGCCGGCGTCCCTGTTTTAAAGCGGCGCATTTCAATCCCCATTTTTTCCAAAGAAGCCGTCAGATGGTTCGCCGCCTGCAGCCCGTTCGGCCCTGTGTAGGTAATGGATTCCCCGCACAGGCACCTGGCCCTAAGGTAAGTCCCCGTGCAGAGCACGACAGCGCGGCATTCATAAATAGCTCCGGTAAACGTTTTAAGCCCTTTGATCTTCTTTTTCTTTGCTCCGGTCTCCTCCCATAACAATTCACATACTTCCGCCTGCTTAATGGTAAGGTGGTCCTGGTTTTCCAACACTTTGCGCATCGCCCTGGAATATTCCGCCTTATCCGCCTGCGCCCGCAGGGAATGGACGGCCGGACCCTTGGAACCATTCAGCATCTTTGACTGAATAAAGGTTTTATCGATATTTTTCCCCATTTCCCCGCCTAAGGCGTCCAGTTCCCGTACCAGATGTCCCTTAGAAGTTCCACCTACATTAGGGTTGCAAGGCATTAAGGCAATGCTTTCAATGCTTACCGTGAAAATGACGGTTTCCAAGCCAAGCCTGGCACAGGCAAGGGCGGCCTCGCACCCTGCATGCCCAGCTCCAACGACACACACATCCACTTCATTTTTATATTCCATCATAGTCCCAAGACCTTTCTTTCATAGCCGGACATCATTTTCCCATGCAAAATTTGGAAAATATCTCATTTACCAGGTCTTCCCCGACTTCTTCCCCGATGATCCTGCCTAGCGCGGCATAAGCCCCCATAAGGTCGATGGAATAGAAGTCTTCCGGCATGCCGTTTTCAATGCTCTGCACGACAAGCCGCAAGGAATCATAGGCCTCTTGCAAGGCTTCTTTATGCCGCAGGTTCGTTATCGTCACTTCCTGGTTCCAAGAGACTTTTCCCTGGAAAAACAGATCAACAATGGCGCTTTCCAATTCTTCGAGCCCTGTGTGTTCCAAAGTGGAAGTCCGTACGATGCGGACATCTTTATCTTTTACTTTTTCATAAATTTCTTCCTCTCCAACCACGCTCGTCAGATCGGATTTATTCAATAAAATGATGGATTTCCTGTCCTTGACCAGGGGAAAAATATCATCATCTCTTTCATCCAAAGGAGTAGAAGCATCTACTACGTAAAGGAGCAGGTCCGCATCCTTGGCCAAATTCCTGGCACGTTCCACGCCAATCCTCTCTACAGTATCCTGTGTACTTCGGATTCCAGCAGTATCCATAAGGTTCAACCCAATTCCCTGCAATTGGATGGATTCCTGGATCACATCCCGGGTCGTTCCCGCGATTTCCGTGACGATGGCCCGCTCCTTGCCAAGCAAAAGGTTTAAAAGGGAAGATTTTCCCACATTAGGTTTGCCTACGATCACGGTATTGATTCCTTCTTTCATCTTTGTGCCATAATCCGCGGAATCAATAAGCTTTTTTATCTCTGCCAGAAATTCTTCCAATTTTCCAGACAGCCTTTCTGGATAACCGTCCAGGCTGATATGTTCCGGGTCGTCCAGGGCGGATTCGATAAATGCGATTTCGTAGATCAGCTTCGACCTTAATTCCTTGATCTGCCTGGATACGGAACCCTTTAATTGTTCCATGGAGGAAGACAAGGCCCACTCGTTACGGGATTGGATTACGTCCATGACGGCTTCCGCTTTCGTAAGGTCAATCCTTCCGTTTAAAAAAGCACGTTTCGTAAATTCGCCAGGCTCCGCCAGCCTTGCCCCATTTTCCAGCACTTCCTTAAGGACCTTGTGCATGACCAGGACGCCCCCATGGCAATTGATTTCCACCGTATCCTCCATGGTATAGCTGTGGGGCGCTTTCATTACCGCTACCAGGACTTCGTCTAAAATGGATTTCTTCCAATCCTCCCTCGCATGTTCCTGAAGCTCCTGATCCTTATTTTTCACAATGTAGCCATAATGGAGCGTATGGCTCTTAGCATGGAGAAGCGACCGTTCCCCTTTGGCGTTCCGATACACCCGATCCACGATCCCTATGGCTTCCTCCCCGCTCACCCGGATGATGCCGATGCCTGCCTGCGTCATCCCTGTAGCGATGGAAGCGATAGTATCCGTCTTCATATGCTTATTCCTCCAGGACATAAGTTACGATAGAAAAGAAATGCCGAATACAGTTTTCCGCATTCGGCATTTTCCACCATCTTGAAGTTTGCTTAGTATCTCTTCAATGTCACCACGACTCTCCTGAACGGCTCCTCCCCTTCGCTGTGGGTAGTCACGTAACGGTCATTCTGAAGCGCGGAATGAATGATTCTTCTTTCATAAGGATTCATGGGCTCCAAGGACACGGGCCTCTTGGTCCTCTTTACCTTATAGGCGATGTTTTTGGCAAGGTTCTCGAGGGTCTCTTTCCTTCTTTCCCGATAATTTTCGGTGTCAACCTTGACGCGGATATAACCTTCCACATCCTTATTCACCACCAAGGATACCAAATACTGCAAGGAATCCAGGGTTTGCCCCCTCTTTCCGATCAGGACTCCCATCTCATCCCCGCTCAAGTCCACATCCACTGTCTGGTTCTCTTCATCATACTTGACGTCGATGACGACTACCATGTTCATGGCTTCAAAGACGCGGTTCAGGAAATCCCTGACATTGTCTTCTACGGAATTTTTCACGCGGGCCATGATGATCGCGGGCTTCGCGCCGATTCCTAAAAATCCTGTGGTCCCCTCTTCCTTTACCTCATATTCCAGCTTATCGCTCGTCACGCCAAACTTCCTGCATGCCTCCGTGACGGCGTCATTCACTGTCTTCGCAGATATCTCTACAAATTCCATACTAATCTCCATTCCGAAGCGTTTACGGATTTTTCATCTGTCATCTGTTCAATTTGTGACGCTCCGACACAAATTGTCGTTTACTTTTTCCCACTGCCCTTGTTATCTTTGTTGGAACCGCTGCTATTCTT
The DNA here is from genome assembly GCA_947581905.1 of uncultured Acetatifactor sp. Classification (GTDB taxonomy): domain Bacteria; phylum Bacillota; class Clostridia; order Lachnospirales; family Lachnospiraceae; genus Acetatifactor. Next base: position 17,541 of record CANPWC010000009.1, read on the forward strand.
TTCATTATACTGCTTCACCATATTGGCTTTCGCCATCAGGCTGCCGGGCTTTGCGTTGCCCTGGTTGTAATAATCCGTAGCCTTCTTCATGGCGGCTTCCCGTTCCTCTTCCGTCATGTTGGATTTTAAATTCGCCTTATTTTGAATATTCCTAGTATTCATATTCGCATAAGCGTTGATCCTTTCCCGCTGCTCCTTCATCTTCTCGATCTTCTTGGCGCTCTTAACGGAATTTTTCTTGATCAGCTCATCAAAGTCCATCTTGTCAATGTGCTTGTTCAAAAGGACCTGCTGCACGCTCCTTACGACGCTGCCGGCGATCCAGTACAAGCCCATGCCGCAAGGCAGCGTATAGCAGAACCAGGCGGACATCAAAGGCATGAACATGTTCATCATCTTCATGGACTGGACCATGCTGTTCTGCTGGGCGTCCTTGGAATCTGAATTCTGGGTGGGCATCAATTTGACATTGATCCACTGCGTCACCGCGGATAAGACGGGGATTGCGACCGCTCCGACCACCAAGCCCCAAGCCCCCAGGGAAATCGCCTCTCTTACGATATAAGAAGGGGAATTGCCCATGTTCAGCCCGAAGAAACTGTTATAAGTATCGATCAGCCCCCTGGTGGTCTCATTGCTTAAAATCAAATGCCCGTTGTAGGTCAGGTTGTTTAATCCATACTTCTCGGCGATGGTCGCCATATCCGCTGTGGATAACTTGTTGAGGATATCGATAATGCCGTTCCTTAAATTTCCCTCCGTATTGACGGCGCGCCCATACATGTTGATGGTCTGCGCTATGCTGTCAACCCCGGAATTCAACAGAAACTGCGCCTGGTCCTTATGGATGATGGCATCTGCCAGGACGCCGAACGTCTCGCCTATTTTCCCCACATATGCGGGCATGGACTGGATGACCCTGTATAAGGCGAACAAGATCGGCATCTGAATCAGGAGCTGTACGCAGCTGCCCGTAGGAGACACCCCATATTTGGCGTATACCTCCTGGATTTCCTGGTTCTGCGCCATCATGGAGTCGTTATCCTTTTTCCCTTTATACTTGTCCTGGATCGCCTGGATCTCCGGCTGCATCTTCGCGGACAGCTTGGAGAACTTTTGCTGTCTGATGTTCAGAGGAAGCATCAGGAGATTGACCACGATCGTAAATAAAATGATGGCAAGGCCGATATTCGGGATGCCGATGAAATCGATCACCGTGAATATGCCTTCCATGATCTTGCCCAGCAGCCAGGCAACCTGTCCAATGATAAAGGTTGAGTTCTGGGTTAATAGAACCATTTTTATAATCCTCCTGGGATTGCCGCCTCATCAGGGTACCGGATCATATCCTCCTTTAGAAAAAGGATTACATCGCAAAATCCTCCAAACAGCCAAAGCGCCTCCTTTGACGGCCCCATATTTCTGGATCGCCTCCAGCCCATACTGGGAGCAGGTGGGGATGTAAGGACACTTCGTGCGCTTCATTGGAGAAATATATTTCTGATAAAATCTGATGCCGGCAATCATAACTTTTTTCATGATGAAATACCAAATAAAAGCTTCCAAGCCCATTCCAATAAAGATCAACCTACCGATAAAACCAAACTACCAATAAAGATAAACCTTGATGACCTGATGAAGCTTTCCAAGATGTAATAGCGCCCTCTCTACTTCGTGATACCCGACGGTAGCGGCGCTAGGCCTTGCGACGATTACGATATCCAAACCACTATTGAATACCTTTTCATGTAATCGGTAGCTTTCCCGCACCAGCCTCGTGACACGATGCCTCACGACGCTGTTGCCCACTTTCTTGCTTACGCTGATGCCCAGACGGTTCTTTCCGAGTCCATTTTCTTTCACGTACATGACCAAATATTTGTTGGCGTAGGATTTCCCATTTTGATACACGAATCGAAACTGTTGGTTCTTCTTCAGCGATGTCGAAAATTCCATTCTCCCTTACCTCCCGTTCGGAATGGAACCCATTCTGATGGGATAAAAAAGGTCACATTCCTGTGACCTATGCGGATAATATCTTTCTTCCCTTGGCTCTTCTCCTGGCTAATACCTTTCTTCCACCCTTGGTGCTCATCCTGGCGCGGAAACCATGCACTCTCGCCCTGGACTTCTTCTTAGGCTGAAACGTCATCTTCATAGATACACACCTCCTTTTTCCTGGTTTATGGCCGCATCCTACTGCCTAACGATTGAAAATAGCATATTGATTGTATAAAAAAAATCCCATTCTGTCAAGGAAAAATAACGATTTCCTGCCCGAAAAAAATTGAAAAACTTATCCACATAGTAATACACGGTTTCTTTCTTTCTCCTCATTATCCACAATATGTGAATTACTTGTGGATAACCCAGTTTTTTTTATGGATAAGCTGTTCAAAACCTATTTCTTTATGCTAAGAAAACGCTTATTGAAGCCTTTTTTAACAAATCCACATGTTTTTCCACATATCCACAAACAGGTTCGCCGCCAACTATGCGTAAAATAGTTATAACCATAGTTATCAACATATTGTGGATATCTTTATCCATATGATGTTGAAAACTAATGTTTGAAATATTCGGGATTTTATATTAAGATAGAGTGAGACATTTTGATAGAAAGGTAAGTGTTAGGAACATGACGGAGGAAATCAGGAAAAATTGGAACACCATCAAGGAGACCTTAAGGCGGGAATATAGTCTTTCGGACATTTCTTTCCACACTTGGATAGAACCCTTGGAATTTTATAACCTGGAGGGCGATGTCGTGAACATCATCATCCCCTCTGACCAGGCCCATGCCCTCAATTATATCTCCAGCAGATACAGGAGCTTTTTTCAAGTCACCATATCCGAGATGTTCGACCACACTTTCGACATCAACTTTTTATTGGAAAAGGATATCAAGGTAAACGACCCAGTCGATTCTTCCTCCGTTTATAACATCAATTATGAGACTGCTAACCTGAATCCGAAGTACAAATTCAACACTTTCGTGGTCGGAAGCAACAATAAGTTCGCCCATTCCGCTTCCCTTGCCGTGGCGGAATCCCCAGGGGAAGCCTATAACCCCCTGTACCTTTACGGCGGGGCTGGCCTTGGCAAGACCCACCTGATGCATTCCATCGGCCACTTCGTTCTAGAGCAGAACCCTACCATGAAGGTCCTTTACGTGACCAGTGAGGAATTTACCAACGAAGTGATCGAATCCATCCGCGGAGGCAACGCCAACGCCGCCGTCATGACCAAGTTAAGGGAAAAGTACCGTACCGTGGACGTGCTCATGATTGACGACGTGCAATTTATCATAGGAAAGGAAAGCACCCAGGAAGAATTCTTCCATACTTTCAACGTGCTCCACGCCGCCGGCAAGCAGATCATCCTTTCCTCCGACCGTCCTCCCAAGGAAATGGAGACCTTGGACGAGCGCTTCCGTTCCCGGTTTGAATGGGGGCTGATCGCCGACATCCAGCCGCCCGATTATGAGACCAGGATGGCTATCTTAAGGAAGAACGCGGAAACCTATGAGAAGCACATTGATGAGGAAATCTTCGATTATATCGCCACCAACATCAAATCCAACATCAGGGAGCTGGAGGGCGCTTATAACAAGATCATCGCTTTCGCCAAGCTGAACAAGATGGACTTAACCCTTTCCCTGGCGGAAGAAGCGTTAAAGGACATCATTTATCCCAACAAGCCCAGGGAGGTCACGCCCAACCTCATCATCAACGTGGTTGCGGAACAATTCCATGTGAAGCCGGAAGACATCACATCCAAGAAGAGGAACTCGGAATTCGTCTTCCCAAGGCAGGTCGTCATGTACCTTTGCCGCGAAATGATCGGCACCTCTTATACGAACATTGCAAAGCTATTAAATAAGAAGGACCACACGACCATCATCCACGGCTGCAACAAGATGGAGGACGAGCTTAAGGATAATGAAGAATTAAGGGCTAAAATCGAACTGATGCAAAAGAAGATCAACCCTTCTTCTTGACACAAAAGGGATTAGCCAGGGAAAAGGCCAATGGGTAAAACCTGTGGATAAGCCGTTGATAAAGACGGATAGGCTGTTGATAAGCGAAATGGAGGCTTCAAGGTTTTTTACCAAGGGTTAGGAAGCATTGTGAATAACTTCTCAGGATTCCTCATAGAAAAATGAAATAATTCACAATTCATCCATTTCCTTTTTGCCTGAAAAATAGTATAATAAAGGCAGTTATCCACTTATCAACAGCTATTACTAATATGACTACGAAATACTTTCTTAATAGATAAGATAAAAGCGCGCGCCCGAAAAAAGGGAACGCCCCTTGCGCGATCAAATAGGACCCTGTGGATAAAATTAGAGGAGGAGCTTAAGACATGAAATTCGTATGCTCGAAAAATGAATTGTTAAACGGGATACAGACAGTATCCAAGGCAGTGCCCAGCAAGACCACGATGTCCATCCTGGAATGTATCCTGGTGGATGCCACGGATGGCTCCATCAAGATGATTGCCAATGATATGGAACTTGGCATAGAGACGATCGTGGACGGGGAGGTCATGGTTCCCGGCATCATTGCCTTGAATGCCAAGATTTTCGGAGACATCGTCAGGAAGCTTCCGGATGGGGACGTCTGCATTGAAACGGATTCCTCTTATAAGACGACCATCACCTGCGGCAAGCCGAAGTTTACCATTATGGGCAAGTCGGGAGAGGATTTCACTTACCTTCCCGTCATCGAGAAAGAGGAAGGAATCGTCATGAGCCAGTTTTCCTTGAAAGAAGTGGTAAGGCAGACGATCTTCTCCATTTCCGACAATGACAACAATAAGCTGATGACCGGCGAATATTTTGAAATAGATGGCAATACCTTGAAAGTCGTTTCCCTGGATGGACACAGGATTTCCATCCGGAAAGTGGAGCTTCGCAACGAATATCTGCCCAAGAAAGTGGTGGTGCCCGGCAGAACGTTGAACGAGGTCAGCAAGATCCTCCCGGGGGATACTTCGGATGACGTGAATATTTATTTCACGCAGAAGCATGTGATCTTCAATTTCGACCGGACCGTGGTGGTTTCCAGGCTGATCGACGGGGAATATTTCAGGATCAACCAGATTCTTTCCAGTGATTATGAAACCAAGGTAAAAGTGAACCGGAAAGACCTGCTGGATTGCATCGACCGTGCCACCCTGCTTGCGAAAGAAGGGGACAAGAAACCCATCATCATCGACTTCAAGGATGATTATATGGACTTAAGGATCAATTCCACCTTAGGCAGCATGGATGAGAGCATCGATACCGAGAAATCCGGCAAGGACCTGATGATCGGCTTCAATCCCCGTTTCTTGATGGATGCCCTGCGCGTCATCGACGATGAGGAAGTGGAGCTTTATATGTTGAACCCTAAGGCTCCCTGCTTTATCAAGAACCAGGAAGAAAGCTATATTTACATGATTTTGCCGGTGAACTTCCTGACAGTTTATTGACTGGATGAAAATTTGCAACATATACGCTTCGGAATAGGGAAAAAATGGAAATCATAAGGTTACGGGATGATTATATCAAATTAGGGCAGGCGCTTAAGGCTTCCGGCCTGGCTGACAGCGGGGTGGACGCGAAAATCGCCATCCAGGATGGGCTGGTCAGGGTGAACGGCGAAATCTGCACCATGCGCGGCAAGAAGCTGGTGGATGGAGATATGGTGGAATTTAACGGCGAAAAGGTAAAGATAGAAGGTCGCAGGCTATGATCATCAAATCGCTTGAGTTGGCGGATTATCGGAATTACGAATCTCTGTCCATACAGTTTGACAAGGGAGTGAACATCCTTTACGGGGATAATGCGCAGGGTAAGACGAACATCCTGGAAGCGGTTTATTTATCTTCCACCACCAAATCCCATCGGGGGAGCAAGGATAGGGAAATCGTCAATTTCAACAAGGAAGAAGCCCACATCAGGACTTATATCGAAAGGGACGGCGCCACTTCTCGGGTGGATATGCACTTAAGGAAGTCCGCAAGCAAGGGAATCGCCATAGACGGACAGAAGATCAAGCGTGCCGCGGACCTTTTGGGCTTATGCAACGTGGTTTTCTTTTCCCCGGAGGATTTAGGGATCATCAAGAATGGGCCTTCGGAACGGCGGCGGTTCGTGGATATGGAGTTATGCCAGTTGGATGGCGTCTATCTTCATAACCTGAACCATTATAACAAGATCATCAATCAGAGGAACCGCCTGTTAAAGGACATGTACATGAGCCCGGAGCTGATGGAGACTTTGTCCGTATGGGATTTACAGTTGGAAAGTTTTGGCAAAAAGGTGATTGAACGGCGCAGGCGGTTTGTAGAGGAGCTGAATTCAATCATCTTAGGGATCCACAGGAATCTATCCGGTGGAAAAGAAGATCTTCAGATCCGTTATGAGCCGGATGTGGAAGCGGATGGTTTTGAAAGGGCGCTGCGCCTGAACAGGGAACGGGATATTCGGATGAAAACCACCTCTGTGGGACCCCATAGGGATGATTTTGCTTTTTTGATCGGGGGAATCGACTTAAGGAAGTTCGGTTCCCAGGGACAGCAAAGGACGGCTGCGCTTTCTTTAAAATTATCGGAGATTGAACTGGTAAGGAAGCTTACGTCGCAAAACCCGGTCCTATTGTTGGACGATGTATTGTCGGAGCTAGACAGCGAAAGGCAGCAGCTTCTTTGCAACAATATTGGGGACATCCAGACGATCATTACTTGTACCGGATTGGAAGAATTCGTCAACAACAGGATCCAGATGGACCGTATTTTCCAAGTGAAAGAGGGAAAAGCCGTTTGCGTCAATGAAGGGATGAAGAGCGGACTGTGAAAGGCAGAAAGGGATAGGATCAATGAGCGAGGACATAAAGAACACAGCGGTGGAAAATGAATATGGCGCGGACCAGATCCAGATTTTGGAGGGATTGGAAGCGGTCAGGAAGCGTCCCGGCATGTATATCGGGACGACTGCCAGCAGAGGGCTGCACCACCTGGTTTATGAAATTGTGGATAATGCCGTGGATGAAGCCCTGGCAGGCTATTGCGATACTATTGACGTGACGATCAATGAGGATAATTCCGTGACCGTGACCGATAACGGCAGGGGCATCCCTGTGGGCATCAACCATAAGGCAGGCATCCCTGCGGTGGAAGTGGTGTTCACGGTGCTGCATGCCGGCGGCAAGTTCGGCGGCGGGGGATATAAGGTATCCGGCGGCCTGCATGGCGTGGGGGCTTCTGTGGTAAATGCCTTGTCCGAATGGCTGGAAGTCCAGATTTATCATGAAGGGTCCGTTTACCAGCAGCGCTATGAAAGAGGGCATGTATGCTATCCTTTGAAAGAGGTTGGGACCTGTGAAGCCCAAAAGACAGGGACCACGGTCACGTTCCTTCCAGACAAGGAAATCTTCACGGAGACGACGGAATTTGATTTTGACGTGTTGAAAAGGCGTCTGCGGGAAATGGCGTTCTTAACGAAAGGGCTGCGCATCATCCTGCGGGATTCCAGGCGTCCCAGCGAGCAGGAAGGGGTAGACGACTTAGAGAAGAAGCAGATTGAGGAGCTTTTGCAAAGGGCGGGGGCGGAGCCTCCGAAACAGGAAGCCCCCAAGCAAAGGGTGGCCCAGTTCCATTATGAGGGAGGCATCAAGGAGTTCGTCGCCTATTTAAACAAAAGCAAGGCGGCACTGTACGAAAGCATCCTTTATTTTGAGGGAACCAAGAACGGCGTCTATGTGGAGGTGGCGTTCCAGCACAACGATTCCTACAATGAAAGCGTGTTCAGCTTCGTAAATAACATCAACACGCCGGAGGGCGGCACCCACTTGGTCGGCTTCCGTAACGCCATGACGAAAACGTTCAACGATTATGCCAGGAACAATAAGCTGTTAAAGGACAGCGAGCCCAACCTGTCCGGGGAGGACATCCGGGAAGGCTTGACCGCCATTATCAGCGTGAAGATCGAGGATCCCCAGTTCGAGGGGCAGACGAAGCAGAAATTGGGCAATTCCGAAGCAAGGAACGCCGTGGACGGCATCGTCAGTGAACAACTTACCTATTATTTGGAGCAGAATCCGACTGTGGCGAAGACCATCTGTGAAAAGTCCATCCTGGCCCAGAGGGCAAGGGAAGCCGCCAGAAAGGCAAGGGATTTAACCAGGAGGAAGACGGCGCTAGACAATATGACGCTTCCCGGGAAGCTGGCGGATTGTTCCGATAAAGACCCGAAGAATTGTGAAATCTACATCGTGGAGGGGGACAGCGCAGGCGGAAGCGCGAAGAATGCCCGTTCCCAGGCGACGCAGGCGATTTTGCCCTTAAGAGGTAAAATCCTGAACGTGGAAAAGGCCCGTTTGGATAAGATTTATGGCAACGCGGAAATCAAGGCGATGATTACGGCTTTCGGCACGGGCATCCATGAAGATTTCGATATCACGAAGCTGCGTTACAATAAGATCATCCTGATGACGGATGCGGATGTGGACGGCGCCCATATCAGCACGTTGCTTTTGACTTTCCTGTATCGCTTCATGCCGGAATTGATCAAGAAAGGGCACGTATACCTGGCGAAGCCTCCTTTGTTCAAGCTGGAGAAGAACCAAAAGGTGTGGTATGCCTATAATGAAGAGGAATTGGACCGGATCCTGCAGGAGGTCGGGCGGGACCAGAACAACAAGATCCAGCGGTATAAGGGACTTGGGGAAATGGATGCGGAGCAGCTTTGGGAGACCACGATGGATCCCGAGCGACGGATTTTGCTGCGAGTGAATTATGATGAAGAGATGGAATCGGAAATCGACTTGACCTTTACTACCTTGATGGGGGACAAGGTGGAACCCCGCAAAGAGTTCATAGAAGAAAACGCGAAATTCGTGAAGAACCTGGATATTTGGTAAAAGTGGGAGAGACTTAGCTTAAAAGGCCGGAAAGGGTAAAATAACAGCATGAATGACGATATTTTTGACAACAAGGATGAGCAGGAAGTCGATAAGATCAAGGTAGTGGACCTGAAAGAACGGATGGAGACTTTCTACATCGACTATGCGATGAGCGTCATCGCCGCCCGTGCGCTGCCGGATGTCAGGGACGGGCTGAAGCCGGTGCAGAGAAGGGTCTTATATTCCATGATTGAATTGAATAATGGACCTGACAAGCCACATCGTAAGAGCGCGCGTATCGTGGGCGATACCATGGGTAAATACCATCCCCATGGGGATAGTTCCATTTACGGCGCGTTGGTCAATATGGCGCAGGATTGGAATACCAGGTATCCTTTGGTGGACGGGCATGGCAATTTTGGTTCCATGGATGGGGACGGCGCTGCCGCCATGCGTTATACGGAAGCACGACTCAGCAAGATTTCCATGGAGCTTTTGGCGGATATCAACAAGGATACCGTGGACTTCGTCCCCAATTTCGATGAAACGGAAAAGGAGCCCAGCGTCCTGCCGGGACGTTACCCCAACCTGTTGGTGAACGGGACCACCGGCATCGCCGTAGGAATGGCCACGAACATCCCTCCCCACAATTTGCGGGAAGTGGTGAATGCGGTAGTAAAGATCATTGACAACCGGATCAAGGAAGACAGGGACACTAAAATAGAAGAAGTCCTATCCATCATTAAGGCTCCTGATTTCCCTACAGGGGGGCTGATCCTCGGCACGAGGGGAAGTGAAGAAGCATACCGTACGGGACGGGGCAAAATCAAGGTGCGTGCCGTCACCAACATTGAGACCCTTCCCAACGGGAAGAACCAGATCGTCGCTACAGAGCTGCCTTATATGGTAAATAAGGCGAACCTGATCATGAAGATCGCGGAATTGGTCAAAAGCAAGAAAATCGACGGCATTACGGACATCCGCGACGAGTCTAACCGCAATGGCGTCAGGGTGGTCATTGAGTTAAGGAAAGACGCGAATGCCAATGTAATTTTGAACCAGCTCTATAAGCACACCCAGCTGCAGGACACGTTCGGCGTGATCATGCTGGCGCTGGTCAACAATGAGCCTAAGGTCTTAAACCTGTTGGATCTGCTGAAAAGCTACCTGGCCCATCAGGAAGACGTGGTCACGCGCCGTACCAAGTATGACTTGAATAAGGCGGAGGAAAGGGACCACATTTTACAAGGTCTGTTAAAGGCTTTGGACTTCATAGATGAGGTCATTTCCATCATCAGGGGCAGTGAAAACGTCCAGATCGCAAAGAAGCGCCTGATCGAGCGGTTTGAATTATCGGATGTACAGGCGCAGGCCATCGTGGATATGCGGTTCAGGGCTTTGACAGGACTGGAACGGGAGAGGCTGGAGAACGAGCACCAGGAGCTCACCATAAAGATCCAGGAACTGAAAGCCATTTTAGCGGATGAAAAGCTGCTGTTAGGCGTCATCAAGGAAGAAATCATGATGATAGCCCAGAAGTATGGTGACGACCGCAGAAGCAAGATCGGATATGATGAAACGGACGACATCCAGGTGGAAGACTTGATCCCAAGGGAAAACGTCATTATCGCCATGACCAGCTTAGGTTATATCAAGCGTATGACGGTGGACAACTTCAAGGCGCAGAACCGGGGCGGCAAAGGCATCAAGGGGATGCAGACGATCGAGGATGATTTTATCGAAGATTTGTTGATGATGGATAGCCATCATTATGTCAATTTCTTCACCAACCTGGGGAGGGTGTACCGTGTGAAGGCTTATGAAATACCGGAAGCCAGCAGGACCTCCCGCGGCACCGCTATCGTGAACCTTTTGGAGCTTCTTCCCGGGGAGAAGATTACCGCCATGATTCCCATTAAGGAATATGACGCGGGCAGGAACCTTTTCATGGTGACGAAGAAAGGAATCGTGAAGAAGACGTCCCTGATTGAGTACAGCAATATTCGCAAGAAAGGCTTAATGGCGATCAATTTAAGGGAAGACGATGAGCTGATCGAAGTCAAGACCACGCATGAGGACAGTGAAGTCTTCCTGGTGACGAAGAAAGGCATGTGCATCCGTTTCCGGGAGACCGACGTCAGGGCTACCGGCAGGGATTCCATGGGCGTCATCGGCATGAACTTAAACCCTGGGGATGAAGTGGTCGGCATGCAGCTTAAGAGCCAGGGGGAAGCGCTCCTGTTCGCTTCCGAGAACGGCATGGGGAAGCGTACGGAACTGTCGGAATTTTCCCTGCAAAACCGGGGCGGCAAGGGTGTCAAATGCTACAAGATCACGGAAAAGACGGGAGACTTAATCGGCGTCAAGGCAGTCAATGAAGACCATGAAATCATGATGATCACGACGGAAGGCATCATCATCCAGCTGCGGGCGCAGGATATTTCCGTTTTAGGAAGGGTTACGTCAGGCGTGAAGCTCATTAACCTGGAAAAGGACGTGACCGTGGCGAAGATTGCCAAGGTCAGGGAAAAGGTTTCCAACGGACAGCAGGAATTTGACAGCGTGGAAGAAGCGGAAACGGAAGAAATGAAGGGGAACGGGCAGTAAGTGGGATCAAAAGAGGAACGGTTTGAAGAAGCGAAAAAAAAGGTGGTCGGCGTGGACAGGCAAAGGTTCGGGATTGGGACCTATGGCGAAAAGTCCGTCCATGCGGTTTTGAAGAACTTCTATGAGCCGGACGAGGATAAACAGGAAATCCCCATCGAAAATTATATTGCCGATATCTATAACGGCAAGGAAATCATTGAAATACAGACAAGGCAATTCAATAAAATGCGAGGCAAGCTCTCCGCTTTCCTGCCGGAGTACCAAGTCACCATCGTCTACCCTGTCCCCAGGGAAAAGTGGCTGATCTGGATCGATGAGGAAAGCGGGGAACTGAGCGCGAAAAGGAAGTCCCCCAAAAAGGGGACTCCTTATTCTGCTTTCCCGGAATTATATAAGATCAAGATGTTCTTAAAGGATCCCCACTTAAAAATCAAGATCGTGATGATGGATATGGAAGAATACCGCCTGTTGAACGGTTGGAGTAGGGATAAGAAAAAGGGGTCCAGCCGTTTCGACCGGATTCCCCTTGATCTGGTGGAAGAGGTCACGATTGAGCGGTGGGAGGATTATCTGCAGTTCGTCCCCATCAGCCTTGAAGGACCCTTTACCACCAGGGAATATGCCAAGGAAGCCCACATTCCCGCAAGCCTTTCCGGCGTGGTCTTAAACCTCCTTTATTATATGGGGGCGGTCAGGCGGGTCGGAAAGCAAGGAAAGTTTTATCTCTATGAGCCGGCGGAATGAAGTCAATCATCCATAACATCGTTGATATCCGATTTCTGCAGGGAAAAGATAAATTCGCTTCCAACGCCCTGGGTGCTGATGACATTGATGTGTTCCCCGTGGGCGGTCAGGATTTCCTTTACGATGGACAGGCCAAGGCCTGTCCCTTTTTTATCCTTTCCCCTGGAAGAATCCGATTTGTAAAAACGTTCAAAGATCATCTTCTGGTCCTCTTTCGGGATGCCGATGCCGGAATCCTTAACGGAAACGAAGATTTTGTTGCGTTTCTCCGAAGTTTCCAGGCGGATGGAATAGCCGGGGGAGCTGAACTTAATGGCATTGTCAATCAGGTTATAAAGGACTTGTTGGATTTTGTCCTCATCCGCATGGACGAAGAGCATGTCCCCTGTCAGGACCAGTTCGATGCTGATGAACTTGCTGCGGCAAGTGCCCTCAAAAGAAGCCGCGGTGGAGCGGATGGCGTCGTTGATGTCGAAATCCGTCAGGTTTAAGATCATGCCCATGGTGTTTAAACTGTTCAGGGTAAGCAGGCTGTTGGTCAGCTTTGTCAGGCGTTCCGTTTCATTTAAGACGATCTTCAGGTATTTCTCATAGCTTTCTGTCGGGATCGTCCCGTCCAGCATGGCCTCCAGATAACCTCGGATGGATGTCAGGGGGGAACGGAAATCATGGGAAACATTGGCGATGAACTTTTTCTGGTCGTCCTCCGTCCTGGCCACTTCGCTCGCCATAAAGTTAAGGCATGCCGCCAGGTAGCCGATTTCATCGTCATTATCCACTTGCAGCTCATGCCGCATGTTGCCGGAGGCATATTGCTCCGTCGCTTGGATGATCTTTTTTAACGGGACATAGACCATTTCCGTGAAAAAGATCAGGATGATCAAAGACAGCATGAACAAAATGATCAGGGTGATGTAGGAAATGGTTAATAGCCCATTGGTGGACTGTTCGATGCTGCTCATCCCGTAATGGATGGTCACATAGCCCTTGACCATGTAATTATTATTGATGGGGGCGATGACGCTGAGCACATCCTCATCAAAAGTTTGGAAGAAGTCGTCTATGATGTAATAGGAGCTCCCGGTAACGGTGGAATCAAAATTTTCAATCACCGTGGTATGGTCCAGGTCCAAAGGCTCGCTGGTATCCATGACCACCAGCCCGGAGGGGTTGATGATGCGGATGATGGAATTCAGGTAAATGCTCAAGGCGTCAATTTGTATTTTCACCGTTTCCAGGGTGGTCTCACTGGAATATAGGCCGCTGGCGTAGGTGTTGGCGATCAGGGTCGCCTCGGAATAGAGGTCATTCGCCTTTTCCCGCACCAGACGGTCCCGGATCATGCTGGGGACGAAGGTCGTGATGATGGCATAGCCAAATATGCCGAAAATGAAGTAGGCCAGCACGAACTTTAAATATAAGGTCTTTCTCATCCTCTTACCTCGAACTTATAGCCGATGCCCCAGATCGTGGAAATTTTCCAATTCGCGTGGTCCTTGATCTTTTCCCTGAGGCGCTTGATATGGACGTCTACGGTCCTGGTGTCGCCGATATACTCATATCCCCAGATTTGGTCCAGGAGCTGCTCCCTGGTGAAGACATGGTTGGGGGAAGCTGCCAGGAAATAAAGCAGTTCCAGTTCCTTGGGAGGCATATCCACGTTCTTTCCCATGTAGGTTACGGAATAATTGGTCAGGTTCACCACCAGGTCCTGGTATTCCACGCATTTATCCTTGGAAGCCTGGGGAGCGGGGGCAGCAGGCTTATAGCGGCGCAGCACAGCTTTGACCCTGGCCACCAGCTCCTTGGAATCGAAAGGCTTCTCCATATAATCATCCGCTCCTAGTTCCAGCCCCAGAACCTTGTCGAAAACCTCCCCTTTTGCGGAAAGCATGATGATCGGGATGGAATATTTCGCCCGGACCTCACGGCAGACCTGGTAGCCATCTATGCCGGGCAGCATCAGGT
>CANPWC010000010.1 GCA_947581905.1 uncultured Acetatifactor sp.
AAGAGGTTTTTGAGAATAGGATCTTCCAAATGTAACATGAAAGATTATCCAAAGCGGGAAATTGAACTTTTCAAAACCGATTCTTCGTCCTCATTATCTCCCCGTCAAACAGGAATTGAACAAATAAAAGCTATTTTCTTTTCTTTCGTTGCAATTTTTTTGACAGCTTATTGCCCTTTTCTTTCTTTTTGATATATGCACATCTTTTTTCGGCTATAAATACATAGTACCCATTAAGTGCTTGTACTTTTACGCCGCCAAAAACAGATGACAGTTTATTTTTGTACCATTCAAGGCGCTTCGTAACCATTACCATTCGCCCGCCAATCTGTAACTTTTTGAAACCAATTTCAATAAAGCGTTTCGCAACTGAAAAATCCGTATGGTACGGTGGATTAGATAATATAAGCGTGAAGTCATTTTCAATAATATTATCTAAACCGTTGCTTATTCTGGTATCAATATTAGAAACACCATTCAATTCAGCGTTTCTTTTTGCAAGGTTTACAGCTATTTCAGATATATCGCACATAACAACATTCTGCCCACCAATCTTTTTACCCGCATAAATTCCCACAACGCCATAGCCACACCCTAAATCTAATACTTTGTCATTTTCAGAAAAATCTATCAATGAAAGCATTGATAATGTTCCACTATCAACAGCATTTGGCGAAAAAACCGCCGGTTCCGTTTCAAATACCAATGATATGTTTTTTATTTGTGTCTCAATCATGATATTTCACTCCTGCAAACTTTATTCGCAGACTTGCTTCAATGTGCATAATCCAGTGACGTGAAAGTGGCATTTGGATTAAACCTTTTAAATCCTTATTGTACCAGTAATCAATGAGCCAGACCGCCCTTTCATCTTCACTGACTACGCCCAATGCGCGGACAGTTTCTTTGTCCTGCTCCGTATATTTTTTCTTCATATCATCAAATGTGAATTGCTTTATCAATTCATTACCCGTTGTAATAATCAGGGAGTGCATATGTCGAGTGAATATGCTATTGTTTTGCTGTGGTAGCCCTCCGCATTGATAAACGGAACAGCGCACATCTGCTCTTTTGTCAAAGTATTTTCAAACTCGGATATCTGCCCTATCCGTTTTTCACGCAGCAACGGTCCATGCCGGGCTGTGTTTGGGTGATTTTTATCCCTTCTTTTCATGATGTTGGCCTTTTGACCCTGGCACCCTTAATAATACATCAGTCCCAACAGCATATGGCGGAAATACAGAAGCCCGCAGCCCAAATGCCAGAAGAACATCAGCCACTCAATCCCCAGCAAATACCACTTCTTATCCCGCCTCAGGGTGCTGGCCGCCATCACGATGGCGGACTCCACGAAGGCGAAGAACAGACCGTGCATATAGCCCCAGGAAAAATTCATGTCCCCGCTTCGCGCCCCGTTCTCATAAAGCACCATCATCATGATGGCGGCAGTCAGGGCAAACTGCCAGGAGAAGCGGTAAGCCGGTTTTTTCCCCAATTCCTTGTGGTGGATCGCCAGGACGGCCAAAGGAAAGCCCCAAGCCAAGAGAATCGCCAGCGGGATATTGCCGCAGTGGATCCTCCAGGCCACAAGCCACCCGAACGCCATGCCGCTTCCGTCCGCCTCTTTCGGACCGAACATGCCGAAGAACTGGTACAGCAAATCGCAAAAGGTCGGAATGAAACAGATTCCCAAGCAAAGGGACGCCTTGAAATTCCCGAAACGGCTCCGAAGCAGGCGGTAAAGCATGATGAGCCCGGCGCATGCCACCAAGACCAGGGTAAACGTTGGCTTGGTCATCGTCGCCAGAAGAAGCAGGGCGGAGAAAGCCAGTCCCTTTTTCCAGGAAAAATGTTCCTCATAGCTTTGAAGCAGGTCTACAAACCAGATGAAGCACAGGATGGCGAACGGCCGTACCGCCAGATAGGTGGCGTTATGGTAGGGGTTCGGGGTGAAGACGCCCCGATACCGCCCATAGATGCCCGGCAGCTTCGGCAAAAGGATGGGGGAGAGCATCGAGACCAATAACAGGCACACGGACAAAAGGCTTATCCCTACCCGGGCAAGGAGCGGTCCAACCAGGCTTTGACCGTCCAGGGCAGGCAGGATGCGTCGGCTCAAGTACCATTTTAAAAGGATCAGGCTCGCCCCGTTCAGCAAAAGCAGCGTCACGGTGATCGCCCGCTCCGGGCTTAAAAACAGGTCGAAAAAAGCGCCCAGCTTGAAAAAGACCGGGTAAGAAAAGTCCGCGCCGCTCTCCAGCCCCTGCATTTCCAGCAGATATACGCCGATATCCGAATGGAACCACTCTTCATTGCCAATCGCCTGATGGTAAAACAAGTAGCCCGTCACCACCGTATATAGGGCGAACAACAGGGCGAAAACCACCCAGTCCGCTATCTGGACCTTGTTTGGGATCTTGTTTGGAATTACCTTACCCTTGACTTCCATCCGGCTCCATCCTCCTAGCCATTTCCTGAAAAATGCCGGCCTTAGGCGCGGCTTTAAGCCGCCGCTGCCCTTTGGGCCGCCTTAATACCGGGCGAACATCACGGCGTCCTCCAGCCGGAATACCTCGCGCCAGCCCGCATCCCTGCATAAGCCATCGATCGTCCCGCCTGCGGCGACCATCAGATAGCGGCTCTTAAGCCCCTCAAAGTGCTCTATCACATATTCCCGATAACAACAGCTGATGCCGAACCCTTTCGGCAGCGCATAGAGCATGCGCCAATCCGTCTGCACCTTACGACGATCAACAGACTGGGCATCTCCGCCCTCCATGACGACCTGGGCGCTTCCGCCCACGACGCCCTCTTGGTCCGCGCCATCTTCCATACCTGCCAAGACCGCGCCGGAGATTTCATCGTCAAACACCCATATGGCCACATTCTGAAAGCTTGGCGCTCCGTCCCTTTCAAGCTCCAATTCCCGGTCCAGGGCATCCTGCCAGGCTTCCAGCTTCTGCTGCCTTTCCTCTGAAACGAAAGGCAGCCTGGCGTCCGCCACGTTCCACCATTTCCCAGCGAACAGGAAAGCGAACAAAGCGCCCAACACCATGGCCTTCTTGAAAAACCTGGTCTCCATCAGGGAAACCAAAAACAGTCCCGCCGCCAGGAAGGTCAACAGATGTTTGCTGCCCTCCGTCAGCTTATACATTAGCAAAAGCGCCGCCAACATCGCAACGAAGGACAGGGCCATGTGCCCATACAGGATCAGGTCCTCCCACTGTTTCCTTCGCCAGGAATACAACGCCTGCCACAGGAAAAGAAGCAGCATCACAAGATAACTGGCGAAATAAGTCCCTTCCGCCAGCCCGCTGCGGAATCCCTCCAGCGTCCTGAAACACATGTCCTTGCCCTGGTACCACAGGGTTGCCAGCACATTCCTGCACCCGGTCCATACGCCGTCCTCGAAAAACTTTTCCAGCCAATCCGTCTTGAACAACGGGGTAAAGTATTCCGCGCCCAGGTAATGTTTGATGAGGACGTAGCACGCCGCCGTCCCCGCCAGGACCAACGCCGCCCCCGCCTTGCTTTTCCAACCTTTCCCCCAACCGATCCACAAGCCTAAGGGAAGCAGCAAGAACAAGACCAAATAGGGTCGCATCAAAGTCAAAAGCACTCCCAACGCCACGGACAGGCCCAGCTTCCAAGCCTTCCTGCCACGCTTCAGGTAACTGGCCACCAGCCCATAGAACAAGATCAACAGGCTAAAGCACAGGACCTCCGGCATTGCGGAGAGCATGTACCGGTAAAATGGCAGGAACAAAGCCTGGAGCAGCGCCAGAATCCCCAACTGCCTGTTGGAGGGACGCACGAGCAGGACGAAGCAAAAGGTAGCGAACAGAAACAGGGCGATGTTGCAATAGACAGGGGACATCAGGTTCCAGCCAAAGGCCAGCCCCCATAAGACCCAGGGCAGGACGAGCACCGGGCTCCAGGCGGCAAAAGACAGCCGCAGGGCATGGCTTTCATTAAAGCCGAAATATCCCTGCGGAAAACCATAGCCCAGGATCCCCTCCACCTGTTTATAATAAAAAAGCTCATCGTTCCAATCGCAGGCGGGCAGGTAAACCTCTCTGATCGTCCCTCCCTGCATGGCACAGTATGCCATGCAGCAGATAAGGGGCAGCAAGGACATGATGGCCGCCTTGCAAGGCCAGCGGAACCTGCGATAGAATGCCAATGCCTTATTCTTCCACATTGATCTTCTCCCGAATCACATATTGGGGCGAGTTGTTCAGGCTGATATAAATCCTGCCGATATATTCGCCAATCAGCCCCAGCATCAGCATCAGCATGCCGCCGAAGAACACCAGGGCGGACATGATGGAGCTGAATCCTAAAGGAACGGCTGGATTCACCAGCTTCTTGATGATCGTATAAATGCCATAGAGGAAGCCGATGCCTGCGCAGCCCGCCCCGATCAGGGTGGCGATCCTTAAGGGCTTGACCGAGAAAGCGGTAAACCCATTGATCCACAGGCCAAGCAGCTTCTTCAAGGTATAACCGCTCTTGCCCTCTTTCCGGTCCCTGTGGTTCACCACCACATTCGTGATATTCTTCGTGGCGCGCAGCACCAGGCCGATCACATAAGGATAAGAGTTCTCATAGCGGACCATGTCGTCCACGACGAAGCGCCTGGCGGCGAAATAACTGGACACATACAGTTCCGCAGGCTTATCCAGCATCATCCGCAGCATCAGTTCATTCACCTTGCTGCCCCAGTTACGGAACGCGGAATGGTGCTTGTGCCCATACTTGGCATAAACAGCGTCATATCCCTCTTCCAGTTTCCCAAGCAGCTTGCCCGCCTCCATCGCAGGCGTCTGGCCGTCATCATCCAGGCAGACCACATAATCCCCGTCGGCATGGCGCAGGCCCGCCATCAAGGCGGCGTGCTGCCCGAAATTCCTGGCGAAGTCAATGCCCTTTATCTTGGGATCCTCCCCGCATAACTTTCGGATGACGTCAAACGTGCCGTCCGGCGAACTGTCATTGACCAGGACGATATCATATTCATACTGCCCCAACTGACCCATCGTGTCCTCAATCTCCGCCACCACGTCAGGAAGCGTATGCTCCGACCGATAACAGGGAATGACAAAGCTGACTTTCTTCATGCCCACACCTATTCCTTTTCGCGCCAATCTCTTTCGTCCTCTATCGCTTGCCGCACGGTTTGCACGGCCTTATCCCTCGTCGGGGTTCCTCACCGCCATTAATACGATATCCCGAAACTTCCCATCTATACAGACATCGTCTTTCAGATATGCTTCCCGTTCAAAGCCCGCCTTTTCATAGCTTCGTATGGCGCGGGCGTTATCGGCGTACACCCGCAGGAACAGGCGATGGAGCCCCAGTTCCCGGAAAGCGTAACGGATCATCAGGCGCGCTGCCGCCGTGCCGACGCCCCGCCCCCTGGCGGATTCCTCTCCAATGAAAATGCCGTACTCCGCCTTACGATGCTGCCTGTCGATATCACGCAGATAGACGCTCCCTACAGGCCGCATTTCCTCGCCCAGGCAGATCATCATCTGCACTACCTTGCCCGGCTTTACCATATTTTCTATCCAGGACAAGTGCCCCTCCCTCGTGAACGGGGCCTGATAAATGAAATGCTTCCGCACCCCGTCGCTGTTGCGCCAGGCCACGATCAGGTCTGTATCTTCCAACTCCATAGGGCGCAGGGACACCTCCCCCGCCTCGTCCCGATATATTGCCATGCCAGACATCCTCTCTCATGTAACCATAATGACGTCAGGGTAGGCCATAAGCCGTTCATCCGCTGACAGGCAAACATGCCGTGGATTTGGACTTTTGACCCTGCATCATTATCATATTATCATAATGCGCCGCCAGGCGCAACCTTAATTCCCAGCGCCTTCCGCTTTCGCTTCCCCGGTGCCGCCAGCTTTCACCGTCCCAGCGCCTTCCGCTTTCACCATTCCAGCATCGCCCGTTTTCGACATTCCAGCATCGCCCGCTTTCGCCACTCCAGCATCGCCCGCTTTCACCATTCCAGCATCGCCCGCTTTCGCCATTCCAGCATCGCCCGCTTTCGCCGTCCCTTCGTCTCCCGCTTTCGCCCGATAGACGCAGAATAGGACCTGGTCCCCCAGGGCCACTTCATCCACCTTTTCCATCCCCGCGGCATCATAGCGTTCCCGCAGGTAGTCGGCCAACCAGGCGACGCTCCGCTCGGGGGCGGCGATATAATATACGTCCCCGTTACGCGCAAGCGCCTCCGCCCCGTCCGCAGCGCCCAATTCGGCGAACCGTCCCTCCATCAGGGGCGTCCGGCTCATCCAGCCTCCCGCCAGGAGATAGTTTTCCCTGTCGGGACCTTTCTCCCACACCTTTCCCGCATAGGAAACCATGGAACGGACGTCCAACAGATAGAGGTCCTCTTTTCGTTCCTCACAATAAGAAGTGAGCGCCTCCCACTTCTCCTGCGCCTTCCACTGCTCCTCCACGCGCCCGAGCGTCCCGGACATCTGTACGGCCAGGACCACGGACAGGGCAAGGCAAATGACGGACGCCGCGACGGCGGCAGCCGCCTTCTTCCATCCCGTCCCGATCGACCGGCAAAGCATGCCGCACAATAGCAGGATTTCCAGGAAATACAGGGAAACGGAAATCCGCTCCGGGAACCGTCCCTGCCAGATCAGGTAAAGCCAGATCATGCTCCGCCCCAGCCCCAGGCAGACTGCCAGCCCAAGATGCAGCCATTCCCTTCGCCAAACCAGCAAAACCGCCAAAAGCAGGTAGGCAGCGGCTAAAATGCCGTTGTAGGGCTTGTCCGTGACGCGGAAATGATAATAGTATTCCACCAGGCAGGTCTTCAGGCGCACGGCCAGGCTTTCCTGCCCCCGCGCCGCCTCCTCGTGCATCTGCGCGGCCGCGGCAAGCTGCCCCGCCTCCAGCCCATCGTCCAGGGCAAGGGCGTATTGGTCCAAGACATCATACCGCATACGGTCAATCCCGGCCTGTCCGTATGCTTCCTGGTTCTCCTCGTAAGCAAGCAAACCCCGGTAATCGTACAACTGCGTCCTGGCATCGTTATAGGAAAGGTACTCCTGCCAGTCCAGGCTGCGGTACATCCAGGCATGGACCGCCATACAGGCAAGGACGCCGCAGGCGCACGACAAAACCGGGACCCCCAGGCTTTTCAGCTTCTGCACCCATTCCTTCCTGCCCCGCCTCCCAGGCAAGCCCCCCTCCGTCAGACGCCACAGGCAGGCCACGCCCCAGAACGGCAATAACAGGAAGAACACCTGGCTTCTCAAACAATAGCAAAGAAAGAACAGCGCCACCGCCCCCGGCCCAGAACCGCATACCGCCAAAAACAGCCCGCAGCCGCCCAAAAGCGCCGCCACAATGGTATAGTGTAAATAAATGAAATGGGGTAAAAACAGGGCTGCGCAAAGAAAAGCCATGCAACAGAGCATGGCCGCGCCTACAAACCCTTTTTCCTCCAAGGATTCCGAGAAACAAGACAAGACCAGGGCAGAACCCAGGACAAAGCACCCTGCCAGGAACAGGGAATACCAGGGCACGCTTCCCGCCAGACGGTAAAGAAGGCTTAAAAGCCCAGCCAAAGGGTATTTCAAATACACCGCATGCCCGTCAGGCGTACCCGTATAAGCGCCGGACAAAACGCTGCGGATGGCGGTATCGTCGTTCAAGTAATATACCATGGGACAAAGAAGCCCCGTGAAAAAGAAGACCGCGGTCACCGACGCCGCGGTCAAGGCTCGTTTCTTCGCTTTGCCCACGGCCGCCTACACCTCCCATTCCCCTTCGGAACGCTTCAGCACATGGCGCAGGTCCCGGCTGACGCATTTTAAACGATACTCATAATCCCGCCTGTCCTTGGCGGCCATCACCTCCAGGATCATGCCGGAAAAGAAAGACAAGAAGCCCGCCAGCACGATGAAGCCGCATACGATCAGGGTCGGGAACCGCAAAACCAGCCCCGTCTCAAAATATTCGATCAAGACAGGCAGGAAGAAAGCCGCGGCAACGAACACGAACAAAGCGCCCAGGATGCCGAAAAAGCGCAGGGGCTTATAATTCTTATACAGCTGCAGCATCTTATGGATGACGCGGACGCCGTCCCGGAACGTATTCAGCTTCGACTCGCTCCCCTCCGGGCGGTCACGGTAATCCACCACCACGTTATCCACCTGCATGTTATAATTCACGGCATGGATGGTCATTTCCGTCTCGATCTCGAACCCCTGGGAAAACACGGGGAACGTTTTGACGAATTCATAGCCGAACGCCCGATATCCCGTCATGATGTCCTTGATGTCGGAATGGAAGAGCATATTGATCCCGGAGCGCATCAGGCTATTGCCAAAATTATGGAACGGGCGCTTGTTTTCTGTAAAGTAGGTGGAGGAGAGGCGGTCCCCCACCACCATGTCCGCGTTGTGGTAAAGCACATGGTCCACCATTTCGCGGGCGCAATCCAAGGGATAGGTGTCGTCGCCATCAAGCATCAGGTAGCAGACCGCGTCGACCTCCCGAAACATCCTGCGGATAACATTGCCTTTTCCCTGCTTATATTCATGCCGCACCACGACCCCAGCGGACCTGGCGATCTCCACCGTCCTGTCCGTGGAATTGTTGTCATAGACATAAATGGCTGCCTCCGGCAGGGCGCCCTTCACGTCCGCGATCACCTTGCCGATGGTCTTTTCTTCATTATAACAGGGAATCAATACGGCTATCTTATCCATGGTCGCCGCTCCTTCGTCATTTCTCAAAATCCAATGTCTGAAGCAACCCCTTGATCTGTTCTACATCCAGCCACTCCGTGTTGTTGCCGGAGCTGTAGGAGAAGCCCTCCGGGACCCTCTTGCCGGTCGGGACCGCCCTCCTGTGCTCGCTCCACACGATTTGGGGATAAATGATGAAATGCTTGTCGTATTCATAGGTATAAGGGGAATCCTCCACCGTCACCATGATCTCATGAAGCTTCTCCCCGCCCCGGTTGCCGATCTCCCGCATTTTGCAGCCAGGCAGCATCGCCTCGGCCAGGTCCGTGATCCGGAAGGACGGAATCTTGGAAATGAACGTCTCGCCTCCCACGGATTCTTCCAAAGCCTTAATCACCAGCTCCACGCCCTGGGGCAGACTGATCCAGAACCGCGTCATACGGTAATCCGTGATCGGCAGCTCCTGGCTCCCGTTGCGGATCATCTGGTGGAACAGGGGGATGATGGAGCCCCTGCTGCCCGCCACATTGCCGTAACGGACGATGGAGAAGCAGATATCCTTGTTGCCCGCGTAAGCGTTGGCGGCGATGAACAGCTTGTCCGACACCAGCTTGGTGCCTCCATAAAGGTTCACGGGGTTCACCGCCTTGTCCGTAGACAGGGCCACCACTTTCTTCACGCCGCAATCCAAGGCGGCGTCGATGACGTTCTGCGCGCCATTGATATTGGTCTTGATCGCCTCCGCCGGGTTGTACTCGCAGGCAGGGACCTGCTTGAGCGCAGCCGCATGTATGACATAATCCACACCCTCAAAGGCCCTCTTCAAGCGTTCCTTGTCACGCACGTCGCCGATGAAGAAGCGCAGCTTCTCGTCATATTTCTGAAACTCTTCCCGCATCATCAACTGCTTGAATTCATCCCTGGAATAGATGATGATCTTCTTCGGCTCATAATGGGTGAGCACATATTTCGTGAACGTTTTCCCGAAGCTTCCCGTCCCTCCGGTGATCAGTATGGTTTTATCGTTTAACATATGGTTCCTCCTATCAGATGGGATTCACTTTTCCTTTGAACAGTATAGCATACCCTTTTTTAAAAAGCAACCTTCCCGCCAACCCTCAATCCTTTAGCTCTTCTTTATATTCCCGTAGGAAGTATTCCGCCAGGTTCTCCGCGTATTTCCTGCGCCCGTATTCCGTCAGGTGGGTGGCGTCGCTCAAATATTTCGGCCCGGTGCGCAGGTTGATCCCCAGGTCCTCATAATTATTGACGAACACGCAGCCCATCTCCTGCGCCACCTTTCTGGCGCTTTCCACGTAGTCCGGCCCGGTGCCCGCGCCGTAATCCTTATAATCGCTTTCCGAGTCCACTTTCCCATAAGAATATCCCTGGCAATACGTCTGGGACAATAGGAAGATCTTCGCCTGCGGGACCTTGTTTTGCAGCCATTCCACCGCAAGGCGCAGGGCACCCGCATAGGTATAGGCGTCCCTGTCGTCCTCCGACTGCCGGGGGATGGCGCAGAAATAATCGTTCAACCCATAGGCCAGGACCACATAATCCGCTTCTTCCAACGGCACATCCTCCACCGGTGTGCACGCGGAGACGACCTCCTGCATCCGCCCCTCTTCCAACAGCCCCATAAGGCTTTTTTGATTCCACTGCATCGTTTCCTGGCGCGTTTCCTCATCAGCTTCATCCGGCACGGTCCGATATGCCGCGCTGGTCCCCATCATGGCGCAATTCGTCACTTTGGCTCCGGGAAGCCTCTGTTCCAGCACGGCGGCGATGCCCGTCCCATCCCGGCAGATGTCCCAAATGCTGTCGCCGAACACCACGATGGATACTTGCCCGCGCCTTTCCAGCAGGGAACGTTCTTTCGCCGCGTCCACCACCCAGGCCAGGACCGCCACGGCAAGGCAGGCGGCCAACGCCGCCGCTATGGCCAGGACCGCTTTCCCTTTATGCTTCTTCTTCGCTTTTCCATCCTGTCCCATATGCCTTAAGCCTCTTTCCTAATCATCGGCAGGTAAAAACGTCTCTCCCATCGCCAGCTTTTGCACCGCGAAAAACATCGTGAAAACGACCTGCCCCGGAAGCCATACCACTTCCATCAGCCCATATCCGATAAAGGCGATCCAAACCAACAGCGGAAGCAGCTTCTCAGGGCCTCCTCCCCCCACCGCCCTGCGCAGCGCCAAAAAGCCTGTCCCAAAGGCAAGCACAAGGAACAGGGCCCCCGCCACGATCCCATAAGAAAAGGCCGCCTGGAGGAACACGTTCTGGGCATGGTAGGACCATTGTCCCGGGGCGACCTCATACATCCCCTCTTTCGCGGTATGGCCCCTCCAGTTCAGGTTCTCCAGGTACAACCGGTAGATGGCCAGGCGCACTTTCAGGGAATTGGCCGCATCCTCCCCTTCCAATAGGTAGCCCGTCCCCTCCGGCGTTAAGGTCTGGTCCCCCTCCGAACCGTCCGCGGCGTAAGCCACGGATCCCTCCCAGGAAAGCAGCTTCTTCAAATCCAGCCTCCCGAACATTTCCGTCCAGGCTTGCCCAAACTTAACACAGCGGTCCGCCTGCACCTCTTTCTCCACCAAGATCTCCCCAGTGGCGTTTTCATTGGCATAAACCACGGAGCGCTGCGTCATCACGGGCAAGTAATGGATGGAGGCATAGGCTGCCGGAACCATGACCGCCGTGACCGCCCCCAGGATGAAATACTGGCAAAACACCGTAAGCCAGCGGGGATTTTTCCGTAAGGACTGGGACAAGACGCCATAAACCACCGTCACCACGACAGCCACCACAAGGGCGGTCCTGGTCATTGTAAAGAGGAGGAGGGCAAGCACAAAGCCGGCAAGCAGATAGGAGGACGCCAACAGGAATACATCCCCTCGCTTTCCAGGCAGGCCCCGCCTTTTGCGGCCGCGCAGGCGCGCCCCCACCACACTGATGCGGTATAAGACGCAAAGGTACGTGACCAGGTAAAACAGGGCGTTATTATTGCAGTTGAAAAAGGCCCCTTTATAGCGGACCTCGTAATAGGGCCGCGCCAGGCAGGCGTAAAGCTGGAACGCGAAGAAAGCTAGCAGGACGCCATCCACCATCCCATCCGCGAACTTTCGCTTATCCTGCGCGGAAAACGGCGTCAGGTAAAACAGGCCGAACGCCCAGAAATACCAGAAAGCCCACACATCCCGTAAAGCGGATACGACGGCAAGCAAAGAAAACGCCGCCCAAACCACCCATGCCGCGCTCCTTATCGGCTTCCATTCCCTCTTCCAGCCGCGCCCCTTGCGCACCTTGTCAAACAGGCGTATGGTAAAGACGGCTAAAAAGGGCGCGCCCAACATCATATAAAAATATTCCTGTTTGTAAATCCGGGCCGGATCGTTAAACCAGGGCTTATAAAGCAGGACCGTGGCTAAGGCGCAGGCAAAAAGCCCGATGGCATAGCGCTTCCAAGGCTCCTTTTTCCAAGGGAACTGCTGGATGAGGAAAAAGGAGACGAGCACGCTCACCAACTGGATCGCCGCCACCCAATAATGCACCGCCAGGCAGTTCCTGGCCCAGTCGATGGCGACGAAGCCCAGGAAGCAGGCCGCATATAGAATTCGCTTCTTCTGTTCCTTAACCACGTTCAACATGTATTCCCATCACTTTCCATTCAAGTTTTCCTGTCCAACCGCCACTTCCGCGCGCTCCCGGGATATTCCCGCGGCGCTTTCCACGGATGCCTCCGCGCCAGCCTCCCTGACCGCCACATCCGCGCGCTCCCGGGACCGTCGGGCCAACCTGGAGAATAGGAAGGCAAGCCCCAATCCCCAAGCCATCTGGATCCACGCCGCATTCCGGCAATCCTGCATCCCCGCCCGGGACAAGGTATACCAGGCGGCCGCCAAAAATGCGCCCGCGGCGCTCCAGGCCGCGATCGCGCCAAAGCCTTCTTCCCCTTTCCCGCATTTCCCGCATCTCTTAAGGTCAAGCGCCCAGCCAACGGTTAAAAGGACCACCAGGACAGGGAAGGCGCGGCAGGAATAAGAAACATAATAGCGGGCAAGAACCGGGGTCCTTTGCGCCATTTCCCCATAATTCCATCCATTCAGGGAAACGCTTTCCCCGCGAAGCGCCAATCCTAAGGAAACCGGCGGGAAGCAATAGGACAGGAAGTCGCCCGCGATGTCGGCGGCGATTTCCCGGGTCCTGACTTGCAGCGCCGTCCCCGCCATATCCCAGTACAGGGACTGCGCCGCCTCTTTCCCGTAGGCTTCTTCCAGTCGGATGCCGAACTCCGTAAGCACTTTCTCCGGGTCGCGGGAAACGCGGACCAGGTCCTCTTCCCCAAACACGTCCAGCACCTCTTTCGGCCAAAAATACTGCGTATTGCTGAAATTCGGCCAAACCATCCGGTGCAGCGCCATGGCGGCCGGCGTCCTCGCCATCCGGCCGCGGCTATATTCCCGCGTCGCCGCTGCCTTGACGCCGCCCCAGGCCAGGCAGACCATGAGGATGGCCAACACCCCCCGGCAAAACAGCTTCCGAAACGCCTTCTTCTCTTTCCAAAGGACGCTTAAGAGGCAGCCAACGTACAACACCGCCCCCAGCACGAAATATTCCGGCAAAAAAAGCCCCGCCAACAGCCAACAGACGCCACCGGCCAGGAAATGGCGGCGGCTCGCGCCCGCCAAACCAAGGAGCAGGAACGAGGCGGCCAGGGATTGGGGCAGCACCGCCAGGCAAAGCTGGTTCACGATCGGGAAAGAAAGGATAAACAAGGCGGCCAGGGGACGGTAAGGGACCCCCTTAAGCGCCACATACAAGGCGCAGAAGCACACTGCCAGCTGGAAGACGGAAAGGGACCCATAATACGGCAGCGGCAACAGCCTGGCAAGGGCCAGGGCGAAACGGACCAAGACAGGGTAAAGGATTCCCACGTATTCATCCGTTACCAGCGTCTTCGCGATTTCCAAGATTTCTTCCGTCTCCCGAAATTCCTGGAAGCCGCCCAGGTTCATGACCGTCCACGCGCTTCCCAGGACGATCTGGACCAACGCCAATATTCCTGCCGCCCGAACCACGACGGTCCGGGCCTCGTTTCCATATTTTTTCATGCACAACCATCCTTATTATGGCTTCCTACTTAGGCTGGCGCAGGAAATCCGCGAGCCGTCCCGCCACCAGCTGCTGCCCGGCGGCGTTTAAGTGCAGCCCGTCATATAAATATTGTTCCCTGACCTCTTCCCACGCCCCCAGTCCATGATAATTGTCCAATACCCGGATGCCGTATCCTTCCGCGATTTCCTTTTCCAGGCCCACATATTCCCCCAGGCATCCTCCGCCGAAGTCGGCGCTGTCGCCGTCCAGGACTTCCTCCCCCTGCACGATGAAGCACCAGGTCGGGGTCATCAGGATGACCTCCAGGTCGGGATAAGCCCCCTTCAACCTTTCCAGGGCATGCCGAAGCGCCCCTCCGAAAGTGCCCGTGTCATAAGGGTCCTGCGGATTGTCCAGGGGAAGCCCCCTGTTGTAATCATTGGTCCCATGTTCGATCACCAGGTATTCCACTTGATCAAAAGGGACCGCTTCCAATTCTTCCAGGTGCCGCGGGAAATAGTCCAGCATATCGTCGAAAATATCCAAATACCGGTCCCCGTATGCCACCAACGCGTTAAGCTCCCCGAAGTCCCCGTCCGCTATGGCGTCCGCCACATTGACGAGGCAAAGCCCTGCGCCGACGGAATAGGGCTTCAAAAGGTCCGCCTGCCGGGAAGCCGTCGTCCCCCCGAACCCTCCGTTCAGGACCGGCCTGCCTAATTCCTTTTCCAGGTAAACGGCGATCCCCTCCCCATCAAAGCTTCCTCCGATGATGCTGTCCCCCAAAAGGACCACGCAGGGCGCTTCCCCCGCCGCCTTCCATGGAGCAAAGGGCAGCCCGAAGAGGCATAAAATGGCTAAAAGCCCCGCGATGCACAGGCTGGCCGCCCACAGCCCCAGGCCCCCGGCAGCCGGTAAAGCCGTCTTCCCTTTCTCTTTCGCCAACCATCCCATCCTACTCTACTCCTGAAATCCCAATGATCTCCATCAATTCCTGCCTTGTAAAGCTCCCGGTCCCGACCTGTCCGCCATCCAGCACCCTCTCCGCCAGGTCCCGCTTCCTTTCCTGAAGCCGCAGGATGTTCTCCTCGATGGTGCCCTTGGTGATCAGCCGATAGACTGTGACCACGTTCCTCTGCCCGATACGGTGGGCGCGGTCCGTGGCCTGGTTCTGCGCCGCCAGGTTCCACCAGGGATCATAGTGGATGACGATATCCGCCGCGGTAAGGTTTAGGCCCGTGCCGCCCGCTTTCAGGGAAATGCAGAACACATCGGCGCCATCCGGCCGCTGGAAGCGTTCCACCAGTTCCTTGCGCCGTTCCTTGCTGGTAGAGCCGGTCAAAGTATAAAACGTGATCTGTTCTTGCTCAAGCTGCCTGCAAAGGATGTCCAGCATGGATGTGAACTGGGAAAAAAGCAGCACCTTATGCCCCCCTGCCACAGCGTTGCGGATCAGGTCCATGCACATCTGCTTTTTGGCGGACTCCCCGCCCACTCCCTCATAAAGGAGGGATGGGTCGCAGCAAAGCTGGCGCAGCTTGGTCAACTCCGCCAAGACCTGGATCTTGGAACTGCGGAACTCTTCATCGGACTGTTCCTCCAACATCAGGGCAAGCCTTTTGACATGGGCGTCATAAAGCTTTTGCTGCTCGCCCTCCAGGACGGCGTACACTTCCTCCTCCAGCTTCTCCGGCAGTTCCTTCAACACATCCCTTTTCAGCCTCCTGAGCACGAAAGGACGGATCATCTTCTGCAGGCGCTCCATCGCCGCCTGGTCCTGCTGCTGGACGATGGGGACCTCCAATTCCTCCCGAAACCTCTGGTAAGAATAGAAGAAGCCGGGCATCAGGTAATCGAAAATGCTCCACAGCTCGCTCAAACGATTCTCCATGGGCGTCCCGGTCAGGGCAAGCTTGCAGCCCGCCTGGATTTCCTTGACCGCCTTGGCGGCCTGGGTATTGTGGTTCTTGATAAACTGCGCCTCATCGATGACCTGGCAGAAGAATTCCTGTCCTTCATAATGCTCCAGGTCCCGTTTCAACAAATCATAAGACGTGATCAGGACCTGCCTGGGACCGGCTTCCTCGATCAGATCCCTGCGCCGTTGTGAGTCGCCCACCACCATGGCGGCAGGCAGCTTTGGCACGAACCGCATAATTTCGCTATACCAGTTATAAACCAGGGACGCCGGCGTGACGATCAGGCACCTGCGGTTCTCCCCTTCCCCTGCTTCCCTAAATTCAGAATACAAAAACGCCAAGACCTGGATCGTCTTCCCCAGCCCCATGTCGTCCGCCAGGATGCCGCCCAAGCCATTGTGTTTTAATGTTTTTAGCCAGAGGAAGCCCCTCTTTTGATATTCCCTTAAAACCCCGTCCAAGGGGGCGGGCACCTCAAAGTCATTGTCGTCCACCGTCCGCATATCCCGGATCAGGGCGCGGAACGCCTTGTTTTTCACGGCGGACAGGGTGCGGCTCCCCTTAAGCTCCCCATCCAAAAACAACGCGCGGTACTTCGGCAGCGTGACCGTCCCGCGGGACAGCTGCTTCTCATTAAGCCCCAGGTCATGCTTCAACTGCGCCAGGACCTCCAGTCCCTCTCCCCGCACATTGACGAAATTCCCGTTCCTAAGCCGATAGTATTTCTTTTTCCGGTCATAACGATTCAGGATTTCCAGAAGTTCCTCCTCGGACATATCCTCCGTCGTCATGCTAAGCTCCAACAAATCCCCGGACAGGGAAACGCCCACTGTCACATGGGGCGGCTGCGTGACCTTGATCCGCTTGAGGGCGTCCGAGACGAACACTTCCCCTAATTCCTGCATCCGCGGGATCCCCTCCCGCAGGATCTCGTAGATCTGGTCCTCCGTGTTGGCGACCACCATGGAGGACGTGCCCAGGCCAGGGACGCCGCAAGCAGCCAAAACCGCCTGTCCCACGGCGATCTCCTGGACCAGGTCCCTTAGGCCGCTGTCCGTCTTTTCCCCATAAACATTATATTTCCGCCCGTCGTACACTGCCATCACGCGGCAGGTGACGATATCGTGCGCGGGCGCGTCCAGGTAAATCTCAAAGGACACCGGGACAAAGTCGTACTTTTCCTGGTGGAACCCTTCCTTGTCACACGAATAATGCCTCTCCAAGATCGGCAAAAGGTCCCGGCAAAAAGCCGGCACGTCTTCCTTTTGAAGATAAATCCCCTTTTCCCCTGCCTCCCTGGCACAGGCATGGAACTCCCGCAGGGTGTCCGCCCCCTGCCTGGGCTCTAAATAAACGTTGCCCGCATCGAAGGAAACGTCATAGCGCTCCCCTTCCACCAGGGTCGGCTGGACCACATACAGCCGCACGCCATCTTCTTCATCCACGATCCGAAGCTTACGCCTGGGGAACCCTTCCACGCGGCGCCAGAATATTTCTTTATAATACGCTATTTCATGATAGGTAGGGAAAGCTTCCCTTCGCCCGTCGGCCCCTTGTCCGTCACTTTCTTGCCAGCCGTCTTCTTCCCTGCTTTCCTCTCCATCGTCTTCTTTCCCGGCAGCCGCGGGGAAGCGCTGCACCATGGCCGAAAAGCTTCTTTCGCCCATCGCCTCGATAAAGTCCTCCAGGCCGCCCCCGGAAAGGGTCATCCTGCGGACGCTCGCACGGGACGCGGCATAGGGGAAGCCGAAATACGCCATCTGGGAATAGCGGTCCCCATTTTCCTTAGCCCATCCGCAGATAAAGGCGGCCAGGGCGCGGCTTTCAGGCTCGAACGCTTCCATCAGGTGGGTGAACTTCAGCTTTTTGCCATACTCAAACTCTTCCCCCTGCTTCATACGCTCCGCGAACTGCAATACATCCTTTAAAATATAAGTGGAGCCCACGCCGATCCTAAATTCCACCGTCGCTTTGTCCCCCTCCACGGTCAGGGCAGGTTCCAGGCGTACCTTGCCAAAAACGCCTCCCTGGACCAGGGGCGCCGTCTTCTGGACAAGCTGCCGGTTCAGCATCCGGCGCATGGATTCCGTCGTATTGGCGCGCAAAGCCTTCTGCCCCGAGAACGCCGTATCCCGCTGCCAGCCCCTTGCTTCGCCGTCCTCGCCCTCCTTAAGCTTCCGATCTAAATTCCTGGCGTCCACATATTTCAACATGGAAGCCACGATATGCTTGCACAAGCCCTCATAGCTGTAGTATGCAGGGCAATCACACTCGCTTAGGACCACTTCATCCCGGACGTCGTCGTACCGGAAACGGACTGTATATTCCTTCGTGCCGCTCCCTTCCACATGGGCCGTGACGGTTTCCAGGAAGGAGCCTTCCTCCACCTTAAGATCCTTCACCTTGTTACACAGATACAGGTCCAGCCCCCGCGAATAGAAAGAAGCGTGCGTCAGGCTCCTGATCTTTGTCCTGTTCAACATGGTCTGCCATTCCCCCGCAATCAAGATTCTGTCCGATCACGATCAGTAAGTGATAAGCCCCAGGCCTGCGCATCTTACGCAAACTTGAAACAAGCCTGCCTCCAAGCTGCTTGAGGCAGGCTTTCGGACCGCGCTTAAGCCCCGTCGGGCTTTTGCCGTCAAACCGTATAATGCTTCTCTTCAATCAGGCGGATGATCTGGTCGACATAATGATGGCAGACCTCCAGGTCCCCGGCTTCCACCATCACCCGGATGACCGGCTCCGTCCCGCTTTCACGCACCAGGATCCTGCCGTCGTCGCCCAAGGCGCAAGCCACCTCATCCACCGCCTTTTGGATGTCCGCATCCTGCCGCACGGCCGCCTTATCCGTCACGCGCACGTTCTTCAAAACCTGGGGATAGACATGGAAAGGCTCCGCCAATTCACCCAGCGTCATCTTCTTCTCCAGCATGACCTCCATCACTTTGATGGCAGTCAGGATGCCGTCGCCGGTGGTGGCATATTTTTTGAAAATAATATGCCCAGACTGCTCTCCTCCCAGACGATACCCGTTATTCACCATGTTCTCATAAACATATTTATCGCCCACGGCAGTCTTCTCATAAGCGATGCCTGCCTTATCCAAAGCCTTGTAGAGGCCGAAATTGGACATGACCGTCGTGACCACCTTGTTGCCGAACAGCTCCCCGTTCTCCTTAAGGTAGCAGCCGCAGACATAGATGATCGCGTCCCCGTCCACCAGGTTCCCCTTCTCGTCCACGCACAGGCAGCGGTCCGCGTCCCCGTCAAAAGCGAAGCCCACATCCAGCCCGTTCTCCACCACATACTTCTGCAGTCCCTCGATGTGGGTGGAGCCGCAGCCTTTGTTGATGTTCAGGCCGTCCGGGCGGTTGTTGATCACATATGTCTTCGCGCCTAAGGCATCGAACACGCTCTTGGCGATCATCCAGGCGCTGCCGTTGGCGCAGTCCAGGCCCACTTTCTTGTCCCGATAGGAACGCGTGGCCAGGGAAATCAGATAGCCGATATAACGGTTCCTGCCCGCGGCGTAATCCACCGTGCAGCCGATGTCCTCCCCTTTCGCGTAAGGGACCTCTTCCACCTTGCCGTCCAGGTAATCCTCCACCTTGCGGATGGTTTCTTCATCCATCTTCTCCCCGTTGGAGTTCAAAAGCTTGATGCCGTTGTCATAATAAGGATTGTGGCTTGCCGAAATCATGATGCCGCAATCGAAATCCTCCGTCCGCGCCACGTAAGACACGCTGGGGGTCGTCGTCACATGCAGCAGGTATACATCCGCGCCGGAAGCGGTCAGCCCGCCCGCCAGGGCATATTCAAACATGTAAGAAGAACGCCTCGTGTCCTTGCCGATCACGACCTTGCAGCGCTCGGTGCCGTCCTCATGGCGATAATGCCAGCCCAGGAACCGTCCGATCCTGTACGCGTGGTCCGCGGTCAGATTCACGTTGGCTTCCCCACGGAAGCCGTCCGTCCCGAAATATTTTCCCATATTATAATCCAACTCCTTTGGTCCCGCTCTCGCGGCTTCCTTATAAGATATGAATTGATTTTACAACAATCAACCTATAAATGCAAGGAAAAGCCAAGGAAAATTGGTCCTTCCCTACGTTACAAAAAACTTGCCTTCGGACCGGCAAACGAATATAATAGGGAAAGACAGACTGTAGGGAGGTTGCCAATGAAGAATCTTTTGAACAAACGGAACCGGGAAAACAAGCGCTCCACCTATGGAGGACGCCTGCTTTGCTTCGCGTTGTCAGTCATTCTGTCAGCGGCGTCTTGCCTTGCCGCGCAGGCCGCCGGGGTGGAACGCAAAGCGCCCGAGGTCTTACGGGTGGGCTTCTTTTCTTTCTCCGGATACCATATCATCAGGGAGGACGGGCACCGGAGCGGATATGGCTATGAATTCCTCCAGAGGCTTGCCATCTATGGCGGTTGGACCTATGAATATCTGGGCTATGACAAATCCTACGCCGACGCCCTGGACATGCTTCGAAACGGGGAGGTGGACATTGTCACCTCCGTCTCCAAGACCCCGCAGCGGGAAGAGGAGTTCCTGTTCTCCGACCAGTCAATCGGCGTCAATTCCACCATCCTCACCGTGAAAGCCGGGAACCAGGACATTTTGGAAGGGGATTACGCCACCTACGACGGCATTTCCGTGGGAATGCTGGAGGGCAACTCCAAGAATGAAAACTTTGAACGCTTCGCCCAGGAACATGGCTTCACCTTTGAGCCTGTCTACTTCTCCAACCAGGACGAACTGACGGATGCCTTACAGGGCGGCGAAGTGGACGCCGCCGTCACAGGCAGCCTCCGGCTCTTAGAGAATGAATGGCTGTTGGAATCCTTCGACGCAAGCCCGTTTTACATCTGCACGCGGAAGGACAATGTCGACCTGATGGACCGCATCAACGCGGCCATCAACGAAATGGACCTCTACGACCCCAACTGGAGGGAAGCTTTGCATGAGGCTTATTATTCCACTGACTTGACCGGATCCGTCATCATGAACGCGGGGGAGCGGGCTTTTCTGGAAGAGCATCAGGCCTTAGGCGTCCCCTTACGCTTACTGTTCAACCCGGAAAGGGCCCCGTATTGCTATTTCCAGGACGGCGAGGCCAAGGGGATCCTTCCCTCCATCTTTGATGAGCTTGCCGAGCTTTTGGGCTTAAACTATGAGTTCATCCCGGTAAAGGACCGGAAGGAATATTATGCCCTCCGTGCGCAGGGCGCTGCCGATGTGGTGCTGGATTTCGCCGGTG
Source organism: uncultured Acetatifactor sp. (assembly GCA_947581905.1). Lineage (GTDB taxonomy): Bacteria > Bacillota > Clostridia > Lachnospirales > Lachnospiraceae > Acetatifactor. The sequence continues at coordinate 21,010 of CANPWC010000010.1, forward strand.
ATTTCTATTTGGCGGAGGAAGAGGGATATCGGATCACCGTCCCCTACTTCCAGACCAGCTTCGCCCGCCTGACCCTGGACGGCTTTAACGGGACGGTGGAACGGCTGGCGGTGATGGACCGGGCGGATGCTTTGGATAGCTTGATCGCCAACCGGTATTCCGAGGACACCTTGTTAAAATATCCGACCACGGAAGACTGCGTGCAGGCCGTGTTGGACGGCAGGGCGGACGCCACCATCCTCTACTCATACACCGCCGAACAATACGTCCAGCAGGACGTCCGCAACCGGCTGGCCGCCGTCGTCTTCGGGGCGACTTCCATGTCCTATGCCGTAGGGGACGACGTCCCCGGCGGCAGATACCTGCTCTCCCTTTTGGACAAAGGGGCGGACAGCTTTTCAGATGCGCAGCTGGATGCCATCATCTCCCGGGAAATGGACGCCATGCGGAATGAAAATGTCGGCCTGATCGCCTTTTTATACCGGAACCCGCTTTACATCGTGCTTGCCATCGTCTTTTCCTTCCTGCTGCTTTTCATCCTGGCCTTATTGGGGGTGCGGACCCGCAACCAGAAGCAGCTGGAGCGAAAGGTGGACCTGGCTACCGCGGAGTTAAAGGACAAAGCCCAGGAGTTGAACCGGGCGCTTCAGGCGGCGGACGCGGCCAATCGTGCCAAAACCGCCTTCCTCAACAACATGTCGCACGACATCCGCACGCCCATGAACGCCATTATCGGCTATACCGCCCTTACCACCACCCACCTGGACAACAGGGAGCGTGCGCTGGACTATCTGTCCAAGATTTCCCAGGCATCCAACCACCTGCTTTCCCTCATCAATGACGTGCTGGATATGAGCCGCATCGAATCGGGCAAGGTCACGATCACCGAACGGCCGGAGAACCTGGCGGACATCCTGCAGGGACTAAGGAACATCGTCCAATCCGACATCCATTCCAAGAACATGGAGTTGTTTATCGATACCGTGGATGTGACGGACGAAGAAGTCTTTTGCGATAAGCTGCGGCTGAACCAGATCCTGTTGAACCTGACCTCCAACGCCATCAAATTCACTCCTGCCGGGGGAACGGTGGCGATCCGGATCACCCAGAAGCCTTCCCGTTCCTCCAAACGGGGATTATACGAATTCCGGGTCAGCGACACGGGCATCGGCATGAGCCCGGAGTTCGCCAAGACTGTGTTCGATCCTTTCACCAGGGAACAAACCTCTACCGTAAGCGGCATCCAGGGCACCGGCCTGGGCATGGCCATCACGAAGAACATCGTAGACATGATGGGCGGCACCATCGAGGTGGAAAGCGAGCAGGGAAAGGGGACCACTTTCACCGTAAACCTGGAACTGCGCTTTTCCGCCGCGCATCATGAGATGGGACCCATCGCGGAGCTCAAGGGGCTGCGCGGCCTGGTCGTGGACGACGACCTCGTCTGCTGCCAGAGCGTATCCAAAATGCTTCGACAGATCGGGATGCGGGCGGAATGGGCCCTGTCAGGCGAGGAGGCCATCGCGCGCACGAGCGAAGCCGTGGAACTCGCCGATCCTTTCGAGGTATACATCGTAGATTGGTCCATGCCCGGGTTAAGCGGCATAGAGACCGTCCGGCAAATCCGCAAGGTGGTGGGGCACGACTCCCCCATCATCCTGATGTCCTCTTATGATTGGACGGACATTGAGACGGAGGCGCGCCAGGCCGGCGTCACCGGCTTTATCAGCAAGCCCCTGTTCGCCTCTGACCTCCACAACACCCTGGAACGCAGCCTGGGACGGGCCGTGCAGGAGCCGCCCCAAAAAGCCCCTCTTCCCAAGACGGAAAGCTTCGTGGGCAAGCGCATCCTCTTAGCCGAGGACAATGAACTAAACCGGGAAATCGCGGTGGAGCTCCTGAAAGAAGCGGGATTTGAAGTAGAATGCGCCGAGAACGGCAAACAGGCTTATGACATGGTCTGTCAGGCCGCGCCGGATTATTATTCCCTGATCCTTATGGATATCCAGATGCCGATCATGAATGGCTACGATGCCACCCGCGCCATCCGGGCCCTTCCGGACACTTCCATCTCTGACATCCCGATCGTGGCGATGACGGCCAACGCTTTCGAGGAAGATCGGGAGCTGGCGCTTGAGTCCGGCATGAACGGCCATCTTCCCAAGCCGATCGACCTGGGTAAGATGATGGAACTGCTGGAAAACTTCTTCAGGGGAAAACAGTGACGTCCAAGCGCCCAAGCATTTAAGGCTTGGGCGCTTTGCTTTCTTCTAGCGTCTCTTGCGAAACTGCGGGGACTCGGCTTCCAGGTATTTCCTTAGCTTGTCCCGGATCCTGTGCATCTTCACCCTGCAATTCCCCTCCGAGATCCCTTCCGCCTGCGCGATCTCCCGCATGGAATAACCCTCCAGGTAAAACATGTGGAACAGCGTCTTCTCCCGCAGGGTGAGGGAAGAATCGAACAGCAGGTTCACTTCCACCAACCCATACTCATTCTCCAAGTATTCCCACTCTTCCTCCATCTCCATCGTTTCCCTTAGGCTGCGGGAATTGATCCTCTTTTTCACGGACAACATCTTATACTTGGCGGTATCCATCAGCCAGCCTCCGGGATTCTCATGGACCAAAAGCTTCTCCCAGTTGCGCATCGCTTCACAAAAGGTATCCTGCACGATATCTTCCGCGATCGGGTTGCATACAAGATCCTTAGCGATCATTGACATCATGGTCCTATAGTTCTCTTCGTAAAGCGATGTGATCAAACCTCTCGCCTGTTCCTTCTCTTTCGTACCCATTCCCACGCCGCCTCCCGATAGGCATGCCTCCCAGGGTGCGCGCAGGCAACCCTTTCGCGCGCCCCGGGCTTTCGATGTTTCCTTATCACGATCCCCCCGTCATGATTCCCTATAGTGATTACCTATAATGATTATACAAAGGATATACAGCAATTTCAATTCGATACGCCGTATTCCACTATTCGTTTACTTTGTCTCCTGATACATGACAAGAAGTTTTCAAAACCTTATATTTTGCGGGGCGGGAACAGGGATTTCCTGTGGATTTGGCTTCTGTCGGATAAAAAAGCCTGGGACCCTAGTAATGGGCCCCAGGCTTTTTGCCTGTCTGTCTTGCTTCCGGAGGAATCCTCTTTCCAGGGGAATCCTCCCGGCTATTTTCAACGGACGAACTCTTTGACTGACTGGTAGACGCCCTCCGCGTCCAAACGATATTTCTTCATCAGGGCGGAAGCGGAACCGGACTCGCCGAACACATCCTGCAAACCCAGCTTTTTCACCGGCGTAGGCAAATGCTCGCTTAAGCAGTCGCAGACCGCGCTGCCCAAACCACCGATGACGCTATGCTCTTCCACCGTCACCACCCGCCCGGTCTTCCTTGCGCTCTCCAGGATAAGCGCCTCATCTAAGGGCTTGATGGTGCAAATGTTGACCACCTCGGCATTTATGCCGTCCTCCTCAAGCTTTGCCGCAGCGCCCAGGGCGGAATCCACGCAGACGCCGGTGGCGACGATCGTCACATCGTCCCCTTTCCTTAGGATGTTGCCCTTTCCAATCTCAAAATGGTAATTGGGACCATCATTGACGATGGGCACCGCGGCGCGGCCGAAGCGCAGGTACACAGGCCCCACATATTCCACCGCGGCGCGTACGGCCGCCCTCGCTTCCACGTCATCTGCCGGGCACATCACCACCATGCCGGGGATGGAACGCATCAGGGCGATATCCTCGTTACACTGGTGGGAAGCGCCATCCTCGCCTACCGTGATGCCCGCGTGGGTAGCGCCGATCTTCACGTTCAGATGGGGGTAGCCCACGGAATTGCGCACCTGTTCAAAAGCACGTCCCGCGGCGAACATGGCGAAAGAGCTCACGAACGGGATCTTCCCGACCAGGGACAGCCCCGCGGCGATGCCTACCATGTTGCATTCCGCGATGCCGCAGTCAATATGCCTCTCTGGATAAGCTTTCTTGAAAATGCCAGTCTTGGTGGCCGCGGCCAGGTCGGCATCCAGCACGACCAGCTGGGGGTATTCCGCGCCCAGCTCTTTCAGGGCGTTGCCATAACTTTCCCTGGTTGCAATCTTCTTCACATCCGCCATTATGCTTCACCCTCTTTCTCTAATTCCTCGGCGATCCGCTCCAGGTCCGCCATGGCCACTTCATATTCGGCATCATTGGGCGCTTTGCCATGCCAATCCACGTTATTTTCCATGAAAGAGACGCCCTTGCCCTTCAAGCTGTGCAGCACGATGCAGGTAGGCGCGCCCTTGGTCCGCCTCGCCTCCGCGAACGCCGCGCGCAAGGCGTCAAAGTCGTGGGCGTCCACATTGATCACATGGAAGTTGAACGCTTCGAACTTCTTATCGATCGGGTACGGGGAGCACACCTGGTCGATGGGGCCGTCAATCTGAAGATTATTGTTATCCACCATGACGCATAGATTGTCCAGTTTATGGAAGCCCGCGAACATGGCGGCCTCCCAAATCTGTCCCTCCTGGATCTCCCCGTCTCCGCACAGGGCATAAACGCGGAATTGCTTCCCGTCCATTTTCGCGCCCAGGGCCATGCCTACCGCGGCGGAAAGCCCCTGCCCCAGGGAGCCGGAAGCCATGTCCACTCCAGGTATGTGGAGGTTGGGGTGCCCCTGAAGATAGGATCCCAGCTTACGCAGGGTCTCCAAGTCCTCCACCGGGAAGAAGCCCCTGTAAGCCAACGCGGAATATAGGCCGGGCGCGGTATGCCCCTTGGACAATACGAAGCGGTCCCGGTCCTCCATCTGCGGATTCGCCGGATCAATGTTCATTTCTTCAAAATAGAGGTACGTAAATACATCCGCGGCGGAAAGGGAGCCTCCGGGATGCCCTGCCTTTGCACTGTGGACTGCCGTCACAATGCCCTTGCGCACATCATTCGCATGCTTGCGCAGTTCTAAATTATTCATGCCTTCCTCCGTTCCGGAGCGTTGCTGCGATCGGGGCATAGGGGAGGCTTACTCCTCTTAAAACCCAAGAGGGTGATTCCCCGCCTGCCATCAGGGCAATTTGTGACGCTCCGGCACAAACCGCCCTTTCCTGCCTTTCCAGACCTTTATGCTTTACTTCTGCCCATAGTAGGCGTTCGCGCCATGCTTCCTGTAATAATGCTTCTCCTGCAAGGTTATGGGCGCGGCGGCCGCCTGCGGGTTAAGGGCTTCCGTACGGTATGCCATCTTCGCCACCTCTTCCAGGACCACGGCGTTATGCACCGCCTCCCCGGCATCCTTGCCCCAGGTGAACACGCCATGGTTCTTGCATAAGGCCGCGGGCATGGCGGACGGGTCCTTGCCCAGGCGGCCAAACTCCTCCACGATCAGGCGTCCCGTGTTCTTTTCATAGGCTTCCTCAATCTCTTCCGCGGTCAGGCACCTTAAGCAGGGCACAGCGCCAAAGAAATAATCCGCATGGGTCGTCCCATAGCAGGGAATGTCACGCCCCGCCTGCGCCCAGCTCGTGGCATAAGAAGAATGGGTGTGCACGATGCCTCCCACCATGGGGAACGCCCGGTAAAGCTCCAAATGGGTCGGCGTATCGGAAGAGGGGTGGTAACGCCCCTCCACTTTTTTCCCCGCCAGGTCCATCACGACCATATCCTCCGGCGCAAGCTTCTCATACCGCACCCCGCTGGGCTTGATGACGAACAGGCCGCTCTCACGGTCTATGGCGCTGGCATTGCCCCAGGTAAAAGTCACCAGGCCGTATTGGGGCAGCTCAAGATTCGCTTCCCAAACCTTTCTTTTCAATTCCTCTAACATAAGCCCCCCTTTCAGGACATGCGGCAGGACAAAGGCCTAACGCTAGTCCAGGTTCTCGACGGCGCCCCGCTCGCTGGGCAGGCAGGCCTTATACTTTTCGATAAAGGCGTCAAAGCCAGCCACATCCGCAGGGTCGGGAGAAATGGTCGTCCCGGCCTGTCCGGCAAAAATGCGCTCGTTTAAATAATCAGCCAGGCCCTCCCCGTCTTTTCGTTCCAACCGGTAAGCGGCCAAGACCGCCTGCCCCCAGGGACCGCCCTCACCTGCCGTATCCATGACCGTTACAGGGGCGTTGATCGCGGCGGCAAGCATCGCCTGGCCAACGACCGGCGTCCTGAACAGCCCGCCATGCCCGGTGATGGAGTCCACCGAAACCTGCTCCTGCCTCATTAAAATGTCCAGCCCGATCTTCAAGGAGGCCAGGGCGCTGTAAAGGTGCGTCCTCATAAAGTTGGCCAGGTTAAACTTCGCGTCAGGGGTCCGTACAAAGAGGGGCCTGCCAGCGTCAAAGCCAGTGATGGGCTCACCGGAATAATAATTATAAGCCATCAGCCCTCCGCAATCCCGGTCGGCCTCCAACGCCTTGCGGTAAAGGGTCCCGAACAGCTCGTCCCGGTCGACCGACATGCCAAAGCTTGCGGCAAATTCCTGGAACAGGTTCACCCAGGCGTTCAGGTCCGAGGTACAGTTATTGCAGTGCACCATGGCGACAGGCAGCCCGTCCGGGGTCGTCACCATGTCAATCTCCTCATATACCTTGGATAAGGGCTTCTCCAATACGACCATGGCAAAAATGGAGGTCCCGGCGGACACGTTGCCGGTACGGACGCCTACGCTGTTGGTGGCCACCATGCCGGTGCCGGCATCTCCCTCGGGAGGACACATGAGGCTGCCCGCCTGCAGGGTCCCGGTGGGGTCCAAAAGCAACGCCCCTTCTTTGGTCAATGTGCCGGCATCCTCCCCGGCCCGCAGGACTTCGGGCAAGATCTCGCCCAGCTTCCAGGGATACCCCTGGTCCGCCACCAACTCGTCAAACTGCCGTACCATGCCCTGATGGAAGCTGCAGGTGTCGGAATCAATCGGGAACATGCCGGACGCTTCCCCGACGCCCAACACGCGCCGACCGGTCAGCTTCCAATGGATATAGCCGGCCAGGGTGGTAAGATAATCGATATCCCTCACATGCTCTTCCTGGTCCAGGATCGCCTGGTACAGGTGGGCGATGCTCCAACGCTGGGGAATGTTGAAATCAAATACCGGGATCAGCTTCTTGCAGGCCTGTTCCGTGATCGTGTTCCTCCAGGTGCGGAATGGCGCAAGCAGCTTCCCGTCCTTGTCAAACGGCATATACCCGTGCATCATGCCGCTGATGCCGATCGCGCCGATTTTCTGGAGCTTCAGGTGGTACTTCTGCCATACGTCCTGCGCCAGCGCGCGATAACAGCCCTGGAACCCGTTCCATACATCTTCCAGGTGATAAGTCCAAATGCCGTCTTCCAGGCGGTTCTCCCAATCCCATGCCCCCATGGCGATCGGGGCGTGGGTCTCATCGATCAGTACGGCTTTAATACGGGTGGAACCGAATTCCACCCCTAGGATGGTCTTGCCTGCCTCTATGGCGGCTTTGCTCGTTTCCTTCATTTTCCTCCTCTTTGCTGTCCTTGCAGCCCCTTTTCTTCGTTTTCCGTTAATTCCAGTATATTGTTTTCTTCCTTTCTTGTCAATATCATGCGTTCCGGAATCCGGCGTGACCGCAACGGTCCGGTACCAGTCCAGCCCGCAACCAAGTTCGGCTGGCAAAGTCGCGCTTACGCGCTTTTCGTCACTCCGCGACTGCCTTTGCTCATGAAATGGCGCTTCAAGTCCCATTTACGCGTGCGGATTGCCCTTGACGTGGCATAGTTTTCCCCCGGGGTTCATATAGTTATTATCGATCAAGCGTAAAAGGGGATCCGCCATGCCCACCAGGTCCCGCCTCTCATTCCGGCAGCTGCTCGCCGGCCTCTCCGCCCTGGCAGCGTTCCTTTTCCTCACAGTCTTCCTTTTCACTTACCGCAGGGACGAGCGCCTGTTTGAAACCATTAGCGCAAAACTTTTCCGGGAGGAAATGCTGGCAAGCACCCTCGACATGCACTATACCCTGGCGCACCCGGAGAACTTCGGCATCTACCGCTACGACGCGGTCCTGCCCCGTTATTCTTCCGACTCGCTGCCCGCCAGGCAAGCCGAGACGGAAAACCTCCTGGCGGCGCTTGGCTCCCTAAACGAGGAGCGGCTGAACGCGGAGGACGCTTATGCCCGGCAACTGCTTCTACGCTCCTTAGAGATCTCCCTGTCCATGGGGGAAAACCCGTACCTGGATGAGCCCCTGTCCCCTTCCGGCGGCGCCCAATCCCAGCTCCCCATCCTGTTGGCGGAATATACGTTCCGTACCGAACAGGATGTCCTCGATTACCTCAAACTCTTAGACCAGACCGATGAATATTTCGCGTCCCTGCTTTGCTTTGAACAGGAAAAAGCGGCCGCGGGGCTTTTGATGGCAAAGCCTTCTTTGGAAAAAGTCATTGAACAATGCGACACCATCTTAGACAAAGCCTCCCTGGAAAAAGAAGACCATTTCTTACAGCGTACTTTCCGGGAACGGCTCCTTGTCCTGGTCAACAATGGGGTGATCTCACAAGAGGCTGCCAAGGCATACGCGGCGCAGAACAACCGGCTCCTGCGGACGGTCATGCAGCCTGCCTATGAGGACCTTGCGGACAGCCTGTGCCTGCTTGTGGACGAGGAAATCCCTCTGGCAGGGCTTGCGTCCCACGACGGCGGCGCGGCTTACTATGAGCTTTTGCTGCGCTTAAGGACCGGTTCCGACCGGGGCGTCCCGGAAATAAAAGAGCTTCTGCTTCAAAAAATCAACGAGGAATCCGCCGCGGTCAAGGCGCTCTTGTCCCAGCATCCCCAGCTTGCGCAGCTTGACTATGGACGGGCGCTCGAAGTGTCCTTCCCTTACCACAGCGCCGCGCAGATGCTGGCGGACCTGCAGTTTCGGATGCAGGGCGACTTCCCCGCCTTCCACGATTCCATCTACCTGGCGGCCCAGCCTTGCGTCACGGTCAAGCCAGTGTCCGAAAGCCTCCAGGAATATAGCGCGCCCGCTTTCTTCCTGACCCCTCCCCTGGATGATACCACGGCCAACGTGATTTATATCAACGAAAAAAACGCCCCCTCCAAGCTGGAGCTTTATACCACGCTCGCCCATGAGGGCTATCCCGGGCACCTGTACCAATCGGTATTTTACAACCGCTGCCAGGAAATCTCGCCCGCCCTGCTGGCAAGGCAGTTATTATGGTATGGCGGGTATCTGGAGGGTTGGGCGCTCTATGTGGAATTCCTTTCCTTCGACTTCGCTTCCGACCTGTTGGAGGAACAGGGGGAAGCCCTGTTGGCGCAAGCGGTCCAATTAGAAAAACACAACCGCAGCCTGCTGTTGTGTCTTTATTCCCTGATCGATCTTTTCATTCACTATGATAACGCGTCTGAAGCGCAAATAGAAAACCTGCTCTCCTCATTCGGGCTTGGCGGGAAGGCGGCCGCAAACGCCGTTTACGAGTACATCGTGGAAGAGCCCGCCAACTATCCCAAGTATTACCTCGGATACCTGGAGATCCTTTCCCTCCGGGAACAAGCCAGGGCGCAGTGGCAGGACCAATATACGGATTACGGCTTCCATACGTTTTACCTGGAAAGCGGTCCCTCTGATTTTCAAAGCCTGTCCCAACGGCTAAGCGGCATCACGAAGCCCGAGTCCTTGGCGCAAGCCACAGGGGAGGACGGCACGGAATAAGCCCTTTCGTCACAG
>CANPWC010000011.1 GCA_947581905.1 uncultured Acetatifactor sp.
ATCCTGGCCCATGACGAACGGGGCGCGGCCCAGGCGCTTTACTACCTGGAGGACCTGATGACGCTGCGCAAAGCGCCCTTCCTGGAAAAGGGGGAGGTGGAGAACCGCGCCATGTATTCCCCCCGCATCATCCATTCCGGATTTAGCCAGGACGTATACCCGGACGAACACCTGTCTGGCATCGCCCACGCGGGAATGGATGCCATCCTGCTGTCGGCGAAGGGACCGAACCAGGTTTATACAGGCTTCCTGGATATGAACGACTTGATCCGGCGTGCGCATCGCTACGGCATCGATGTCTACGTCCAGAGCGCCATCCCCAGCAAGAAGCACCCGGATGACGAAGGGGCGCAGGAGTATTATGACAGCACTTACGGCGAACTGTTCAAGGCTTGCCCGGACATCAAAGGAGTCCTCTTAGTGGGGGAAAGCATCGCGTTCCCCAGCAAGGACCCCCATACCTTAGGCAGGACCAGCTTCCCGCCGCCGGACGTGCTGCCGGACGGGCGGTACATGCCGGGCTGGTGGCCCTGTATGGATTTCCCGCAGCTATTGGAAATGATCCAGAAAGCGGTTTCCCCATACAATCCCGATGTGGACATCATCTTCTGGAGCTATAACTGGGGCTGGGCCCCCGCGGAGGATCGGGTGAAGCTGATCCGCGCCCTGCCTAAGGGAATCTCCCTTATGGCGACCTATGAGATGTTCGAGGTCTATGAGGTGGATGGCGTAAAGGAGCGTACCGCGGATTATTCCTTAAGCGTGGCGGGACCGGGCTATTATTTCCGCACGGAAGCGGAAGCGGCGGCGGAATGCGGCATACGGCTCTATGCCAAGACGGACACGGCCGGACAGACCTGGGACTTTGGGGCGATTCCTTACGAACCCTTCCCCGACCAGTGGCAGAGGCGGTATGACACCATGAAAGAGTGCCGGGAAAAATATGGGCTGTGCGGGACGATGGATTCCTGGACTTATGGCTATACCCCCTCTTTCATCAGCGAATTGACCAAGTGGAACTTCACCCTCTCCACCCGCCCGGAGAAGGACCTGCTGCATCGGATCCTGGCAAGCCATTACGGGGAAGAGGCTGCAGGCACGGTGCGCAAGGCGCTGGGCGTCTGGAGTGAAGCCATCCGTTATTATATCGCGGCGGAGGCGGACCAGTACGGGCCGTTCCGCGTAGGGCCGGCGTATCCTTTGAATTTCAACAGGATTTCCGTGCCGCCCCGCTGCACGCCCATCGAGGCTCCCGGCTATGTGGCCCTGGAGAACAGCCATGAGAGCATCACCATCCCGCAGATCCGCATCCATCATGAGATCAGGTCCCTAAAGGAGATGGAGCGGCTCATGAAAGAGGGAATGGACATCATGGACCAGGTGGCGGACCCTAACGACGACCTCCAGGAGCTGATGGACCTGGGGAAATATATTTACCTGAGCGTAAGGACGGCGATCCACACCAAGGAATTCCTGGTGGCCAGGACCCATCTGAACGTGTCGGACAACAAAGAAGACGCCTTGCATTGGCTGGACGAGATGGAAAAGATCGCCCGCAAGGAGATAGAGAACGCCAGGCAGGCCCTCCCGATCGTGCGGCTGAATTCCCGCATCGGCTGGGAACAGGAGATGGATTACCAAGGGGACGAGGAGTTCATCGAATGGAAGATCCGCCAGGTGCAGTCCATGCTGGATTGGGACTTGGGCGCTTTCCGCAGGGCGCTTTAAAAAGTATTTTTTCAGACATGTTCTCTTCGCCAGGGGCCATGGAAACGGCCAGATCGTTTCTGTGGTCCTTGGTTTTTCCTTCGAAAATTGGTCCTGAAAAACCCATAGATTGACACAATTTTAACGCTCCTCTTAAGGATTGCCGGAAAAGGGGGAATGTGATAGAATGTCGGTAAGAAGGCATCGGTCTTGATGCCATCCTGTTGGTCGATCGTCATGAAAGGAGAGTAAACATCCATGGAGGTGAATGAAATTTTGAAAGAGGAAGCTATAGAAACGAAGGATGCGGCCAGGGAAGCCGCGCCGGGAGCCGGTGAAATGGCGAATCAGCCTGGCGAGAGTGCAAAAGGACCGGAAGCGCCAGCGAATCAGCCTGGCGAAAGCGCAAAGGGACCGGAAGAAGCGGCGAAGCAGCCGGAAGGGAAAGCGAAGCAGCCTGACGAGAAGGACATGGTCAAGCAGGGCGTCCATAATTATAGCCAGGAGGAGCGTTACGTGTGGCCCACGGACCCCTGGGTGCTTCGGAAGCTTAAGTGGTTTCAGGACCAGAAGCTGGGCTTAATGATGCACTGGGGCCCTTATTCCCAGTTGGGGATCGTGGAATCCTGGGCGCTGAGCGATGAGGATGCTTCCTGGTCCAGGAAAGGCATCGACTGGGAGATCACCGGGGAGGAGTTTAAGAAGACCTATTTCGACCTGAACAAGACGTTCAACCCGGTGCGGTTCGAGCCGGAGAAATGGGCGGACCTGGCCAAGGAAGCCGGGATGCGCTATCTCCTTTTTACCGCCAAGCACCATGACGGCTTCTGCATGTACGACAGCCAATATTCCGACTATAAGTCCACGGCGCCGGACTGCCCTTTCCATACGCATAAATATGCGGATATCTGCGCCCATCTGTTTGAATCCTTCCGTAAAAGGGGGTTGGGGATCGCGGTCTATTTCTCCAAGGCGGACTGGCACGTGGACAGCTATTGGAAGGACGACACGCCCAGGGGGAAATTTAAGCGGCGGGGACCCTCCTACAGACCGAGCGAGGACCCGGAGGAATGGGAGCGCTTCGTTACGTTTACCCAGGACCAGATCAGGGAGCTTGCCACGAATTACGGGCATGTGGACGCCATGTGGTTCGACGCGGGCTGGGTGCGTCCCGGGACCGGGCAGGACATCCGGCTGGGCGAGGTGATCGACGAGATCCGTAAGGTCCAGCCCGGGATGCTGTGCGCCGACCGGACCGTGGGCGGCCCTTATGAAAATTATGTGACGCCGGAACAGTGCGTCCCCGAGAAGCCCCTGTCCATTCCCTGGGAGAGCTGCATCACCTTGGGAACGTCATTTTCCTTTTGCTACGAAGATCGATATAAATCCCCCCGGGAGGTAATCAATCTGCTGGTGGACATCGTGGTCAAGGGCGGCAACCTGGCGATCAACGTAGGCCCCCAGCCGGACGGGCGCTTGCCCGCCGGAGCCATCCGCTCCCTGAAAGGGATCGGCGCTTGGCTTAAAGTATACGGGGAGGCCATTTACGGCACCCGGGTCTGCGCCCCGTATCAGAAAGACGGCATCGGCTTTACGAAGAAGCAGGACAAGGTCTATGCCATCCAGACGTTCCGAAGCGAATCGGACCCTGTCCCCGGCCAGGTTTGGATCCCTTATGACGGGGAAGTGGAAGAAATAACCGCCCTGGGCGACACGCAGGTCCAGGGCGTGGTCCGAAAGGACGGCGGATATTTGGTGGATGTGGGCGGCATAGCCTGTAAAGAAGCCCCGATCGGGCGGGTATTTTGCCTGAAAGTTAAGGAAAACGCGGAAAAGTAAAGAAGACTTTTATCGGTTTTTTGAACATCGACGACGGATTTCTTACTTGTGGGGAGCGCCTTTCCTGGATAAAATAGAGGTAGATGTTGTGGTTTCCTCATTGCAAAACAGACGTCTGGGGGAAACGACAACCTGTAACCGTTAATGTTTCCAATGAAAAGGAGAGAGAACATGAGTAAGTGGACAAAAGTTGTTGTGGCAGCGCTTTTATGTATCACCTTATTGTGCGGTTGTGGCTCAGGGGGCGACACATCCGGCACAGACACCTCGAAAGATAGCACCGGTACTACGCAGCAGACGGGCGAAAGCCAACCGGCCGATACCCAGACAGGCGATGCGGCTTCCAGTGAAGAGATGCCGACCCTGGTTTATTATACTTTCGCGGACAGGTCTAAGACCCAGGACGGCGAGGAAGCCGTATTTGCAAAGCTGAATGAGATCACCAGGGAAAAGATCGGATGCAACCTGGATGTCAAATTCGTGGAAGTGGCCCAGTTCGAGCAGCAGATGCAGAACAAGCTGGCCAGCGGCGAGCAGATCGACCTGATGTATACTTCTACCTGGCTGAACCTTTACGCTCCCCTGGTAAGTAGGAACGCCCTGCTTCCTTTGGACGACCTGCTTCCGGTCTATGCGAAAGAGTATTACGAGTCCATCCCCAGCGATTGGTGGGACTGCACCAGGATCAACGGCAAGATTTATGCGGCGATCAACCAGCAGGTTTTCGCAAGGCAGCCTTATTTCTCCTATCCTTCGAACATTGTCGAGGAAGTAGGCTTTGACTGGGAGAACGCTACCACGTATGAAGATGTCGAAGACTATTTCAAGAAATGTGCTGACGCCGGATATACCTCTGACCAGTATAGCATGTGGGGAGGCATCGATGGATCGACCATGAATGAGTATTATGAGTTCCAGAGCCTTGGCGGCGAGAAGACGCCTGGCGTCATCCGTTATGAGAACGACGGCAAGCCTGTGGTGTTCGACCAGTATGAATCGGAAGAGTTCCAGAGTTATTATAAGTTCGCCCGCCATCTGTATGAGGAAGGCTATGTTGATCCTAACGTATTGACCTCCACGTTGGAGAAGCCCAGCCTGTTCAGAAGGGCAGGCGCGTACCAGCCTTATTACGTGGAAAGCTTGGAAAGCGGCATCTTCACGCAGTTTGCTTATGAAGACGTCCAGGCTTTGGTGAAGCCCATCGGCAAGCCGTTCATCACCACGGACAGCGTCATCGCCACGATGATCGGCGTCACGGTGAACTCCAAGTATCCTGAGAAGGCTGTGGAACTGATCAACCTGATCAATACGGATAAAGAGTTCTACAATACGTTCGTTTACGGCATTGAGGGAGTGGACTACATCCTGAATGACGAGGGCAAGCTGGAGAAGACGGAATCTCCGAAGTACGACATCTCCGTGAACGCCTGGGCATACGGCAACGTGTTCAACGGATACGTGCTTTCCACTGACAACGAGAATGTATGGAAAGAGCAGGATGCGATGAACAAGTCCGCGGCATGCAGCGACGTCATGGGCTTCAACTGCGACCTGAATGGCGTGCAGACCGAGGTTGCCAACTGTACCGCGGTCATCGGCGAGTATGAGGGACCTTTGATGAACGGCTTATTGGATTTCGACTCGACCTATGCGGAATTCATCCAGAAGTTAAAGGAAGCCGGCGTGGATACCATCATTGCCGAGAAGCAGGCCCAGTTGGATGCTTTCTGGGAGGCGAACCACTGATCGTAAGGCCATAAGGAGGCTTATGGCGGCGATGAAAGCGGAATCAGAATAAAGAAGAGAGGAAGAGGGTTATTTTCTATAATAAAAGGGAAATAATCCTCTTCTGCAAAGAGAGGGAACAGCTTGGGCAGGAAAGTGATCATAGCGGACGACGAGGTCATGATATGTGAGGGCATCGCAAGGGTGATTCCCTGGGAGAAGCTGGGTTTGGAACTTGTGAAGACCGTGTACGACGGCAAGATGCTGGAGGAAGCGCTTCTTGAGTCAGAGCCGGACATCGTGATCACGGACATCGAGATGCCGTACCAGAATGGCATCGAAGTGATCCGTAAATTCGCGGATGCGGGACGAATGACCCAATACATCATCGTATCGGCATACAATGAGTTCGAGTATGCCCAGACTGCCATGGCCTACGGTGTGAGGGAATACCTGCTCAAGCCGATCTCCCGGGACGACCTGGTGGGGGCGCTTACGAATTGCATGAAGCGCATACGGGAGGAGCAGGGCAAGCGCCAGCTTTACGGCATGATCAAGGCGAACGAGTCCGTGGTGGTCTCGGCGCTGCGCATGGAGATGCTGCGGGACCTGCTTTTGGGCTTCGGACATAGGGACGAAGCAGCCTATCAGTATTGTGGGATGGAACGGATGGAGGGGCAGGAATGCCGCCTCGTCGTCCTGATGAGCGAGCAGGACGATTCCGAGATCTATAATCCCATCGCATTCAAGGAACTGGGCGAGTTGTTCCTGGCGGGGGCCCATGTATTGTACTCCACCATCGTGGAGGATATGTGCGTCCTGATCGTGGATGAATTGGATGTGGGCAAGCTCTCCCGCCTGACCAGGGAATTCAAGGAGAAATATAAGCAGATTTATGCTGGCGACGCGTTCGTGGTCATCAGCAATATCTGCAAGGTAGGAGATGTCAGGGACGAGTTCCTAAAGTCCGCTGAGATCTGCAAAAACAGCGTGGAATACGGTTCCGGGGAAACCGTCGTGGCGGGCGTGGGAAACGGCGCTGCCGTGGCGGACCGCAACAAGCTTCACCTGGAGCGGTACGATGATGTGGTGATGGACATCCGGCTGAAGAATGAAGAGCAGGTGGCGTCCAAGGTCCATGAGCTGTTGGAGAAGATGCAGGCGCTGTCCTGGAGCAAGGATTCCATCCGGTTGACTTGCATGGAGTTCGGGCTGCGGATTTATTCCAAATGCAGCGCGTCTCCCGGCCGGGACATGACGGCGTTCATCCAGCGCATCCAGGGCGCGGCGAACCTGTGGGAACTGGAAGAGAAGCTGATCCGCTTCTTCTTGGAGATCCCGGCAGGGGAGGCAGGCGCAGAGCAGGTCAAGACCGAGCCCATCGTGGAGAAGATCAAGGAAATCGTGGAAGCCGAGTACATGGATACGGACTTAAGCATCCGGAAGATGGCGACCACGCGGTTATACCTGTCGCCGGATTATATCGGACGCATCTTCAAGAAAAAGATGTCCATGAGCATCACGCGTTACATCACCCTTGTCCGGCTGGAAAAGGCGAAAGCTATGCTGCGCCAGGGGGATAAGAAGGTCTTCGAGGTGGCCCTGCAGTGCGGGTTCGGTTACAACTCCCAGTATTTCTCCCAGATCTTCAAGAAATTTACAGGAGTATTGCCCAGCGAGTATGAGAATGCACGAGATTAGAATTTTTCACCGCCATTCCCTGATCAAGCAAATCCGATACATGGTCGTCCTGATGGTCGCCGTCATGGTGCTTATCTTGGCCATGGTCATTGTATGGTTCTTCTTCCACCATCGGAACACGGTGATGGATTACGCGGATATGCTGCTTAGGGTATATGCGGAAAATACGGAAAACGAGCTGGAACGGTTTGAACAGGGGATCTTCGTCTTCCTGTCGGATGAAGAATTTCAAGAGTCCGTGAAAACGATCTGCGACGAACAGACAGGCCCGATCGATTTCGTCAGGGCGCATAACCATATTGAGGATAAGATCACGAACCTGTATACGCAGTTTGAATATTTGAATGAATATGCCGTTTTCGATCTGGAGGGCAACAGGAGGATGTCGTTAGGGTTCGCCAGCGATAAGGGAGTGGAGTCCGAGGTCTTTGGCTTTACCCGGGATTTCCTTTCGAAAAAGCAGATGATGGATTATATCATCTCCCAAAAGAGGGAAAATTCATTGCTTTTCGTCTGTAATATCGTGGATGTGTATGCGACCGGCTACCGCGTCATAGGCTATATGGCCTTTTCCATCAATACCCAGAGGCTGATGGGCGTGTTTTCCCGGGCAAGGGTGTTCGGGGGGCAGTTCATCGTCCGGAAGGAGGATGTGGGCGGCGTGATCGGAGGCGCCATCCTGGACCAGGATTTCCTGCATGAGCTGCAGCCGGAGAAAGGGTATTCCAGGGACATCACCTCTTTCGACGGCAGGAGGTTCTTCATCTCCTCAAGCAGCAATGAGAGCGACCGGTTCTCCTATCAGCTCATCGTGCCAATGGAAGAGATCGACGGCGCGAACATAAGGTTTTTGGCATGGGTGGCATTGTGCATCCTCGTGGTGCTGTTCCTGGCCGTGCTGTTCGTGGCGGTCAGCTTATACAATGTCCTGTCGCCTGTGCGCAGGATGCAGAAGGATTTGGCGATCGTGGAAAACGGCGGGTTCCAGGTAATGGAGGAGAAGGAATTCGACCCGGATTCGGAAAATGAGATCGACATCCTGCACAGGAATTTCTGCCAGTCCATCCAGAGGCTGCAAAAAAGCATCGAAGAGAAGCAGAAATATCAGGAGTTATTAAAGGAAGAGCAGCTCAAGCAGCTCCAGCTGCAGATGAACCCTCATTTCCTGTATAATACGTTAGACATCTTATATTGGGACGCCCTTGCGGAAGGAAGCGACAATACGGCGGAAATGATCCATTGCATGGGGAAGATGTTCCGCTACGCCACAGACTTGAAGCGGGATGTAGTGGCGCTTTCAGAAGAGGTTGAATTGTTAAAGGCTTATGCCACCATTTGCAGGCAGAGGTACCGTAATCGCCTGGAGATCGGGTTTGAAATAGAGGATGCGTTTTATCCTGTAAAGATTCCCAAGTTCTCGGTGCAGCCCCTTCTGGAGAATGCCATCAACGCCACGATACGCGCCCAACTGGTGCATTGCCTTGTGATCGTAGGGGCAAGGAAGCAGGAAGGCGCGGTCGAAGTATATGTCAGGGACAACGGCAAGGGGATCGAGGAGCAGGCCATGGAAGCCATCAGGCGAGGGGAGGCAAAGAGCAAGGACACAGGGATTGCGCTTTACAATATCCATCAGAGGCTGCAGTACCTGTTTGGCAAGGAAAGCGGTATTTTTACCGGAGAGATCGACGGCATGAAGGCGGTCGGTTTTCGGATTCGGATAGATTCTTAAGAAAAGGAGGCTGGATATATGGTTGCAAAAGCGGCTAAAGCGCCTAAAGCAATAGAAAAAGGCGAACGCAAGAGGCCGAAATGGATGAGCAAGGACAACCTGCAGCTGATGTCGTTGGTACTGCCGGCGGTCATCAAGGTTTTCCTCTTTTCCTATCTCCCCATGTGGGGCGTCATCCTTGCGTTTGAAGATTTTGATTTTTCCCTGGGACCCTTTAAGAGTAAGTTCGTTGGCTTTAAGAACTTTGAATTCTTCTTCAAGTCCAATGACGCGGCAAGGATCCTGAGTAATACGATGTTGATGAACTTCCTGTTCATCGTTACAGGCATGGTCGTGTCAATCGCGTTGGCGCTTCTCATGTACCAGGTGACGTCGGCCAGGAAGAGCATGAAGTTCTACCAGACGGTCATGTTTTTCCCGTTCTTTATCTCCTGGGTCGTGGCCGCCCGCCTCTTGGAGGCCTTGATCGGCGCCAACGGCATGATCACCAGCACGCTTTCCAGGATGGGGATCCAATATAGCTTTTATAACAATGCGGAGATATGGAGGATCATCTTGCCTATATGCCATATTTGGAAAAGCGCGGGGTATAGCTGCATCATTTATTATGGCGTATTGGTGGGCACGGACGCCACCCTTTATGACGCCGCGAAAATTGACGGCGCCAGCGGCTTCCAGATCATGACCAGGCTGCAGATCCCGTTCCTGACCCCGATGATCGTACTGAACACGCTGTCTGCCGTCAGCGGCATCTTGAGGGCGGATTTCGGTATGTTTTACTTCCTGGCGAACAGTCCATTGCTGCTTAAGACGACGGACGTCATCGATACCTATGTGTTCCGCGCCATCCAGGGCATGGGCAACCTGTCCATGGGCGCCGCGGTAGGCTTGTTCCAGTCTGCGGTAGGCTTCGTGCTGATCGTGGTGGCGAACAAGCTGTCCAGGCTGTATGACCCGAATTACGGGCTTTATTGAAAGGAGGAAGAGGCGAATGAAGAAAAAGAAAGTTACCACGCTGACCGTCATAGCGCATGTCGTCCTGTTCCTGTTTTCCTTAATGTGCCTGATCCCGTTCATACTCCTGGTATCGTCTTCCTTTACGAACAGGGAAGAGCTGGTAAAGATCGGCATCAGCTTCTTCCCGCATGAACCCACGGTAAGCGCCTATCAGGCCGTGTTCGAGCATCCGATCCGGATCGTCCGCGCTTTCGGCGTAAGCATCTTCATTACCGTGGTAGGCACGATCTTAAACCTGGTCGTCTGCTTCACGGCGGCGTTCGCGTTATCGAACCATAATTTCGTCTTCCGCAGGCAGGTATCGTTTTACTTCTATTTCACCATGATGTTCGGCGGCGGCATCATCCCCTACTACATGGTATGTACCAGGTATCTGCATCTGTCGGATAACATTTTAGCCCTGATCATCCCTCCGATCGCCGCGCCGATGACGATCTTCCTCATGCGGACCTACCTATACGATATCCCGTATACGCTGCATGAGGCGGCGAAGATTGACGGGGCCAGTGAGTATCAGGTGTTGTTCCACGTAGTTCTTCCGCTGGCGCGCACGCCGCTTGCGATCATCGGCTTCAATACCGCGTTAGGGTATTGGAACTCCTGGTATGAGGCGCTGCTGTTCATCACGGATCCCAAGCTTTATCCTTTGCAGACATTGTTGCAGAACATTTTGGCTTATGTGAACATGCTGAAGAATTCCAGGTTCGCTAATTCCAAGCTGATGGAAAATATCGCGTCCATCCCGTCCACTTCCATTATCGCCGCGACCTGTTTGATCGCCATAGGGCCCATGCTGCTGTCGTTCTTGTTCTTCCAGAAGCAGTTCGTCTACGGCATCACCAATGGCGCCGTGAAGGAATGAGGAAAGCATGACGGAGACGCAGAAGGCGCTGGCAGGCCTACTCTATGACGCGAATGGGGACGAAGAGATCCTGCGCGGGCGTCTGAAAAGCCAGGAATTAAGCTATGAATATAACCGTTTGCGCCCTTCCCAGATCGCGGAAAGGGAGGAGCTGGTACGCAGGAATTTCGCGCATACAGGCAAGGAGTTCCTTATAGAACAGCCTTTTATCTGTGATTTCTGGGACAGGGTCAGCATCGGGGAGCACTTTTACGCGAATTACCGGCTGATCATCTTAGCCGGGAACCGGGTGGAGATCGGGGACCATGTCCTGATCGGGCCGGACTGCGGCATCTATGCCGCGGAGCACCCCTTGGACGCCGAAAGGCGGGACGCGGGGCTTGAATATGCGCATCCGATCCGGATCGGCAGCCATGTGTGGATCGGAGGAGGGGTGAAGATCTTGTCCGGCGTGACCATCGGCGACTATGCCGTCATCGCGGCGGGAAGCGTCGTCACCCGCGATGTGCCCCCCAATGTCCTGGCGGGCGGCGTGCCCTGCCGGGTGTTGAGGGAAAACCTGTCAAAAATTTTATGAGAAAACGGCCTGGAAGCCGTATGAGGAGGTTAGACGAATGGAAAATAGAATCTGTATACCTGACAGCGAATATCAGGAGAGGATCGCGAAAGCGGCGAAGCTGATCCGGGAGAAAGGGCTGGATGTAATGGTAGTGGCAAGCACAGAGTCCGATTATGCCAACGCCAGGTACTTCAGCGGCTTCTGGCCTTTGTTCGAGCGGGCCGGGGTCGCCATTTCCGCATCCGGGGAGGCGGCGCTTATGGTCGGTCCCGAATCGGCGATCTTCGCCAGGGATTTCGGCAAGATCGACAAGGTCTACGTGCTGCGGGAGTTCAGGGAGTCTGCGGATCCCTCTTACCCGGAGCTGCACGCGGACACTTTCGCCGATGTGTTTAAGGGCATCGGCGTCACAGGCGAATGCCTGAAAATCGGCTTAGGCAGCTATGTGGAATGTACGCTGCCCATCTATGAAGGGCTTAAGGATAGTTTCCCGAAAGCACAGATTATCAAGTGCAACGAGATCATGGTGGAGCTGCGCAAGATTAAGAGCGTCAACGAGCTTGCCTGCATCCGCGAGGGCTTCCGCATCATCGAGCTGGCGACGGACGAAGTCATCCGGTGCCTGAAGCCGGGCGTGACCGAGCTGGAGATGGTCGGCGTGGCGCAGAGGGTGATTTATGAAAACGGCGCGGAGTATGAAGGGCTTCCCATGTATGTGTTCAGCGAGCAGTCCACCCGCCATGCCATCAGCCGTTCCACATACCGCAAGATTGGCAAGGGCGACATCGTACAGCTCAACCTTTCCGCCAAGATCGACGGTTATTCCCCCGCCATCGGGCTGCCCGTGGTCATGGGGAAATTGACCGGGGAGCGCCGCCGCATCGTGGAGTTCTGCCTGCAGGCGCATGACTGGACGGTGGACAGGCTGAAAGCGGGCGTGATGGCGGATGACGTGGCCAAGGAATTTTACCAGCTTTTCGTGGATAACGGCATGAAAGACAATTATGTATACGGACCTTGCCATGGCACCGGCATGATCGAGGTGGAAGCCCCCTGGATGGAGACCACCACCCACTATCCGTTGGAGCCGAACATGACGTTCCAGGTGGATACCTTTATTTCCGGGCCGACGTTTGGCGTGCGTTGGGAGAAAGGGATCGCCATTACGGAGAATGGCTGTGACTCCATGACGGATTATTTAAAGAAAGGAATCATTGAGATCGATGGATAAGCAGGGTTTAGGCAAGAAGAACTGGATCATCCCGGACTGCGAGCTTCCCCAGCCCGGGCAGGGGGTCTTAAAAGGGCATGAGTCGGTCATCGTGGTCAATGACGGGCCCCAGGACGTGCAAATCAAGGTGACTTTGTATTTTACAGACCAGGACCTCGTGGACAACATCGAGTGGAGGGTGCCCGCCGGCAGGGTGAGGTGTTTTCGGATGAACCGCGTGGAAGACATGGGCGGCTTCCTGGTGCCTTACGATACCCAATATGCCATGAAGCTGGAGTCCAGCGGCAATATCGTGGTGCAGTACGGGAGGCTGGACAACCGGCAGACGAACCTGGCTTATTATACGACGCTGGGTTATACAGAGTAAGCATATTCCCGCCTGCGCCCGGGCGCTAAGGCAGGCCGGGCGCTAGGGTAAGCCGGGCGCAAGGGCAGGTTGGGCGCAAAGGAAGGTTGAGTGCTAGGGCAGGCTAGCTGCAAGGCAGGTCGGGCGCTAAGGTAAGCCGGGCGCCAGGACAGGCCGGCTGCTAAGGCAGGCCGGGCGCAGGCGGGGATGGAGAGCAGGTTAGGAGGTTATAGGAATGTATTTGGATAAATGTTTTCCGAGGGAAATAGCGGAGGCGAAACAAAAGAACACCCCCGTGGTCATCGTAGGCGGGACGGTGGAGTACCATGGCCCGCAGTGCGCTTACGGGTGTGACACGCTGGTGGCGCAGGGGCTGGTAGAGAAGCTGGCCGAGAGGAAGGAGATCATCATCGCCCCGTCCATCAGCTACAGTCCCTCCAGTTATGCGGTGGGTGACGATAAAAGCGGGACGGTGCATGTGGAGGAGAACGCGTTCGAGGAGTATGTGTATTATGTCTTCATGAGCATGCTTTCCGCAGGGCTTCGGAATATTTACGTGGTCATCCATCATCAGTTTGAGCAGGAATCCCTGATGCCCATGACCCTGTCCTACATGAAGGCGGGGAAGCGCGCCACCATGGCTTACTTGGAGAAGACCCAGGGCCAGGGCTGGTGGGGCAGCGAGAATTACAAGGATTATTATGAGAACCTGGGCAACCAGTCCGATCCGTTCAGTTGGATCCAGGTCATTCCTACCATGAGCACCGCGGTGCAGAATGCTACGGGTTATGACCATGCAGGAAAGTATGAATGTTCCATTTTGATGTCCCTGTACCCGGAGGCCGTGAAGCTTGACCGCCTGGGAGAGATCCCTCACTGGTTCACCAAGAGCGCCGCGGAAGCGAACACGGAGCTTGGGGACGAGATGGTGAGGCTGTCCTTAGACTACTTGGAGAAGAGAATCGTATAACCATGGACGCTAAGTTTGATACAAGGGAATATGTCCGCTCGCGCAAAGCCTATATCGTGTTTTGCGCGGTGGACTATTACATCACGATTGCGGTGACAGATACTTTCCTGGCAAAGATCTTATCCGACATCGGGGTCAGCGATATTTTGACGGGAATCATTTCCTCCTTTATTTCGCTGGCCTTTCTGTTTGAAATTTTTGTGGTGCTTTTCGCCCATCGGATCCGGAATGGGAAGAGGCTCGTCACCGTCCTGTGGACGGCAAGCGCCCTGTTGTTCAGCACCCTCTACCTGGTGCCGGGAATCTCGATCGGGGTCGGAGGAAAGACGGCCTTGGCCTTAGTGCTGATCGTGGTGGCCTCGTTCTGCCGGTATTTCTCCACGCCCCTGCTGTTCAAGCAGGCGAACTCGTTCGTCGCGCCCGAAAAAAGGGGGGAATATTCCGCTTCCAAGGAAATCTTTTCCCTCTGGACGGGAATCCTGTTCACCCTGGCCGCGGGCTTCTTGATTGATTATTTTGAACTGGGCGGCAGGCTGGGGACGGGCTTTCACGTCATCGCCGCGCTGATGTTTACTTTCAGCCTGATCCTGTTCCTTTGCCTGTGCATGATCGGGGATGGGAAGCAAGCGGCGGACGGGAAAGTAGAGGCAGCGGCTGGGAAGCAAGCGGCGGACGGGAAGCAAGCGGTCGGCGAGAGGCACGAAGCGGACGGGAAGCAGACGGTCGACGAGAACGCAGCGTCCGGCGAGAGGCACGAAGCGGACGGGAAGCAAGCGGTCGGCGAGGCGGCGCACCAGGATTCGTTCCTGCAGGTTTGCAGGAAACTGGCGGGGAATCGTAATTTCCGGCATGTCATTTGGATGACCTGCCTGTGGAACGTGGCCCTGTACATGACCATGGGGTATCTGGGCATATATAAGATCAAGGAGCTGGGCTTTACCGTAGGCACGGTGCAGGTCATCACCATTGCCGCCAGCATGGCCAGGCTTTTGATGTCCAAGCCTTTTGGACGGTATACGGACGCCCATACTTTCGCCAGGGGCATCAAGGCCGCATTGGTGATCGCCGCCATCGCGTTCTGCATCTGCGGGTTCGTGGCTCCGGGAAGCCGTTGGCTGATCGTGGTCTTTACAGTGCTTTACAGCGTTAGCCAGGCAGGCCTGGTACAGAATTTTTCCAACATCATCTATAGTTATGTGGACCGGGCCTATATCGTCCAGGCTTTGGCGATCAAGGAAAGCATCGGGGGACTGTGCGGAATGGCTTCTTCCCTGGTGGGCGGCGCGATCCTGGGCTATGTCCAGGACGGAGGCAACCGCCTTTTCGGCATTCCGGTTTACGGGCAGCAGGTGCTTGCGTTTATCACGTTTACCCTGATCCTCGTCCTGATCGGCTATATCCACTGCGTGGTAGAGAAGCAGGCAGTCATGAGGCAGTAAGCGATGTCCCTGCGCCTAAAGAGGGCCTGGAGGCGCAGGGGGCAAGATTCCCAAAAGATGGGTTTGGGAAAGGAGAGTGGGAGAAGCCATGGATTTGAAAGCGGTGGCGGAGCAATTCATGATTCTGGGCGATGTGGAGAAGATCCAGGAATACGGCAGCGGGCATATTAACCGCACCTACCTGGTGGAAACCTCTAAGGAAGCCTATATTTTACAGAAGATCAATACACATATCTTTCAGAATGTCGATCAGCTGATGGAAAATGTGGAAGGAGTGACGTCATTTCTTGCGAAGCGGATCCGCGAAAGGGGAGGCGACCCGAAGCGGGAGACGCTGCAGCTTGTTAAGACGCCTGAGGGCGCAAGCTATCAGCGTGAGGAAGATGGTTCCTGCTATCGGATGTACCTGTTCATTACGGACGCCAGCAGCTATGACGCCGTCAAGAAGCCGGAGGATTTCTATGAAAGCGCGGTGGCGTTCGGGCGTTTCCAGGCGCTCTTGGCGGATTATCCCGCGGAAACCCTCCATGAGACGATCCCCTATTTCCATCATACGGAGAAAAGGTTTAAAGCCTTTTGCCGTGCCGTGTGCGAGGATCCTTTCTCAAGGGCGGAGTCGGCAAAGGAGTGGATCCGCTTCGTGATGGAGAGGCGGGACGTCATGCCCATCCTTACGAACCTGCTTAAGGAGGGGGAGCTTCCTTTGCGCGTGACCCATAACGACACGAAGCTGAACAATGTCCTGATTGACAATGAAACGGGGAAAGGGGTCTGTGTCATCGACCTGGATACGGTGATGCCGGGCCTGTCCGTGAATGATTTCGGGGATTCCATCCGTTTCGGCGCGAATACGGCCTTGGAGGACGAGAAAGATCTGTCCAAGGTCTCCCTGGATCTGAAATTGTATGAGCTTTATGTAAAAGGGTATTTGTCCGGCTGCGGCGGCAGCCTGACGGCAAAGGAGGTTGAATTGCTGCCCCTGGGGGCGAAGATGATGACCTTAGAGTGCGGGATGCGGTTCCTGACGGATTATTTGGAAGGGGACACATATTTCCGGATCCACAGGGAGGGGCACAACCTGGATCGTTGCGCCACACAGTTCACCTTAGTGGCGGACATGGAGGCGAAATGGGACCGGATGACGGCGATCGTGCGGAAATATGCCGGCCAGGCGAAGTAAGGGACATGAAGCGCAAGCAGGGTTGCTTAAGCCGGAAAGCCTAAGGGGTACAGGGAAGCGTGGACCGTCCGGTGCCAAGGAATGGACAGGCGCTCTTAAGCTGAGAGAGTGTAAAGCCGGCGGCATGTCTGCCGGAAATGATACAGGAGGAAAGAAAGAACATGGAAAAGGTATTAAAGGTAGTATTGATCGGCGCAGGAGGCCGAGGGGTGGCCTACACCGACGTCATGCGGCAAATGTCGGACAAGTATCAGGTGGTCGCGGTGGCGGAGCCCGTTGAGAGCCGTAGGATGGATATCGCAAAGAAGCACAATATTAAGCCGGAAATGTGTTTCATGGACTGGCATGAGCTGTTCGACCTGGGCAAGATCGCGGATGTCGCGTTGATCTGTACCATGGATGCCCAACATTATGAACCGGCGCTTCGTGCGATCGACCTTCATTATGACATCCTTTTGGAGAAGCCGGTTTCCCCGTCCCCCGTGGAATGCCTGGATATCGCGCGCCGGGCAGAGGCGGCCGGGGTCAGGATCATCGTATGCCATGTGCTGCGCTATACCGCCCTTTTCACCAAGGTCAAGGAGCTGATCGACGCGGGGCGTCTGGGAGAAATCGTCTCCATCAACCATGAAGAGTGCGTAGGCAATGTACACCAGAGCCATAGCTTTGTGCGGGGCAACTGGGGCAATTCAGTGAGGTCTTCCTGCATGCTCCTGCAGAAGTCCTGCCATGACATGGACATCCTGCAGTGGCTGATCGGGAAGCAGTGTAAAAAGGTGCAGTCGTTCGGGACGCTTTCCTATTTCCGGGAAGAGAACGCCCCCGCGGGAGCGCCGCAGCGCTGCATCGAGGGCTGTCCTGTGGGTGAGACCTGCCCTTACAATTCCGTGAAGCTTTATCTGGATGATAAGGACAACGATTGGTTTAGGACGGCTTGTACCAAGGAGGTGCAGCCTACGGATGAAATGGTGGAGAAATCCTTGCGCACCACCCAATACGGCAAGTGCGTCTTCCGCTGCGATAATGACGTGGTGGACCACCAGACCGTGAGCCTGTTGTTTGATGGGGATGTCACGGTGACGTTCAGCATGAACGCGTTTAACCGGGGCGGGAGGTTCTTGCATATCTTCGGGACCAAGGGAGAGCTTCACGCCCATACGGAAGGGGATTTGCCGATTGAAGTGTATGACTTTGAAACCAGGCAGACCGAGAAGATTTCGGTGGTCACAGGGGATGGGGTCGTCACAGGGCATGGCGGCGGCGATGCAGGGATCATATGGACCCTCTATGAATATTTGACCGGAACCTACCAGGGTTGCTCCGTTTCGGACATCGGCACCTCGGTGAACAACCACTTGATCGTGTTCGCCGCGGAACTGGCGAGGCTGACCAACACCGTCGTGGATTTCGACGAATATGTGAAGGAATTGCAGAAACAGACGGAAGGCTAAGGTAAGCGCAGCAGCCATGTGCAGAAAGACGGTCGGGCCAGCGCAAGGTAAGCGCGGCGGCCAGGCGCAAAATAATAGCACGGAGCAGGGGGAACAGGCTTCCCGCGCTCCGTGCTTTTATGTTTACGTCACTTTATTTTCCAACTGATATCAGCATGATATCCGGCCATCGTCAAGCTTTCTTCTCTTTCCCGGACTTCGGAACGATGAAGAAGCAGACAAGGAACGCGATCACATACAAAGCTAAGGTGAAGTACAACACGTTCTGGTAGCCGGTCGGGTTGATTTTGTGTCCCTGGCCGTCGTCGATGGTAGTGCCGGTGTGGTTCACGATCAGGGTCGCGATCTGGTTGCCGGTAAGTCCGGCGAATGCCCATGCGGACAGGCACAAGCCGTGGATGCGGCTGATGGACTTCATGCCGAAATGGTCAGACAGCAGGGCGGGCACATTGCTGAAGCCGACGCCGTAGCCCGCGTTCACCACGAACAAGAGCGGAAGCACTAAGAGGACGATGCTGTTGGAGATGCCGTTCGTCACCACGGTCAGCCCGGTTACGACGATGGAAGCGATGAAGATCATCTTGTATACGGTGTTCCGGTCTTTCAGCTTGTCGCCTAAGGTGGACAGGCCAAGCCGTCCGCCTGCGTTGAAGATGGCGGTGATGGAGCTGATGACTCCGGCGAAAGCGCTTAAACCGATGGCGGTCACGATGCTCTTCTCCTGGGAAATCAGGGCAAGGCCGCAGGTGATGTTGATATAGAACATGATCCAGATGCCAAGGAAGGTTTTGTTCTTCAGGATGCTGATAACGCTTTCCCCGCTGGATTCCTTCGGCTCGACCCAGCCCTCCGGCTTAGCCAACAGGATGTGGCCGATGAACATCATGATGAAATAGATCACGGCCAGGATGTAGAACATGGCGACGATGCCGAACTTCGCCTGCAGGGCTTCCATGATGGGGCTGGCGATGACCTTGGCTAGACCGAAGCCGGCGATGGAAAGCCCGGTGGCCAGTCCTTTCTGCTCACTGAACCATAGCATCAGCGTCTTAACCGGGGACAGATAGCCGGTGCCCAGGCCGATGCCCATGATCACGCCATAGCTTAAGAAGACGCCGATGACGGAACGGGTGGAGATGAAGAAGCCGGTGCCGGCCATGCCGACGGAGAAGCAGATCGCCGAGATCAGGGAAGCCTTGTGGATGTCCCTTTCAACGAAAGGCCCCAGGAAAGCCGCTGACATGCCCAGAAAGAAAATGGCAAGGCTGAAAGCCCACTCGATCGTGCTCTTGCTCACGTCCACGCCGCCTGCCACGAAGTAGTCCACGATGGACCCGCTTACCAATGACCAGCAGTACACGGTACCGATGCTGCAGTGCAGCAACAAGGCGGGAATCGCTGCACGTATCCATTTGTTTTGAATCTTAATCATGTTTTTCTCCTTCTTTGTATGGTACAGCCCGGAGGCTGTCGTGCTTTTCTGCGATTATTCTACTCCTATAGCGTTTATTTTGCAAGCCTAAAATGCAACAGTTGGGCGCGCTTGCATGGCAGCCCTGCCCGCTTGCGCGACAGCCCTGCCCGCTTGCATGGCAGCTGAACCTGCTTGCGTGACAGCCCTGCCCGCCTGCGCGAATGGATTGTAATTTTAAGCTGTATCAGGTATGATGGGAAATAGGGAGACCCGCCTGGGGGAATTTAAGACATTTAGGAATTTTAAGAAATGTAAGAAATCCGTAAGGATTCCATCCGAAGTTTTGTAAACAATTTCCTTTAAAATGAAATGCAGCTAAAGGAGGGACTCGGGATGAAAGAATGCGTGCTGGTCGTGGATGACGACCGCGAGATCGTGAAGGCGATCGGCATTTTGCTGGAAAAGGAAGGCTATCAGGTGCTAAAGGCTTATGACGGCCTGCAGGCGCTGGAACTTTTGACGGAAAAGAAAGTGCACCTGGTCCTGATCGATGTGATGATGCCGCGCCTGGACGGGCTGTCGGCGATCCTGAAGATTCGGGAGAAGCGCAACATCCCCATTATCGTGCTCAGCGCGAAAGGGGAGGATTCGGACAAGGTCATCGGCCTGTCCATGGGGGCGGACGACTATGTTTCCAAGCCTTACAATCCCCAGGAATTGGTGGCCAGGGTGAAGAGCCAGCTGCGCAGGTATGTAAGGCTGGGTGGCATCCACGCGCTGGAACAGGAGGGCACCGTCACGAACGGCCGGCTGGCATACAACCTGGAGGAGCATATCCTATACGCGGACGGCGAGCCGGTAAAGCTTACGGCCACGGAGACCAAGATCGTGGAACTTCTGATGCGCTCCCTGGGGCGTATTTTCCCGGCGGAGGAGATTTACAGCAGGGTATGGGAGGAGGATGCCTTTTCCTGTGAAAACACGGTCATGGTGCATATCCGGCGCATCCGGGAAAAGATCGAGCTGAATCCGAAAGAGCCAGAATATTTAAAGGTGGTGTGGGGCATTGGATACAAAATGGAAAAGAAATAGGGGCAGGCTGGGAGTGCTTTGCCTGGTTTTGGGGGTCTATCTGGGCATCATGGGCTTTACCTGGCTGGGCAGCCAGCTTTCCCTGGAAGGGTATGACTGGCGGAAGATCTCACAGGAATGGAAAGAAATGCTCAGCAATGATTACCAGGACGGCGTCGCGTTCCGGGATTACGTCGGTGGGCAGCTGGAGGTTTTCCTGACTGCGGCGGTGGGCGGGGACCTGGAGAACCGGTGCCTGGTATACACGAATGCGACAGTGACCTATAGAAGCAGCGGGACCGTCCTGGGGGACATTGTGAGCGGATATGCGCAAGCCGTTCCGGAAGCCATATCTGAAGAAGTTCCCGCGTCCGCGCCCGATGAGTCGATTGATGAACCGCCCGATGAGCCGATTGATGAACCGACCGATGAGCCGATTGGCGAACCGACCGATGAACCGGTCCAGGAGCCGGTCGATGAGCCGATCGTGGACAGGGGCATGGACAATACCGTCAGGGTGGAGTTCTCCAGCGAACTTTCCCAGGGGCAGGAGGATTGGCTGGGCAGGGATGACTGGGAAGAGGTCATGGAGCAGATGGACCTGGATAGCGAGGAAGAAGAGATGTACCGTAAGAAGCGCGCCCAGCTGGAGGAGCAGCGGCTGGCCGCGATAGAGGAATATTTTGCCTCCATCGAGGAGGATGGGAACCTCCTTTACGTCATCTCTTATCAGGGAAAAACCTGCTATGCCAACACGGACCTGTTATCTTTCCCGAATGGCGGGGAAGCCCTGCCTGAGGGATATAATTTCCTGCTTTCCTTTGATGGGACGAAAGTGACGATCACGAAGGACGGGCAGGCGCTGGATGTATATGGGGACGGTTATTATACGGAGGGGCAGGATTGGCTCGTGCCGGGCTACTCAAACGTTTCCGTGGGGGAGGAATATAAGGATGTGCGGGTCCTCATGGCGATCGCGGAGGAACCCCGCGTGTACACGCAAGGGAATATCGCAAGCTCCGGTTATCAGGCGCTGCCCAGCGTGTTGTATTGGCTGAAAAAGAATACCCTGTCGTTTCGCTGGGAGGAAAGGAAGGGTTTAGGGCTGGTCGTGGCGGGCGTCGTGCTGCTCCTGATATCCTTCCTGTTACGGCGCGGGCAAAGGGGGCTGCGCCAGGGCGTCGCCCGCCTCACTGGCAGAATTTGGCTGGAGTGTAAGCTTGCCCTCCTGTTTTTGTGGGTGATCCCGTTGATCATTTATTTCATGGAGAACGCGTACCCTGTCTACTACTCCTATTTCAGCCAGGGCTATGGCGTCAGGCTGACCTATTATACCTATAACAACGATGCGATGACATATGGCTTCTGGTATGCCACCCTGTTTTGCTTCTTCGCGCTGCTTGCCAATGATGTCTTTTATAATAGGAAGAACCTGCTGCATTGCAGCCTGACGGCCATGCTTTGGCGCTTTTCCTTAAGCCGGAAAAAGCTGCAGCCGTTATCCAAAAGAATGATCCGGTACAACGTCTATCTCTGTGCCTTGTTGGGGCTGTCGGCCCTATCCTTGGGGTGGTCCTTGTGGAGGTTGGGCGCGGCCAGAAGCGCATATCCGATCGTATGCGTGCTTGGCCTGTTCGCTGCCCCCGGGGTCTTCTATGTCGTCCATAAAAGCATGGATGCGGCAAGGGACCTGGATTTGCTGGCAAGGCGGGTGGCAGAGGTGAAAGCGGGAAACTATGCGCCGGAAGGCGGGACGCCTGCCGGAACCGGGAAACCTGCCAAGGTGGACCGGGACCTGGCGCCGATATTGGCGGATATCGAGGAAATCCGTCAGGGGATGGCGGGAGCCATTGAGGAGCAAATGAAGAGCGAGCGCATGAAAGTGGAACTGATCGCCAACGTTTCCCATGACTTGAAGACGCCCTTGACTTCCATCATAAGCTATGTGCAGCTTTTGAAGCAGGAAGAGGGGCTGCCGGAAGCGGCGCGGGATTATGTGAAGATCCTGGAACAAAAGTCGGAACGGCTCAAGAACATGGTGCAGGACGTGTTCGTCATCAGTAAGGCGGCGTCCGGGGAACTGCCGGTCAACAAGGAAGTCCTGGACTTCGGGAAGCTCCTGCAGCAGACGATGGCGGACATGGAGGAAGAGATTGCGGCAAGCCCGGTGACATTCCGTGCCAGCCTGCCCAAGGAGCCCGTCCTGATCCGGGCGGACGGGCAGAGGATGTACCGGGTCTTCCAGAACCTGTTCCAGAACGCCATCCGTTACTCCCTGGAAGGCTCCCGGGTCCACATCACCCTGTCGCAGGAGGGCTCCCTGGCGGTAGCCAGCATTAAGAACACCTCCAAGATGGAATTGGACCCTGACGTGAATTATGCGGAGCGGTTCATCCGTGGGGATGAAAGCCGTACCGACGGCGGCAGCGGGCTGGGGCTCTCCATCGCCCAAAGCTTCACCGAGGCTTGCGGCGGCAGATTCAACCTGGAGATCATCGCCGACCTTTTCGTCGTGACGATCAGCTTCCCGATGGCAAAGTGAGGATCCCAGAAAGGGGAAGCCGCCGTGGCGGGCTTCCCCTCGGTAGGTCTGGCTTTCCGCCTGTTCCCTGGTGGGTCAGGGGACTTAAGTTTCCTGCAGCAGGATGGAGACGCGGCTTTGCAGGACTTTGACCGCTTCTTCCAGGGTCTTGCCGCCATCCTGGTAGCTGGCCAGTTCCTCCCTGAGGATGGAGAGGATGTCGCCCCTCTTCCCCTGGCCGGCGGTAAATTCCAGGTGGTCCGCCGCCTGCAGGATACGGTCCGCCTGTTCTTGGGACAGGCAGTAATAAGGGATTTGTTCCCCGTCTATAGTCGTAAAGAACCTGGCTTTCCTGCTTGGCTTGCCATCCATGGCGTTGATGACTGGTTCGCCGTTTTCGTCCAGGTTATACTCCGGCGTCTGTTCTTCTTGGAGCATTTTCTGGAATGCGGATTTGCGTGTGGGGAAGCCTTGCTCGAAAATGGTGTCGTTCTCATTTTTTTGCAGGAAAAATTCAAGGAATCCCCATGCGCCTTCCTTATTGTCGGACTTAGAGGTGATTCCCAGCGCATCCAAGGCGGTGGCTGGATAGAACGGCTCTCCATCTGTCGTTGGATATGCTTTCAGGACGGGTTCGTCATTCGCAAGATGGAGCTCGCAGGTGAAATAATCCCCGCCGGACGCGATCTGATAACCGAGGTATAATAGGACATTCTCCGAAAGCATGCTCATGCCGTATTCCGCTTCTTCGCGCGCGACGGACCCTACCTGGGTCGTGAAGGCGCGGAACTCGTCACTGTCGAAAGAACAGGTCTTTCGTTCCCAGTCTACGAAGCGGTCCAATAGGTAAAAGGCATGGAAGTCCCCCATCTGCATTAAGAAGCCGTCCTCGTTGAGCAAGCGGCTGCCGGGATTTTGTTCCAAAAGCGCCTGAACCTCCTCCGGGGTCCATCCGGCGTCTTGCCCCACCTGGGACGCCCTGCCGAACAAGGCGCGGAAAGCGAAACGGTTGGGCAGGCAGGCAAGCTTCCCGGCAGAAGTGTATCCTTCCAGGACGCTGTCTAAGAAATCTTCCTTGTTCAAGATGTCGCTTTCCTCCAAATAAGGAAATAGGTCTTCCAATACGTTTTGATTGGCATATTTTGACAGGTCGAACGCCGTCATGTCCAATAAGTCAGGCGCATCGGAGCCTACCAGCGCGGCATCCAAGCGGGCGTTCCCCTCCTGTCCCTCGAAAGTCTCTATTTTAACGTAAAAGTTCTCGCTTGTCCGGTTGAACTCGGCCACGGCGGCGGATAATACCTCGGATGGGCGGCTCGTCGCCAGGACTAGGGCTTCCCGTTTAGGCAGCTCGTCCACAGGGGTACGGGTAAGGAGGTAACAGGCCTTGTCCTGCCCGGTGGATACGCCCCACCCGTAATAAACCAAAAGATGCTGTTCATCAAGCTGCAAAAGTTCGCTTCCAGTGCCGTATAAGCCGCTGTCCTCCCAGCAAAACAGATCGGTACGCTCCTCCCCTTGGTACTGGGATACGATGCCGTCCCCGCCATCCAGCAAGATGCCGTACTCCGAACTGTAAAGGGGACCGTCAAGGTTCACGCCGCTAAGGGAAAGGACTTCTTTCAGTTGGAAAGTCTCTCCCGAAAGGATTTCACTGACGGATGCCTGGTTGCCCGTCACGGTGGCGGCTTCCTGGACGTAGTATACCTGTCCGTCTTTTCCGGTTAAAAGTTTTTTCGTGGAGCCAAAGGGGTTGCCGGAGAAAGCGTCCGGCGAAGGGATGGTGAAAGCAAGCTCCCCCTGCCCATTAACGACATAAACCGCATCCTCCCCTAACAAATAGACCTCTTCGCCTGTCACTGCAAGCGGGGCGGAGGAATCGGGAAGCTTCATGGGCAGCTGCAGCGTATAGGCCGTTGCCCCATCAGCGTCCCGGCAGGCAAGCACGTCCCGCCCGGATTCTGAATATAGGTAGTAGAGGGACTGCCCGGGACCGACGGCATAATGCTTTATGTTTGCCTGCTCCACCAGGAGCTCTTTCTGGGACAGGTCGACCGTCCCCTCCGCCGAGACGCGCCAGATGCGGGTCTTCCTGTCAGAATCCCGATAGCTTTCAAAATAGAGGCAACCCTCCTTGGCCTGCCAGTTGCTTACGGTTTCGTCAGAAAGCCCGGATAAAGGGACCTTCTTGGCGACGTAGACATAGCCGTCTATCCCGATTCCTAAGGAAGCTTCCTGCCGGTTCCGGCAACCGGCCAGAGATATTGAAAATAGGAATAGGATGAGGCAGGATGACACAAGCTTCTTCCACATGGCTTTTTTTACTCCTGTAAGTTATCGTCTTAAGTCATTCTATCTCTAAACAAATAATATGTCAATATGAATATCCGCATGGCGGTCCGCCCTATAAATATCCACATGGAGCTCCGCCCATAACTAATCCGACATGCTCATTCACGCAAGCAGGATTCGTATGTTATCCCGGTTATAGCCAAACTTGTAATAAAAATTTTGAAAAATTCGTGAAAAGGGGTACACATTTGGGGGAAAATACGGTAAAATGAGACGGTATGCAGTCTGCGTCCCGCTTGCGGGGCGCAAGCCGTAAAGTAACAAGGGAAGGAGACATTTTTACCATGTCTAAGAAAGAGAACATGACGGAAACCCCGGAACAAGATAAGAAAATTGTTACGAGATATGACCGTAGGATGCAGAAGAGGAAGGAGCAGGAAGAGAAGCGTAAGAAAGAGCAGAAGCTTACGACGATCATTGGCATTGTGGCTTTGGCCGCGGTGATTGCGCTGATCGCTTCTTTCCCCATCAGGACGTTTGTGGCGGTGAACCGGACGTTCGTCAAGATCGGCGGAGACAATATAAATCGCGTGGAATTTGATTACAACTATTATGTCGCGCTCAACAATTATTATAACCAGTACGGCACCTATCTTGCATACATGGGGATCGACCTGACGGGAGACCTGTCCCAGCAGATGTACAGCGATACGATGACCTGGGAAGATTTCTTCCAGCAGCAGGCGGTGGAATCCATAAAGACCAACAAGGCCCTGCAAAGGGAAGCCGATGCGGCGGGCTTCACCTATGACACCTCCGCGGAATACGAAGAGTACCTGGACGGCATCCGCGAGCAGGCGTCGGAAGCGGGCTCTAACGTGAACACGTTCCTGAAGACGGTATATGGCAACTATGCCACCACGAGCCGCCTGGCCCCTTATGTGAAAGAGGGCATCTATTTGAACGCGTTCTACGCCCAGAAGCTGGACGAGCTGGAGCCTACCGATGAGGAGATCGAGGCCCACTATACCGAGGACCCGGCCAGCTATGATTCCGTGGATTACCGCGTCACGCAGGTGGACGCCCAGCTTCCTACCGAGCCGACCGAGTTGGCGGACCCCGTGGAGGAAGATGCGGACGCTTCGGAGGACGCCGAGGCGGCGGATGGGACGGAAGATGGCGAAGAGGAAGCTTACCAGCCCTCCGAGGCTGAGATTGAGGCAGCCATGGAGATCGCCGGCGCTGAAGCTGCCGGTCTGGAAAGCGACGTGATGACGGACGGGGAGCTGACGGAGAACGCGGTAAGCACCTCGATCAATTATAATTACAGGGATTGGCTGTATGACGAAGCGAGGAAAGAGGGAGACACCACCGTCGTCAGGGACGACACGAACCATCGTTTCTTCGTGGTAGGCTTCGTGAAGCGTTACCGGGACGAGACGCCTACCGTCAACGCAAGGCTCATCGCCCTGAACCAGACTCCTGCGGAAACCGTCTTGAACGAGTGGAACAGCGGGGATGCTACGGAAGAGAGCTTTATCGAGCTGTACAAGAAGTATAATGAAGTGGATTATGGCTTGATTGACGGCCTTTATGAGGGCTATGTGGAGGGAGACCTGAACCAGGAGCTTTCCGATTGGCTGTATGCGGACGAGCGTGTGCAGGGGAATGTGACCAGCATCGCGCCGGAAAGCGGCAACCAGTTTGTCGTATATTATCTCGGCAAGAGCAATCCGAGCTGGTATTACCAGATCAAGAACAGCCTGCTGCAGACGGCGATCAGCGAGTATCTGACCGGAATCACGGAAAATGTGGAAGTAGTGGATGATAAGGGCAACCTGAACTACATTAAGGTGCAGGAGGCGGCGGCAGCGGCAGCGGCGGCCAGCCAGGCGGCGCAGGAGGATGCGGCGGACGGGACTGATGCCGCGGATAGCGCGGATGGCGCGGACGCTGCGGATGGCGCAGGCGATGCCGCGGATGGCGCGGACGGAGCTGATTCTGCGGATGATGCTGATGGTGCCGCGGACGGGACTGACGCTGCGGACGGCGCGGACGACACCGAAACGGAAGTAGATTAGGTTGGTATGCGTGCCGAAGCGCGCAAATGGGTATCAGAATGAAGATTCAAATGCCGGACAAAGTACGGAAGATTATCAAGAGGCTTACGGACGCGGGCTATGAAGCCTACGCCGTAGGCGGCTGCGTAAGGGACAGCGTCCTGGGCAGGGTCCCGGATGATTGGGACATTACGACTTCCGCCAGGCCGGCGCAGATCAAGAGGCTGTTTCCCAGGACCATCGATACCGGGATCCGACATGGGACGGTGACGGTGCTGATGGAGGGAGAGGGCTTCGAGGTGACGACCTACCGGGTGGATGGGGAATACGAGGACGCCCGCCACCCGGTGGAAGTGACATTCACGAAAAGCCTTGAGGAAGACCTGAAACGCAGGGACTTCACCATGAACGCCATGGCTTATAATGATGCCGCGGGAATGGTGGACTTGTTTGGCGGCTGTAAGGACCTTGCGGGACGCCTGATTCGCTGTGTCGGAGACCCGGCGGAGCGGTTCGGCGAGGATGCGCTTCGCATGATGCGGGCGATCCGCTTCTCCGCCCAGCTGGGATTTGAAGTAGAGGACCGGACGAGGCAGGCCATCACCGCCCTTGCCGGGAACCTGCGTAAGATCAGCGCGGAAAGGATCCAGGCGGAACTGACGAAGCTGGTGACGTCCCCTCACCCGGAGAAGCTTCTGCTGGCGTATGAAACAGGCGTGCTTAAGGTAGTGCTCCCGGAATTGGACGAGGCTATGGAGACAGGGCAGAAGCATCCCCACCATTGTTACAATGTGGGGATGCATATTTTACACTCCATGGCTTATGTGGACGCGGTTAAGGAGCTGCGCCTTGCCATGATGCTCCATGATATCGGCAAGCCTCGGTGCAGGACGGTGGACGCGGACGGGACCACCCATTTCCATGGCCATGCGGCGCTTAGCGCCGCAATGGCGCAGGACATCCTGCGAAGGCTGAAATATGACAACCACACGATTGACCTGGTCTGCCTCTTGGTGCGTTACCATGATTATGCCAGGCAGGCCGCCCCCTCGCCGAAGCTGGTGCGCAAGACGATGAACCAGGAAGGGGCTGACAAGATG
>CANPWC010000012.1 GCA_947581905.1 uncultured Acetatifactor sp.
GGCGCACATCATCATGGTGCCCTAAGATCGTGGTCAGGCAGATGATGTGCGCCCCGGGATGGATGCCCCGCAGCTTGCGCACGAACGCCTCGTAGTGGTCCCGCCATTCTTCCGCCGCCGCGGAATCATAGTCCTCGGCGCAGAAATCCACGGGATGGGCGTCGTTCTGCCCGACGGCCACGATGACCACCTGAGGCACATATTTTTCAAAATCCCAATTCAGGGGCTTCCTGCCCACCGTCTGGCCCGTCCCGTCCTCGGAGCCCAACAGGTACGGGTTCTCCCCCAGAAGATAGGGCTGGTACTGGACCTTGTCAAAAATCGTTTCCATGCCCTGCTGCTCGGGCTCCATGAAATACCCGAGCCCGTCTTGCAGGGCGATGCCCCCCTGGGCGATGTCGTGAAGCCTGGCATTCAGTTTGCGCGCCGTCAGCCAAGCGTAGGAATAATAACTGTTGGAAAACTCCCCGTTGTGCTCCGGGTCCGGCAGCCCGCAGTAATCCACGGCCTCCGACACTTCCCCGGCGGAGACGGAATCGCCGTACACCTCAATGCGCCTGGCCGGCAGAGGGTCACAGGGCAACAGCGTAAGCCCCGCGTCCCCGATAAAGCCATGCAGCTGGACCATATGGCACGAGTCCTGGCGTTTAAACAGCATCAGCTCATGGACCTGTCCGTCGGGCGCGCCGCCCGCGGCGTCATCCTCCCAGCACAAGGGCAGCAAGGTCACGCCCTGCGCATTGATCTTCATGCTCCGCTCTTTTCCATCCAGGAGCACGCCCATGTAATTATCCCAATAGGCGTGGTAATTGGTCAGCACCGCCACAAGCCGGCTTGCGCGAAAACGCAGGCGCACATAAGTGGCCGGATAAGTCCACAAAGGACCGTCCTCGCGCCCCGCATCGATCCTGCCCTCATATTGGAGCAGGGGGTGGGAGGGAACGACCAGCCGTTCACCCTCCTTGGCATATTGCCGCAATATTTCAATCGCTTTCATCCTGATACCCATTTGCGCGCTTTTGCACGCATCCCAATCAAAACTGGAACGTTTCCTTTCCAAATTATCGTTTCCCGATCTCCGTATCCGCCATGGTCACTTTGCTGTGATCCTTGATGTAATCAATGATGTCGTCAAGCCTGGTGAACGCCAGCCCTACATAGCTGTCAGCCGCGCCATAATAAATGGCGATCTTGCCGCTTTCAGGGTCATGGATGGTGGCGCAGGGGAAGCAGACGTTCGGCACGAAGCCACGCTCCTCATACCACTCCTGGGGAGTCAGCAGGAAGTCCTCGCAGCGATATTTTACAATGGAAGGATTGTCAATATCCAGGATCGCCCCGCCGATGCTGTACACATAGCCGTTGCAGGTCCCGCTCACGCCGTGGTAGAACAAAAGCCAGCCCTCGCTTGTCTCGATGGGGGCCGCGCCTCCGCCGATCTTCAAGGATTCCCACCATTCCTGCCCTTTGCTCATCACGTGCCTATGCTTGCCCCAATATACCAGGTCCGGGCTCTCGCTTAAGAACACGTCGCCGAAAGGGGTATGCCCGCTGTCGGAAGGCCTGCTCAACAGGCAGAAGTTGCCGTGGATCTTCCTGGGGAAGAGGACGGCGTTGCGGTTAAACGGCAAAAACGGGTTCTCGATCCGGGTGAACGTCTTGAAATCCTGGGTCTTGGCCATGCCGATGGCCGCCCCATAGAAATCCTGGCACCAGATGATGTAATAGGTATCCTCCACCTTGACCAGCCTGGGATCGTAGGCGTAGATGGGCATGAAAGGCTTCCCCTCCTCGTCCACGAAGGGAATCTTCTCCTCATCAAAATTCCAATGGATGGCGTCCTCACTGTGCCCTAAGTAAATATAAGGGATGCCGTTGTTCTGTTCTCCGCGGAACACGCCGATGAAGCCGTCCCCATAGGGCATGACGGCGCTGTTGAAAATACGGGCCACATTCTTCAGAGGATTCCTCCCGATGATGGGGTTCTCCCGATAACGCCACACCGGCGCTCCGGTAAAGGTGTCAGGCCCCTCCTGCCAAGGCACATTGGGCACGTTCGGCGCGATCATCTTGTATTTCGTCATAGTCAGTTACCTCGCTTTCTTTATTTGAGTAAAAATCATTCGCACTGGTTCAAGAACTGCAAATTCCGTTCGATCAAGGCGCACCTTTGCTTCACGCAGTCCGCGCTGCGCAAGGGATCCTGGGGCGTATGGAAGATATAGTCCTCCAACCGCTTTCTGGTCGTCGTCGCCACATGGAGCCTTGTATCGCTGGAAGCATAATAGAGGAAGATCCTCCCGTCCGGCAAGTCGATGGCGCCGTTGGTGAACACCACGTTGGAGACGTCGCCGACCCGTTCTCCCGCCCTGGGCCCCAACAGAAGCCCGGACGGCTCCGCGATGACCCTGGCAGGGTCGTCCAGGGCG
Source organism: uncultured Acetatifactor sp. (assembly GCA_947581905.1). Lineage (GTDB taxonomy): Bacteria > Bacillota > Clostridia > Lachnospirales > Lachnospiraceae > Acetatifactor. The sequence continues at coordinate 2,430 of CANPWC010000012.1, forward strand.
GTCGCGAACGCATAAATCACATAACGCAGCCCAGCCGCCGTGTTGCGGACGCCATGGGCGATGTGCAGCCATCCCTTTTCAGATTTGATGGGGACCGCGCCCGCGCCGTTCTTAGACTCCGTGATGGTGTGATATTTCCGGCAGCTTGTGATCCGCTCTTCGTCGATCACCGCACAAGTGATGTCATCGCACAGCCCGAAGCCGATCCCTCCACCGGACCCCGTTTCAATGAAATCATCCATGGGCCTGGTATAGAACGCGTACTTCCCATCCACGAACTCCGGGTGCAGCACCACGTTCCTCTGTTGGGGCGAACGCAGGGTCTTTAAGTTCGGCAGCCGCTCCCAGGTCTTCAGGTCCTTGGTGCGCACGATTCCCGCGGCCGCCACGGCAGCGGAAAGGTCCGCGCTTGCCGCATCCTTGCTTTCCGAGCAGAACACGCCGTAGATATAGCCGTCCTCATGCTTGGTCAGGCGCATGTCGTATACATTCGTCTCCTCCGGGCAGGTGTCAGGCAGCACCACCGGATAGTCCCAGAATCGGAAGTTGTCGATGCCGTTGTCGCTTTCCGCCACGGCGAAAAAGGACTTGCGGTCATTGCCCTCCACCCTGGCCACAAGGTAGAACTTCCCATCCAGGTAGATCGCCCCGGAATTCATGACGGCGTTGATGCCCAGCCTTTCCTGGAAAAAGGGATTGGTCCGCGGATCCAAGTCATACCGCCAGAACAAGGGCGCATGGTCCCTGGTGAGCACGGGATATTTGTAACGGTCGAAAACGCCGTTATAAAAGCCCTCGTCCACTTCGTTCTTCCTACAGATCAAATCCTCTTGCTTTTTCAACTCTTCTTCATATTTCTTACATGGCTTCATTTTCCTGCTCCTGTCTGCCCAACCGGGCTTTCCCTGCGCATGACTTCCATGCACATCCTGCCGTTATGGTAGGGGCATTTCCAAGGCTCCACGATGGGTTTGTCCCAGGCGGGCTCCCCCTGGCGGGAGGTATACCAGAACCATTCGCCTCCCACGCGCCCGTCAACCACATGTTCCTGAATAAACTTAAAGATGCTTTCCGAAGCCGCCAGGTACCGCTCCTGCCCCGTCTTCTGATAAGCATTGTAGAAGCCCACCACGCCTTCCGCCTGTACCCACCAGACGCGTTTCTCATCCACCACGCCCCGCTCACATTCGTTCGCCAGGGAATGGCCGTCGAAGGCATCCTCATAAACCTGGGCCTCTAAAGAGCGCAAAATCGGGGAAAGCCTTTCCGTGAGCGCCTCATCCTTTAACGCGTCCAGGCAGCGGTCCACAAGCCAGGCCGTCTCGATGTCGTGCCCATAGGAATGCAGGTCGATCAGGCTGTGCATTTCCTTGTCAAAAAAGACCTCCTGGCGGCGCTTCTGGGGATTATAGACCTTAGAGGCGAACAAGTCCAGCATCCAGGATAACTTCCTTCCAGCCAGGCCGCGGTGCGCCCGGACGCTTTCCTGGCAGGCGGCAGTATCCTGTGCGGCTTCCTGGTCCGCTCCCGCCTGCACAAGGGACTGCCCGCAGGCCAGGTAATATTCCGTATAGGCTTCCAGCACATGCAGCAGGGTGTTCATGGTACGGTCCGCCATGACGCCGTTTTCCGATAGCTTGTCATTGTCCACCGGGTGGAAAGACCGGTCCTGGGCCTCCAGGTACCCGCCCTCGTCGAAGCATTTTCCCTCGATCAGGTCCACCAGGCCGCTTGCCAGCTTGAGGGCTTCCATTACGCCAAACGCCCTGTAATAAGCCGAAAGCGCATAAACCGCGAACGCCTGGTTGTATGTATGTTTCGTGTCATCCTCCGGGCTTCCGTCATAACGGACGGACCAATAGACGCCGCCCCATTCCCGGTCCAGGCAATATTCCTTGAAAAACTCATACGCGTGGTCCGCATAGCCGCGAAGCGTAGCGTCCTGCGGCAAGGCAAGCGCGGCGTTGGAGAAAAACCACAGGATGCGGCTGTTTAAGATGCAGCCCTTCACCGCTTTGGGGTCCACCCTAAGCTCCGAGTCCATCCATCCATAGAAGCCGCCATATTCCTCGTCCCGTAATTTTTTCCAAAAGGGAAGCAGCTTCTTCGTCAGATGTCTTTCACATTCGTTCCGCAATATGCCACCCTCCTTTTTCTTAAATTCATAATTAAATTTTACTAGATTAATTAATTTAGTCATTAACTAATGTTGATATTTCATATATAAAAATTGACTTTTTCTTGGTTTTCATCTTTTTTCACAATGAACGCGCCCTTTTTTCGGCTGTTTTGACAGTAGGATTTTAAAACGGCATCCTTTATAATAAGAAAAAGGAAAGCTTGCGTTAAGTTAAATGATTAATCATTTACGTGTTTCAATGGAATTAACGGATAAAGATGTAAGAAAAGGCGGGACACAGGCATGGCACAGAATTCGTCCATTTGGAAAGGGAAAGGAAGCAAGGCGGGGATCCATGTGACGGATTATCCCGCAAGCCGGGAGATCGCCGACTACCTTCTGTACCGCACGGGATTGGAAGAAGGGGCGGTCCAGGAGACGTATGTCTATGACACGGAGGCAAGAAGCGGGATCGGATTATTATACCTGAAATTCGGCAGCCTCCGTTTCAGCGCGGTCCATTCCAAAGAATCCATCTCCCTGGCCGAAAGCGGGGCGATCCTGTTCGACTGCCGCATGCCCCATCGGATCGTGATCGACGCCGCGGCGGAATATGCCATCGTTTATTTCGAGGGGCACGGGATCCCTTTCTATCGGAAGCACCTCTTTGCCGGCCCTGCCTCGTTCCAGGACGCCTCCCATTTGGGGCAGCTCTCCGACCTGTCCTTGCTGACCGCCCGGGAAGAGGGGAACCGCATCCTGCAGAACCTGGTCATAACAAGGCTTTTGTCCCAGGTGGCGCTGAACGCCCAGCCGCCCCACAAGAAGGCACCCTCCTATCTTTCGGAGATCAAGGCGGAGCTGGAGACGCAGTATTATCGGAAGCACACCTTGGAGGAGCTTGAGCAGAAATATCATGTGAACCGTTACCGCATCTGCCGGGAGTTCAAGGAATATTACCAGTCCTCGCCCCTGCAGTACCTCCATCGGATGCGGATCCAGACGGCCCAGGACCTGCTTCTGGAGACGGACATGAAGATCCACGAAATCAGCTATGAGATCGGGTATGAGAGCGTCAACCATTTCATCCATCATTTCCGTAAAAATATCGGCATCACGCCCGCGGAATACCGCAGCAGGCTGTAAAGGGCCTTTGCGGCGCGCCTTGCGCAGGCACCGGCATGGGACAGCGGCAAAGCCGATTTCTGCAAAGGCAAGGCACCGGGCAAGCCCGGGGCGCATAGACTAAGGGCATAGCAACCAGCGTCAGCCGCTAATCGGCTTACGCGAAAAGGAGGCTTCGCATGCCGCGCACCCTCTGGTCCCTTAATGTCGGCGAAAGCGCTTACATCGAAAATCTTGCTTGCCGGAAAGACTTAAGGAGGCTCCTGCTTACCCTGGGCTTTTGCCCGGGCGCATCCGTGCTCTGCACAGGCCAAAGCCCCCAGGGCGATCCTAAGGCTTACCTGGTGCGGGGCGCCGTCATCGCCCTGCGCCGCGAAGACTGTGAGCAGGTTTTCCTGAAAGGGCACGAGCCGGATGCACCAGGGACAGGACTTTTACATAGGATAAGATAAGGCTTCCTCACAAGGAGGGCTTATGGGGCTGACCACCTCCTCCACGGGACTGGGTCTTTCCAGCGCGAAGAAACAGAAAACCCAAGCTTCCCCTGACCAGAAACGCGTCGCTATCGCGGGAAATCCTAATGTAGGGAAAAGCTCCCTGTTCAACAAGCTCACCGGCCTGAACCAGCACACGGGCAACTGGACCGGCAAAACCATTTCCAATGCCTGGGGCTTTGTCCAAAGCGGACGCTACCCCTATCTATTCGTGGACATCCCCGGCACCTATTCCCTCTTTTGCTTCTCCCCGGAAGAAAAGATCGCCCGTGACTTCCTCTGCTTCGAAGACATCGACGCCTGCATCGTGGTCTGTGACGCCACCTGCCTGGAACGGGGGCTGATCCTTCTCCTGCAGGTCATGGAAATCGTGCCCAACGTCCTGCTGTGCGTCAACCTGATGGACGAGGCGGCCAAAAAGCATATCCGGGTTGACCTGGCGCTTCTGGAAAAGAGGCTGGGCATCCCCGTGGTCGGCACTTCGGCGCACAGCCGTGGCTGCAGGCAAACCCTCTTAGACGCCTTGGACGACATGTTTGACCGATGTAGGGAAGCTTCCCGATGCGGGCAGGGCGAGGGTTGCCCGCGGTGTAGATTGGATAGGGCTTCCTGCTGTAGGCAGGAAGATGTCTGTTCACAATGCGGCTTGGACTGCGGTTCCTGCTGTGGGCAGGAGGACGCCTGTTCGCGATGCGGTTTGGATAGGGCTTCCTGCTGTGGGCAGGAGGACGCCTGCCCGAGCTACGGTTTGGATAGGGTTTCCTGCTGTAGGCAGGAGGACGCCTGCCCGAGCTGCGGTTTGGATAGGGTTTCCTGCCACAGCCAGGCCAAGGAAGAGGAAGTCGAGGCGGTGCTGCAGGCAGAGGGCGAGGATGACGCTGTCATCGCGCTTGGACGGCGTGCCGCCTGCCTCTGCCAGGGCGTGGTTTCCTATGAGGAACCCGGCACTTCCCTGGATCGGCGCATCGACGCCATCCTAACAGGGAAATGCCTGGGGTATCCTCTGATGATCGCCCTCCTGCTTCTGGTCTTCTGGATCACCATGGTAGGGGCGAACTACCCTTCCCAACTTCTCTCAAGCCTTTTTTCCCATATGGAAGCCGCCCTGTCCTTGCTTGCCGCCTCCCTTGGAATAGCCGACCCGCTCAAAAGCCTGCTCCTGGAAGGCGTCTTCCGCACGGTTTCCTGGGTGGTCTCCGTCATGCTGCCTCCCATGGCCATCTTTTTCCCGCTCTTTACCTTGCTGGAGGATGTGGGATATTTGCCGCGGGTCGCCTACAACCTGGACCATCCTTTCCGAAAATGCGGCTCCTGCGGCAAACAAGCCTTGACCATGGCCATGGGCTTTGGCTGCAACGCGGCCGGCGTAATAGGCTGCCGCATCATTGACTCGCCCCGCGAACGGCTGATCGCCATCCTGACCAACAGCTTCGTCCCCTGCAACGGGCGTTTCCCCACCCTGACGGTCATGATCTCCCTCTTCCTGCTGGGCGGCGCGTCCGGTGGCTTCCTATCCGCCTGCCTGTTGACCGGGCTCATCCTGCTTGGCGTGCTGATGACTTTCCTTTCCTCCAAGCTCCTGTCCGCCACTGTCCTAAAAGGGGTCCCATCCTCCTTTACGCTGGAGCTTCCTCCTTACCGGAAGCCGCAGATCGGGCGCGTGCTGCTTCGTTCCGTCCTGGACCGTACCCTCTTCCTCTTATCCCGGGCGATCGTTTCCGCCATTCCCGCCGGCATCGTCATCTGGCTTCTGGCAAACTGCGACCCGGGAGGGATTTCCCTGCTTACCCGCTGCTGCCGCTTCCTGGATCCTTTCGGACGCCTGCTGGGACTGGATGGGACCGTCCTTATGGCTTTCCTCCTGGGGCTTCCCGCCAATGAGATCGTGCTGCCCATCCTTTTGATGGCATATTCCAGCCAGGGAAGCCTAAGCAGCCTCTTAGGGCCGGACGCCATGAGGGCCCTTCTTGCCGCCAACGGATGGACCTGGTCAAACGCCTTAAGCCTTTGCCTCTTTTCCCTGATGCACTGCCCCTGCGCCACCACCCTCTTCGCCATCCACAAAGAAACCGGCAGCCTGAAGTGGACGCTCCTTGCCATCCTGCTTCCATTCGCCGCCGGTTGTGCCTGCTGTATCCTATTAACCGCCCTTGTCCGCGCCTGGCCGGGCTGACCCGCAGCCCGAACCTCTCCACACGCATGCGCCCGGGCTGGCCGCAGCTTTTAACCGCACTCATCCCGCGCCTGCCCGGGCTGGCCCGCAGCCTCTAACCACTCTTCATCCCGCATGCGCCCGGGCTGGCCCGCGTTTCCCCTACTCCAGCGGCAGCCAGTCCACCACTTTCTTAATGTAGGTGTCCCAAAAATCCCACTCATGGGCCCCAGGCCCCTCTTCATAGGTCACTTCAAAGCCGCTTTCCCGCAGAAGCTTCACGCAAGAGCGGTTAGATGCCAGCAACCCATCCTCCACGCCGCACGCCATATATACCTGTGGCAAAGGAAGGTCCGGGACCTCCTGCTTCTTCCGGGCAAGCGCACGGATCAAAAACTCCGGGTTCCTATCCGAGTTCACAGCCTCTTCCATCGCCCCGAACAGGCTTTCATCATAAGCGCTCCAGGCATCCGGGGAACTTTCAAAATGATGAAACGCCCCAGACAGGGATATGATGCGTCCGAAGGTGTCATGGTATTTCAAGCCGTTACGCATGGCGCCGAAGCCGCCCATGGACAGCCCTCCGATGAAAGTATCCTCGCGCCGGTCCGACAGCGGGAACATCCGGCGAGTGACCTCCACCAATTCTTTCCCAATAAATTCCCCATAGGAATTTCTGGCGTCCGCCCGGTCCACATAGAACGCGTTGTCGCCGGAGGGCATCACGACCGCCAAATCTTTCTCCTCCGCCCAACGCTTGATGCGGGTGCCCATCAGCCAATCGGTATCATTCCCCCAATAACCGTGCAGCAGATAAAGCGTCTTATATTTCTGCGGACCCGAAAGCTTCCCCTCCGCCGTCCGCTTGTCCGCTGGCAAAACCACCTGGACCTGTACCGTCCGCCACAAAGACTGTGACACGAAATTAACCTGTAAAACCGCCATATTTGGAACCTCCCTTCCTTTCCATCGACGGACCCGCCTTAACGGACGCCCTCCACGACGCTTGCCTCCTGCCGCCTCCTATGGACGGCTTGGCAGCGCCGGCGGATGCCGTCGACCGATATAAAAAAACGGTAAAAAGGCGATTTGCCATTTTTACCGACACTTCATTATGTAGCTTACCACATTTTGAAAGAAAAGTCTAGACCTTTTTTATTTTTCCGATAAAATAATAGATACTATAAGTAACAGTTCAGCCGCGCCATTCGCAAAGTCGCGCTTACGCGCTTTTACGTCGCTCCGCGACTACCTTTGCTCATGAAATGGCGCCCCCTCAGCCGCCAGACATGATGGAAAATTCGTGCAAGCACGATTTTCCATCAAATCAGGCGGCTGGCTGAACTGTTACTACCACAATCCAAAGCGAAAGGAGCAAGCGACATGCCATCCAACCATACTCCGCCTATCCCGAAAACCTCCCGTCCAGACGAAGAAGCCCACCTTAAGGACACCCTGGCCGTCATCGAGCGCAACGTGAGGAATTATGGGGCAGAGGTAGGCAAAATGCAATCGGAAATCGATGAGATGCTGGAGCACTATCATGACAACGATGCCGAGGTCTACACGCTCTTGAACAACACCATCACCCTCCATGACCATATGAAGCGTGCCTTGGAACGCAACGAGAAAGCCTTGTCCAAGCCCTATTTCGGCAGGATCGTCTTCCGTGATGAGACGCTTGGCAAGGACGAGTCCCTCTACATCGGCAGGGGAGGCATCTCCATAGACGCCACCCACCAGGCGGTGGTCGACTGGCGCGCCCCTGTAGCCAACGCCTACTATGAAAACGGGCTGGGACGTTCCAGCTACCTTGCGCCGGACGGCAAGCGCATCCATATCGACCTTAAGCTGAAACGGACCTACGAAATCGAAGCCGGCAGGCTCCTGGAATATTTTGACAGCGAAGTAATCGCCAACGATGACCTGCTGACCAAGTATTTGGCGAAAAACAAGCAGGCCGTCTTAGGGGAGATCGTCGCCACCATCCAAAAAGAGCAGAACAAGATCATCCGCAAGTCGCCTTACCACAACATCATCGTCCAAGGCGTGGCCGGCTCCGGCAAGACCACCGTCGCCATGCACCGCATATCCTATATCCTGTACAACTATGCGGAGCGCTTCCGCCCGGACGACTTCTATATCGTGGGCAGCAACCGCATCCTGCTAAACTACATCACCGGCGTCCTCCCGGACCTGGACGTCCATGGCGTGCGCCAGATGACCATGGAACAGCTTTTCGTCCGCCTCCTTTATGAGGATTGGGATGAAAAGAAATACCGCATCAGGACGGGGCTAAGGGCGGGCGCGGACAGCGCAAAAGGAACCACGCGCTGGTTCGAAGACCTGAAAGCGTTTTGTGACAAGCTGGAATGGGACGCCATCCTCCGGGATTCCATCTACCTGGACCGCAGGCAGTTCGTGGAGGGCATCCGCAATGGGGTCGCCGGCGTCTATGACGAAACAAACGAGGAAACGCTCCCGCCGGAAAAGCTGATCCTTTTGATGGATGGGAAAGCCGTGGAGCGCTACATCCTGGGCAATCCCAGGGTGTCGATCCAAAGCAAGATCAACATGCTAAACGAACGGCTGTTAAACAAGGTCCGGGAGGAATTCTGGGGCAAGGGCATCTCCTATACGGAGGCGGAGCGCAAGGCCATCATCAAGGCTTACCGCGGCAGGTACGGCAAACGGGTCTGGAAACAGTCCATTTACGCCCTTTACCAGGAGTTTCTGCTTCATCAGGCCGCCAAGGGGATTGCCGTCACCGTCCCGGACAAGGACTTCGACGTGTATGACCTGGCCGCGCTGGCCTACCTCTATAAACGCGTCAAGGAGACCGAAGTCATCAGCGAAGCCCACCATATAGTCATCGACGAAGCCCAGGACTTCGGCATGATGGCTTATCGCGTCCTGCATTTCTGCATCCAGGGCTGCACTTACACCGTCATGGGGGACGTGTCCCAGAACATCCGCTTCGGTTACGGCTTAAACGACTGGGAGGAACTGCGCGCCCTGCTGCTTTATGACGAGATGGCCAGCTTCGGCATTTTGAAAAAAAGTTATCGGAATACGGTGGAAATCTCCCAGTTCGCCTCCCGCATCCTCCGCCATGGACATTTTAACGTCTATCCGGCGGAACCCATCATCCGCCATGGGGAGCCGGTGAAGCTTCAAAAAGCGGAGGAAAAGGAGGGGCTCTTTAAGGAGGCTGCCGACCAATGCCGCGCCTGGCAGAAGAAAGGATTTGAAACCATCGCCGTCATCTGCCGAGACACGGAGAGCGCCGCTTTCGCCTCCCAGGAATTGGGAAAATACATCGAAGTGATGGAAAACGATCCGGAGAAGGCCACGTTCGGCGCAGGCATCCTGGTGCTTCCGGTAGAATATACCAAAGGGCTGGAATTTGACACGGTGCTGATCCTGGACCCCACGAGAACGGATTACCCTGTGGATGACGGACACGCCAAGCTGCTTTATGTGGCCGCCACCCGCGCCCTGCATGAATTGTGCATCCTTTACCAGGGGGACCTGACCGGCCTGGTCGCGGACCCCCTGCCTGAAGTGCAGCCGCAGCCGGACAAGGTGGAAAAAGGCGGCGCTGCCTCACGCCCCGCAGGGACCAGCGCTGCTTCATGCCCCACTGATGCCGCCGCACCTTCACGCGCCGCAGGGGCCCGCCCCGCCGCCGCAGGGACCGGCGCGACCTCACGCCCTGCAGAGAACAACACAAACGCTCGCGCCGCCGCAGGGGTCCGCCCCGCCGCCCGGCCGCGGCCGGGCGCGGTCCTGCCTAAGGCAACGCTTTCGCAGCCTCCCGTCAGAGGAATCGGCACGCGTCCCTACTCTGCCGTCGGGACCCAGGCGACCCGCCAAAGCGCGCCGAACCCCCAGTCCCCTGCCGCCTCCAAGGCGGACGCCCCATCTTTCGGCGACCTGCCGCCCACACAGCTGCTTGGACCGGCCGGGCATTCCAAGATCGACCTATCCGTGCGCTGGGCCATGAAACAGGCGGATGGGCTCTACCTGCCCAGCCGCTACGGCACCCTCCGCTTATGCCCCGTAGGAAGCGCCATCCTGCGCGTCACCTTTGCCAAAGGCGGACAAATCCTGCCGGGCGCGCATCCCAAGGTCGCCCTGAAAAAGGCCGACCCCTATTGGATGTACAAGGAGACGGTTGGAACCGTGGAGCTTTCCACGGACGAACTGCTCGTCCGGCTGGATAAGTCGGACGGATCCCTCCGCTACCTGACCCGCGGCCAAAAGCCCCTGCTGGCGGAGCGCCGAAAAGAATGCCGGCAGATAGAGGACGCCCCGGGAGGGCGCAAGCGCTCCCGCCTCTTCCTGGAGTGGGTCAAGGACGAACATCTATACGCCATAGGGCCCGCCTCCCAGGACGGCTTGCCCTTACGTTCTACCGCCAGGTACCTGTCCGGTGCAGAGGTTAGGCTTCCTTTCCTGCTTTCCGACAAAGGCTATGGCATCGTCCTGGCGACGGACGCCCCCGCCTTTAGCTGCGACCTGCCCGCCTATGGCTCTTATCTATGTTGGGAGGACGCGCCCCAAATCGACTTCTACTTCATCGCCGGGGACCGCCAGGGGGATATCCTGGACGCTTACGCCCGCCTCTGCGGCGGACGGGGATGACCCTGCATCCCGGACCTTTGCGGCGCGCTTTGCCAAGCTTCACCTAAGGAAAACCGGCAGCCGGGACTGTCCCAGGCTGCCGGGAATCAGAATATTTTGAGGAAAGCCGTCATCAGGATCGGGTTGACATAGCCCTCCAGCAGGCAGCCCGCGGCCATGATCGACACAATGGCCAGAAGACGCAGCAAAGCCTCCAGCAGGATGCGCTTCCCATCCTCTTTCCCGACGACGTTCTTCCGATAACAGACCTCTTTGCAGACCTGCTCGCACCAAGCCATAAGAAGGAAGAAGGCAGGCACATAAAAAAAACACTGCGGGAACACCCCCACCACGGAAAGCAGGATGCCCTTGATCCCATAGCGCAACAGGGAGGCGGATAAAAACAGGCCGCCCAAGAAACCGTACCATCCTGCCGCCAGGCAGTCGGCAGCCAGTCCCAGGTAAGTCGTCGCCAATAATCCCAGCACAAGCACCACAGACAGCCTTTGCCCCAGGACATAGATGAACAACGCCTTGAAGTCCACAGTCATATATTTCATCCGATATAAGCTGTATTCATCCAAAAGCCCCGTGCCGTCCAGCAAGGTCCCCCGTCCCAAGGCCATGGCAAAGATCCCTAACAGGACGCCCACAATAAAAAGGGGCGCCAGAGGCAGCCTCCCCATATAAAGCTTCTTCCATCGAATCCGCATATCCAGGCCTTCCTTTCCCTGTTCCTCTCAATATATGCGTCCGATCGGGTCGGCATGCCCCCATTGCCCGTTTTATTTTCCATATTTCCTGGCGTAGGCCAGCACGCCGCTGACCGTCTTGCCGTCCTGGATCACGCCCCGGTAAATCATGTCCGTAAGCTCCTCGACGGTATAAGCCTCCACGCGGATGTATTCGTCCTCGTCTAAGTGCTGTTCCCCCGCCTGCAGGTCGTCCGCCACATAAATGTCAATCTTTTCATTGCAAAAAGCCACCGTCGTCCGGATGGAAATGAGGAACTGGGCATCCTCGCTGCGGTATCCCGTCTCCTCCTCCAACTCCCTTAGGGCGGCAAGCTTGGTAGGCTCCCCAGGATGAAGCCCTCCCGCCGGGATCTCCAACGTGTCCCGCTCCAAGGCGTTGCGGTATTGCCTTACCAAGAGCAGCTTCCCATCCTCCCGTACCGGCACGATGGCAGCCGCCCCGTTGTGCTGGATAAAGTCCCATACCGCGATATTTCCGTTCGGGATCTGCATCGTGTCGTGGTAATAATCCAGGATGCGCCCCTTTGCCACCAGCTCCCTCTTGATGCGCTTGAATCCTTCCGCCATACGCCCCTCCTAACAAGCCAGAAGCTTATCTACGCTGACCAGCTTCACGCACAGGGCGAACAAGGCGGCGGCCTGCTTCATCTCTTCCGGCGTCGGGAAAGAGGGCGCGATCCGGATATTGCTGTCCTTAGGATCGATCCCATAGGGGAACGTGGCTCCGGCCCCGGTCAACACCATGCCGGCTTCCTTGCATTTTGCCACGATCGCCTTGGCGCAGCCGTCCATGGCTTCAAAAGAAATGAAGTAGCCTCCGTTGGGATGGGTCCAAGTGCCGATCCCCAGCCCGTCCAGCTCGCTGTCCAGGACCCCCAGCACCGCCTCAAACTTAGGACGCATAAGGGCGGCATGCTTGCGCATGTGCTCCATCAGCCCTTCCCGGTTGCGGAAATACCGTACATGGCGCAGTTGGTTGACCTTGTCATAACCGATGGTCTGGATCGCCAGGGACTTGCGGATATCCGCCATGTTCGCCTTCGATGTGGCCATGGCGGCGATGCCAGCCCCGGAAAAGCTTATCTTGGAGGTGGAGCAGAACTCATAGACCATGTCAGGATTGCCCGCTTTCTCGCACTCTCCCAGGATATCCAGGATGGAGTCCTGCCTGTCGTCATATAAATGATGGATGGCGTATGCGTTATCCCAGTAAATGCGGAAATCCCTCGCCGCAGGCTTCAAGGCGGCAAAACGCCTCACCGTCTCATCGGAATAAGAATAGCCCTGCGGATTGGAATACATCGGCACGCACCAGATTCCCTTGACGGCTTCATCCTCACTTACCAGGCGCTCCACCATATCCATGTCCGGACCCTGGGGCGTCATCGGCACGTTGATCATCTCAATGCCAAAATGCTGGGTGATGGCGAAATGCCTGTCATAACCGGGCACCGGACAGAGGAATTTCACCTTGTCCAGCTTGCACCAGGGGGTATTGCCCATCACGCCATGGGTCACGGAACGGCACACCGCATCAAACATGATCGTCAGGCTGGCGTTGCCGCAGACGATGACGTTCTCCTGGTCCACGCCCATGATGTCCGCCATCAGGTGCTTCGCCTCGGTTATCCCCTCTAAGCTTCCGTAATTACGCACGTCCACGCCGTCCATGGTCTTCATGTCCGAAGAAGAGTTCAAGGCGTCCATAAGTCCCATGCCCATATCCAGCTGGGTCACGCCCGGCTTGCCGCGGGACATGTCCAACTTAAGCCCCTTTCCTTTCGCTTCTTCATAAGCAGCTTCCAGTTCTGCCTTCAATGCAAGGAGTTCCTCCCTGCTCATTTCCCGATATGCTTTCATGGCTTCCTCCATTGTGATTGCTCTTTCAAAGCTTTTGCGCGGCAAGGAGCTGAAAAGCGCCGCGCCCCGCTTTGGATATCCGTGCATAATCGTATACAATCATACACTCCACCCATCATACTATAAGAGATTGTGAAAAACAAGCCAAAATTTCTAAAAATCGTCATTTTATACATTTTGCATGAGTTTCGGGATTTTTATGCGGAAAATAGGGATATCTGCACAATACGCGGCACGACAGGAAACAAGACATGCACGACAAGCCTCGGACTCCTGCGGACATTGGGAAGTTAGACATCAGGAAGCCAGGCATCAGGGATCTGGGCATTAGGAAGCCGGGCATGGATGAAAAAACATCCGCCCGGCTTATCATTTCTTTTTTGTGATTCAGATTCGAACTGTCTGGCAGCTTACTTCGCATAATCGATCACTCGGCTCTCACGGATGACATTGACCTTGATCTGTCCGGGATATTCCAGCTCGGCTTCAATCTGCTTGGAAATATCACGCGCCAAAAGGACCATATCCGCATCCGTGATCTGCTCCGGCACCACCATTACACGAACTTCACGACCTGCCTGAATAGCAAAAGATTTTTCGACACCTTTGAAATTGTTTGTGATTTCTTCTAATTGTTTCAATCTGCTAGTATAGGTTTCCAGTGTTTCCCTTCTAGCCCCTGGCCTTGCAGCAGAGATTGTATCAGCAGCTTGTACAATACATGCAATCAGGGAAGTTGGCTCTACATCGCCATGATGGGATTCCACGGCATTGATGACCGTAGCATTCTCCTTGTATTTTCTGCATAGTTCCACGCCCAGCTGGATATGGGAGCCTTCCATCTCATGGTCGACCGCCTTGCCGATATCATGGAGCAAGCCCGCCCGCTTCGCCAGCCTGACATCCAGGCCCATCTCCGCGGCAAGCAGCCCAGACAGTTGGGCGACCTCGATGGAATGCTTTAAGGCGTTCTGCCCATAACTGGTCCTGAACTTCATCTTTCCGAGTAATTTTACAAGTTCGGGGTGAATGCCATGCACGCCGACTTCCAACGTGGCGGCCTCGCCCTCTTCCTTAATCATTACTTCTACTTCTCTTTGCGCTTTCTCTACCGTTTCCTCAATCCTGGCCGGATGGATGCGCCCATCCACGATGAGCTTCTCTAAGGCGATCCTTGCCACCTCTCGGCGGATCGGATCGAACCCGGACAGGATGACTGCCTCCGGCGTATCGTCTATGATCAGGTCCACGCCGGTCATGGTCTCCAGGGTACGGATGTTCCTTCCCTCTCGGCCAATGATCCTTCCTTTCATTTCATCGTTGGGTAGCTGTACGACGGAAATCGTTGTTTCAGAGACATGGTCTGCAGCACATCTCTGAATCGCAGACACGATCAATTCCTTCGCCTTTTTGTCTGCTTCTTCTTTGGCCCGACTCTCCATTTCCTTGATCATCACGGCCGATTCATGCTTTACTTCATCCTCAACAATTTTCAATAAGTAGTCTTTTGCTTGTTCAGAGGTCAATCCGGAAATTCGCTCCAGTTCCTGTAATCTTTGCTCATTCAGCTTGGAAATCTCAACCTTCATCTTGTTCAGGTTCTCTTCCCTGGCTGAAAGGCTCGTTTCGCGTTTTTCAAGAGCATCGGCTTTCTTATCGATATTGGCTTCCTTCTGCTGGACTCTGCGTTCATCACGCTGCACTTCCGCCCTACGCTCTTTGATCTCTTTATCAAGGTCATTCTTCGTACGAATGGACTCTTCCTTGACCTCAAGCAGGGCTTCGCGCTTCTTCGTCTCTGCAGTCTTCAAAGCCTCGTCGATGATCTCCCTCGCCTTATCCTCCGCGTTCCCGATCGTGGTCTCCGTCACTTTCTTCTGGTGGACGGTGGTCACGAAGTAGGTCACGACAGCGGATATGGCGATCGCCGCCAACGCAGTCACCACATAGCCTAACACTACAGGAGCACCTCCTTATTCAATTTTCCTCGTATGAACATTGCACATGAGCAAGCAATTCACAACAGTTAAATTTTAAACTGATTTGTTGGTTATGTCAAGTAAAAGAAAGAGATTTTTGTGAAATTTCCACCCTATGTCCATGAAATGCCATCCAAGGCATGTTGGACCTGGTCGGGGGCAAAGCCTTTCCTTACAAGGGAGGCATAGAGCTTTCCTTTCTGGACGTAATCGGCCTGCTCCGGATCATAGCCTTTCTTCTCCAAAAGCCTGCGGATAACCGCCTCTTCCTCCTGTCCGCCGCCGCTTTCCTCCCATAAGCCCCAGGCCTGCCGGATGAGCCTGTCTGGGACGCCCCGGGACGCCAGGTCATGCACGATCCGCATCCTGCTCCTGGAATCCGCATATGCTTCGATAAAGTTCCGCGCGTAACGCAGGTCGTCAATATAGTGGAACGAGGCGGCATAATCCAAGGCATCCTCCACGACCTGCCGCGGATAAGCGTCCCTGCAGAGCTTATTTCTTAGCTGCCAGACGGTATAATCCCTGCTTTTCAATAAATTCAGGCACCTTGCCCTGGCCCGCTTGGGCAGGACCTCCTCCAGGATCGTCCGGTAGTCCTCTATCCGTACTTCCTCCCCCACCTGCAAGTGGTACTGACGCAATTCGCCTTTGTGCAGCACAAAGGCGAATTCCTGGTCAATCATCACTTTACATCGGGTCTTGGACACGTCCAAAATTTCCGTGACCGTCATGTCTCATCCTTCGCGGCTTCCCCCGCCTCCTTGCCAGTGCCTGCCAGCCCGAAATGGGCGCGCACTTTCCTCTCGATCTCATCCGTCACCTCGGGATGGTCCTTCAGGTATTGCTTGGCGTTCTCACGTCCCTGCCCGATCTTGTTCCCTTCATAGGCGAACCATGCGCCGGACTTGTTGACCACGTCAATGCTGGCGGCCAGGTCCAGGATGTCGCCCACGGTAGAGATGCCTTCCCCAAACATGATGTCGAACTCCGCCTCCTTGAACGGCGGGGCGATCTTATTCTTCACCACCTTCACGCGGGTGCGGTTGCCAATCACTTCACCGCCCTGCTTCAAGGACTCGATCCTTCGCACGTCAAGGCGGACGGACGCATAGAACTTCAAGGCCCTGCCGCCGGTGGTCGTCTCCGGGTTGCCGAACATCACACCCACTTTCTCACGCAGCTGGTTGATGAACACGACGGTGCAGTTGGACTTGCTGACGATGCCGGTCAGCTTCCGCAAAGCCTGGGACATCAGGCGCGCCTGCAGTCCCACATGGGAATCCCCCATATCGCCGTCGATCTCCGCTTTAGGGACCAGCGCGGCCACGGAGTCTATGACGATGATGTCCACAGCGCCGGAACGCACCATGGTCTCGGTGATCTCCAACGCCTGCTCCCCGTTGTCCGGTTGGGAGATATACAAATTGTCAATGTCCACGCCAATATTCTTCGCATAGACGGGATCCAAGGCATGCTCCGCGTCAATGAACCCGGCGATGCCGCCCCTCTTCTGGACCTCGGCTATCATATGCAGCGTGACCGTGGTCTTACCACTGGATTCGGGACCGTAGATCTCCACGATCCTCCCCTTGGGGATGCCGCCCAAGCCTAAAGCGATGTCCAGGCTCAGGGAACCTGTGGGGATCGTCTCCACGTTCATCTGCGCAGCCGGATCCCCAAGGCGCATCACCGTCCCCTTGCCATATTCCTTCTCAATCTTGCCAAGCGCCGCTTCCAGCGCCTTCATTCTCTCAGATTTCTCCATTCTCATCCTCCATCCCAGAGTTCCTTGCGCCCTGTAAAAGCAGAACAAACGTTCTGTTTCCAGGATAAAACATTTGTTCGGGTTTGTCAACCTTTTTTTCACGACATGATGCCGTTTGCTTTATCTTCGCTACACTTCACTCCGCGCCCAAGCCGAACCTGTTCCAAAGCCGGACTTGTTCCAAAGCCAAACTTGTTCCAAAGCCAAACCTGTTTGGTTTGCGGAACCGCGCTCACACAGTCAGCAGACCGTCCCCATAGGCATCCCTCCCCCGCTATAAAGTCCTTGTCTTGAAACTTTTGGCGAAATGCCAGAACTGCACCAGAGATTCCACCGAAGCCCTCCCATCCTGCGGCGGCGGATAAGTCCGCTTAAAGTCGCAGACCGCCACGCGACCCCGCGGCGGCAAGGGGGCTTAGGCTTCTTACAGATGATAAGTTATCAGACAAATCCACTTTACCATAGCGAAAAGAAGAATGCAATTCCCAGACGGGATTTTATGGTTTTTTAAGAAAAGCCTATTCTTTACCAAACGTGACCTTGCTGAAATACTCCAGCATGCAGCGGCGCGCAAGGGCTAAGGCTGCCGATGTGCTGGACTCTCTTATTTTTTCCCGGCTGCCGCTAAAATGATATTCCTTGACCGTGACCTTGCCTTTCACGCAGCAGGAGATGTAGACCAGCCCCACAGGCTTTTCCTGCGTGCCGCCGTCCGGCCCCGCCAGCCCTGTGACCGCCACCGCCACGTCAGCCTTGGCCTGGCGGGCGGCCCCTTTGGCCATCTCCTCCGCCGTCTGCTTGCTGACCGCGCCATATTTCTGCAGCGTGCTTTTTTTCACGCCCAAGATTTTACGTTTCGCTTTATTGGAATAAGTCACGTAACCGCACTTGTAAGCCTCCGAGACGCCGGGCACATTGATCAGGCGCGCGGACAGGCGGCCGCCCGTGCAGGATTCCGCGCAGGTCACGGACAGCTTGTTGGCGATCAACAGGTCCACGACGGCGCGCTCCAGCGTGACGTCTTCTTCGGTGCTGTAGATATAAGAGCCAAACCTCGTTTTCAATTCCTTGACCAGAGGCTTCAGCAGCTTTTTCGCCTCTTTCTCATTTTCCGCCCTGGCAGTCACGCGGATGTGGACCTCTCCGGTCTTGGCATAGGTCGCGACAGTAGGGTTGGCCTGCCCATCGACCAGGTCCCGGATCAGAGTCTCCGCCTCACTCTCCGAAATGCCGCACAGCTTCACGGTTTGGGAATAAATCACGCCAAGCCCCAGGGCATTCAGGTAAGGGGCTACGCTCTCCTCGAACATGGGAACCAACTCCAGGGGCGGACCCGGCAAAAGGATCAGGTGCGCCTGCTCCCCTTTCAGGAGCAGCCCCGGCGCGGTGCCGTTCGGGTTGTCCAGCACAATGCCGCCCTCCGGTACCATGGCCTGCTTCCAGTTGTTTTCCGTGGCCTCCATGCCCCTTTTTTTAAAATAAGAATCGATCTTCTTCCTGCATTCCTCGTCCATGACGAGCTCCCTGCCCATGCAGCGCGCCGCCGTCTCTTTCGTCAGGTCGTCTTCCGTAGGCCCCAGCCCGCCTGATAAGATCACGATATCGGACCTGGAGATGGCCAGCCGAATGGCATCCTCCAGGCGCTGCGCGTTATCCCCGACCACCTGCTGATGATAGCAGGACAGCCCTAAGCCGGCGCACTTGCCCGCCAGATAAGCCGCGTTGGTATTCACGATGTTGCCCAAGAGCAGCTCCGTCCCCACGCAAATGATTTCCACCGTCATCTTAATCTCCATTCCGGAGCGAACGCCATATGCCCTTTACGCGGAATGGCTTCCACGCCCCTACTTCGTCTCTTTCATCACGCCCGCGTTCTTTACCAGGTAATCCACCAGGGACACCACGGTCAGCGCCAAGGCCGCCCACATCACGATATCCGTCAACAGCTTAAGCTGCGGGATATTGGCGATCATCAGGCAGATCATGACCATCTGGAACGTCGTCTTGAACTTCCCCCAATAGCTTGCCGCGATCACCACCCCGTTGTCCGAAGCGATCAGGCGGAAGCCGCTGATGATGAACTCCCTGCTGATAATGATGATGACCACCCAGGAGGGGATCCTCCCCAGCTCGATCATGGCGATCATGGCCGCGCAGACCAAAAGCTTATCCGCCAGGGGATCCATGAACTTGCCGAAATTCGTCACCATGTGGTACTTACGGGCGATCTTGCCGTCGATCAAATCGGTCAGGCTTGCCACGATGAAGATCGCCAAAGCGATATAATCCGTCGCCGCGGCCTCGCCGAACCATCCGGCATGGCCGCCCAGCAAAAGCAGCACGAAAGGCAGGATCAATATTACTCGAAAGATCGTCAATTTGTTAGGCAGATTCATCTACATCCCTCCCCGCCCGCCATCAGGCGCGCGTCTTCCCAAAACAGCATCCCAAAACAGCATGTCCACGCCGGCAAGTCCAGGCGCTTATTCATGGCAGATTTCCCCGATCAGGTCGTACTCGCTGGAATCCGTCACCAGGGCTTTCACGAAGTCCCCCGTCATGAACTGGGGGTCCGCCCCATCCAACTCCAGGAAAAGATAACCGTCTACATCAGGAGCGTCCCGATAAGTCCTGGCCACATAGACATCCTCGTCCGCCGCCTTGCCCTCAATCATCACATCCAGGACGCGGCCGACCATGCCCTCGGACCGGTCATAGGAAATCTCCTGCTGCAGCTCCATGACCTGCCTGCGCCGGTCCTCCTTGACCTCTTCCTCCACCTGGTCCGGCCATGCGGCGGCAGGCGTATCTTCTTCCTGGGAATAGGCGAACACGCCCAAACGGTCGAATTCCGTCTCATCCACGAACTGCATCAGTTCTTCAAAATCTTCCTCCGTCTCCCCGGGAAAGCCCACGATCAACGTGGTCCTTAAGCAAATGTCGGGGATGGCTTCCCGAAGCGCACGGATCCGCGCCGAAAGCTGCCCCTTATTGGTCCGCCTGCCCATGCGCCGCAGAATACGGTCCGAGGCGTGCTGGATGGGCAGATCCAGGTAATGGCAGACCTTTGGCTCCGTCCGCATGACTTCGATCAATTCGTCCGTAATCTCCTCCGGGTAACAATATAAGAGCCTAATCCACTTGATCCCATCGATCCGCGCCAAGGCGCGAAGAAGCTGCGGCAGCCTCTTTTCCCCGTAAAGGTCCACCCCATACAGGGTGGTCTCCTGGGCGACCAGGATCAGCTCCTTCGCGCCCTCCTTTGCAAGTTCCTCCGCCTGCCGCAGCAACTCTTCCATCGGCACGCTGCGATAAGGCCCCCGCACCTTGGGAATGATGCAATACGTGCAGCGCTTGTCACAGCCTTCCGCTATTTTCAGGTATGCAAAATGCCCTCCCGTGGTGACGACCCGCTTGGCCCCCACGACAGGCGCTTTGTCCAAATCCGCATAATGGTTCCGTCCGGCCCCTGACAGGACTTCCTCTACCGACTTTACGATTTCTTCAATCGCCGTCGTCCCCACGATGGCATCCACTTCCGGAATCTCTTCCTGGATCTCTTCGCGATACCTCTGGGCCAGGCAGCCGGCCGCGATCAAAGCCTTGATCCGCCCCTGCCGGCGAAGTTCGGACAGTTCCAGCAGAGTATTGATACTCTCTTCCTTGGCGTCATTGATAAAGCAACAGGTATTCACCACCACCACGTCGGCTTCCGATTCGTCGGACGTGAATTCATATCCGCCGTCCTTAAGCATGCCCAGCATCATCTCGGAGTCCACCAGGTTCTTATCACAGCCAAGGGAGATAAACATAATCTTCATGTCCTTATTCTTCATCTTCCTCGTTTAAAATCTTAATCTTGCCCTGGCTTAATTCTTCCACCGCCACGGACAGGGGCTTGTTGATCCTCTCCTTGACTAAGGGCTCTTCCCCGCTGATCAGCTGCCTGGCCCGCTTCGCGGTCGCCATCACGATGGAATAACGGCTGTTGACCACCGGCGCATCGCCCGGTTCTACCTCACTGTTGACCACTTTCATCAAATCTGAATAAGACGGATGTAACATTATTCTGCTCCTTTCGCTATCGTTTTCAACTCTTCCCTGATCTTGCGGATAAACGCTTCTTGGCGCGCCGGGGCGGATCTGGCCGCTTCTACCAGCCTATGGGCCTGCTCTACGCTTTCCTCAATTTCCTCATTCCGTATGATATAATCATAGGCTTCTATGCCCTCTGACTCCTCGCTTGCCCTTTTAAGGCGCTCCTCAATGACTTCCAGGGTTTCCGTCCCCCTGCCCACCAAACGTTTGCGAAGCTCCTCCACATTAGGCGGCATCACGAACAAAAGCAGGCACTCCGGGAACTTCTTCTTGATCTTTAACGCCCCCTGGATCTCAATCTCCAGGATCACATCCTTGCCCTGGGACAGCTGTTCCTCCACATATGCCCTGGGCGTGCCATAGTAGTTGCCGCAATATGCGGCATACTCGATCAGCCCCTCCTCTTCGATCGCCCGTTCAAACCGTTCCTTCGTTACAAAAAAATAATCCACGCCATCCTGTTCCTGCTTGCGGGGAGGCCTGGTGGTCATGGAGATCGACAGGGCATAGTTGTCATATTTTTCCATTAAATGCCTGACGATGGTCCCCTTTCCCGCGCCGGAAAACCCGGATATCACGATTAAGATCCCTCTTTTCGACATGCCTTCCTTTCCGGCCCGCCATAATGGCGCCGCCATCCTGCCTTATGGGGCTTATTCCCTCACGGGGTGCCCCTCCCCGTTTTCAGGGGGCTTATTCCCCGAAAGCTTCCTCCGCATCTTCTTTCGCGCCAAGCGCCCCCTGGGCCCTGCCAGCGATCGTCTCTGGCAATAGGGCGGATAACACCAGCCTGCCCTCCTCCATCACCAATACGGCCTTGGTCTTCCTGCCCTGGGTGGCGTCGATCGCCGTCCCATCCTCCCTCGCTTTCTGGACCAGGCGCTTGATGGGCGCGGAATCCGGGCTCACGATGGCGACGATCTTAGAAGTGTTGACCATGTTGCCAAAGCCTATATGGATCAACCTGTTCATAGTCCAACTCCATTCCGCGGCAATATATATCGCTTATTCAATATTCTGGATCTGTTCGCGCACCTTCTCGATCTCTGTCTTCAATTCAATGGCAGCTCCAGACACCTCCAGGTCGTTCGCCTTGGAAAGGATGGTGTTCGCCTCCCGATTCATCTCCTGCGCGATGAAGTCCAGCTTCCTGCCGACGCTTCCGCCTTCGCGCAGCGTCTTGGCGGTAGCCTCGATATGGCTGCGCAGGCGCACCACTTCCTCGTCCACGCAGATGCGGTCCGCGAAAATGGCGACCTCTGTCAAAAGCCGCCCCTCATCCACCTGGGTATCCCCGATCAGCTCGCGCACCTTTTCCGCCAGGCGGTCCCGGTACTGGACCTGGACCTTGGGATAACGCTCCTCGACCTGTTCCACCAGCTTCAGCATGCCGTCGAGCTTCTCCAAAAGGTCCCCCTTCAGATTCTCGCCCTCCGCCATCCTGGTCTGGACGAATCCCTCCGCCGCGCCGGAAATGGCTTTTTGGAGCTCTTTCCACAGCTCTTCCTCATCTACGGACTGCTCCTCCATGACGAACACGTCCGGATATTTGGAAAGGGTGGAAACCTTCACGTCATTCTCCAAGCCGAACTCCCGCGCCATCTGGTCCAGATACTCCAGATATTCCGCCGCCAGGTCACGGTTATAACGGATGCACGCATTGTTCTCCGACAAGTCTTCATAAGCAATGAACACATCCACCTTGCCCCTGGAAATATACCGTTTCAATTCCGCGCGGATGGCGGATTCGAAGAAATTCAGCTTCTTCGGCATCTTGATATTAAATTCCAGATATCGATGGTTGACCGATTTAATCTCCACCGTAAACTTACGGTCGTCCGCCGCGATCTCACAGCGGCCATACCCTGTCATACTCTTTATCATGCGTGCCCATACACCTTTCCCTAGTCATGCTTCAACTTATTATAAAGTAAGAATCAAGACCCGTCAAGCGCCAAAACAGGAAAATCCGGCAACGCTAATTCTTTTTCAGCATCTACTAATTCCTTGAATGATATATTCTGAACACACTTGTTAAAATCAAGTCTTTGTAAAACCTTTTTTGTATATGGCCTTTTTGCAACCCGGTGATCCAGTCAATGTTCTCCCTCCTTGTCTGCCTTTATTTTACCAAAAGGCGATTTTACTTTCCCGATATTCCGTGCGAAGCGTTATCGGGCTTTTACCGCGGTGTACAGTACGGCGAACGTCGAATAGATTTATCTTGCCAGCCAAAAAGATGATAACTTTAATATGTTTCCTATATCCGCCAAAACTCTGCATTATTATAAACGAAGTCCGCTTTTCTGCTTTCGGAAAACTTATCCGTCGGATACCCCTGCGGAACCAATTCTATATATTTTGAATTTTCCGTTCGTCCATCAACCCCATCTTTGTTTAAGGTGCAACGAGCGAAGCGGAAGGCGTTTTTGATCATGTAGTTCCTATGATACTCTTTATCAAATCCCGTTCCGTTATAGCTTGCGGCGGGATTTTCAAAAATCGGTTCATCTGCCAATAAAAGCTCACGAAGCCGAGGCAGCGATACATATTCGCCTGCCTTATCTTTCAAATACAGCCGATAAGTTGGATCAAGCATGATGCGCTTTCCCGACGGCAAAAGGCAATCTACTACCACATGGCAATCTTCAAAAGGATCTTCGTAAGGCATACAAGTAATATGCTGCGCCTTGATCCCGTTCAAACGAAGGAGTGAAGCTAAGAGAATTGCAAGTCCCCGGCAATTGGATTTGTGGTCATTTTTTTCGCAAAACTCAATGATGTTGGTTATCATTTTGCCGGATCCCATTCCGCCGGAACCATTATGTCCAAAATGATCGCACGTAAAATCAAGAAGCCTGAAAACAATTTCATCCTTGGTATTGTCCAAGCCATTTATATATTCAGGATAATCATATTTTTCCAGTATTTGAGGAACGTCCCCGCCCAAAACGAACGCATTGCCTACCCCATATTCTGTACTTCTGTCGTATTCGGCGTATTGCTTTAGAATCTCAATCCTTGTTTTATCCGTATTCGGAACGTATATTTTCGTGGGGGAATATTTATAGGAAGCGTCTTCGGGTACATCGTCGAGCTTTACGTATTTAATCGGCGTCGTTTTCCCATGCTGAATGTAAAAGCCTTCAAGCCCTCCGTTTGCATATCGGACATGATATACCATACGATAGTATTCATCGTTGATTTCGTAGCACAAATATCCGTCCTTTTCATAAACGCAGTTTGGCTCAAAATTATAAAATCCGGTTGATGAAAACGACATTTTCATGCGAAGGGGAGTTTCATCAAAAATATTTATGGTTTCTCCCATATCTTCTTTATACCATTTTCCGACTAAGCGTTTATCCACGTTCTTCATTCCTTTTCTATTCACAAATCGACAGTATTATAGCAAATCTCACTTTATGTGTGTTTCCGCTCTTTTGCAGTCCTATTATAGCATGATTAGGGCGTCAAAAGGTATTGCCCCTTTCGAGTTCCTTGAAAACTGAATATATTACTGTAAAACACAAGACGT
>CANPWC010000013.1 GCA_947581905.1 uncultured Acetatifactor sp.
GGCGAACCCCCCGGCCCCTATCAGCCCCACGCGGACCATGCCGCCATCCGGCGCATTTGTTTTCCTGCGGAAAGTAACTTTGGCACAATACTTTTCCTCATTGGCTCCATACTCTAAAAGTACACCAATATAATGCTCCTTATGTGTATTATAGGTGATTAATTGGTAAGCCTCTTTCGCATCTTCAAAACGATACCTGTGTGTAATTAAGTCTGATAAATCAACCAATCCATTCGACAATAGTCTAACAAACTCTTCCAGATTTCTTCCTTCTGTAAACCTAACAAATCCAATAGGATAATCAAACCCTTTTTGCTCGTAATTAACATCATACCTTCCAGGCCCGTAAGACCTAGCCATGGTAAAAGTCAGTTCTTTTTCATAATAAGGGCGGCGATTCAAGTTCATCTGAGTCACCCCTATCATACATATAATCGCCCTATCTCTTGCAATTGCTGCAGACAAATCAATAGGGGCATTACTATTTGTAGAAGCTGTAATGATAACCTTATCTACACCACGTCCCATTGTTAGGGCTTTTGTCTTTTCTACTGCATTTTCATCATCTGATTTGATAAATGCCCTAAGGCATGTCTTTTCCAAAGACTTATCCACGATATCATAACCAATGACATCACATCCATAAGCATGTAAAATTCTGCTTAAAATATTACCTAATAGCCCCATCCCAATCACTGCAACCGTTTCACCAGGAATAACTTTTGCCTGGTGTATCCCTTCCAGCGCAATACCACCCAACGCACAAAATGCATAAGGTTTCAAATCCAATATGCGCTCCGGAATCTTAGCGATCAAATTTTGATTGACTCGGTTTACTTCACTGTGATATGCTTGTCCAGCCATGACAACATTATCACCTGGTTGCACCTTGGTAACATTACGACCACACTGAATCACCTTGCCCACTGCAGAATATCCCATCGGCATTGGTTCATGTAGTTTCTTAAATGCTGCTTCCGTAGCCGTCAGAATACCATCAGTAGACATCTTATCCAGGACCTTTTGCACCTGGTCGGGGCGCTCAAGCATTTTTTGAAGCAGATTCTTTTCTCCAAACGACGAGAGACTCCGCTCCGTACCCGCACTAACTGCAGAGTATAAAGTTTCAACTACTACTGTATTCTCCTTTACAACTGGATAAGGGGTTTCAATTAATTCTACATCGCCATTATCTACCATTAAAAATAGTTGTTTCATTACTTTAATGCACTCCCAAATATTTCATCCCAATTATATCAGAATCATTCCTGCACGGCAAGAACCAGCAATCACTTAAGTTACAATAATTAATTCATTACTTCTGATGTTTCTCTGATGATAAAATAAAGCATTCTCCCTTACAGCCGATATGTCCCCTCAATCTCACAAATCTTCCTAGTATCAAGAATCACTTTCCCACGAAGCTTATCCATATTCGCCTTAATTTCATCATGACCGACCAGTAAGACAATCAAGTCGATGTCCTTCAGGAAAGCATCCAAATCATGGTACTGATTTGGCACGACATCCCTTGTAATATAAGGATCATACACTTTAACCAAGTGTCCACACAAATGCTTCTCCATACTTTCCAGCATCTGCAAGGTAGGACTTTCACGCATGTCATCTACATTTTCCTTGTATGTAAGTCCATACAGACCTACCCTGCCTACATCCGTCATGCCTCTTTCCTGCATAATATCGTGGATTCGTCCTAATACGAACTCCGGCATGGAATCATTGATCTTGCGGGCTGCCAATATGATATTTGCCAGTCCAGGATAATCTCCCACCAAGAACCAAGGATCCACGGAAATACAATGTCCGCCCACTCCGGGACCTGGCTGCAGAATATTGACGCGGGGATGCTTATTAGCAATCCGAATGATCTCATAAACATCCATATTATCCGAACGACATATTTTAGCCAATTCGTTTGCATAAGCGATATTAATGTCACGGAATGTGTTTTCTACCACCTTGGTCATTTCCGCCGTTCGGATATCCGTCACGACAATCTCCCCTTCACAGAAAGAGGAATAGACCTTTTTCACCTTTTCACCGATTTCCTTGTCGTCGGCACCAATGGTCCTCGAATTATGAACCAGCTCATAGACCATATTCCCCGGAATGATTCTTTCCGGCGCATGGACTAAATGGATATCCTTTCCAATCTCATATCCCTTTTGCAATACAAGTGGACGGACATGACGATTGATTGTTCCAGGGGAAATCGTGGATTCCACTACTATAATAGCCCCCTTAGGGCAAACTGAAAGGACTGCCTCGACCGCCTTTTCCACATACGTGGCATCTACTTTCTTGCTCACCTCGTCATAAGGCGTCGGCACGGAAATGATATACATATCCGTACTTTGATACTGATTAGAAAATTTTATGCCGGCTTTCATTGCCTCTTGGAATAATTCGTCCAAGCCTTCCTCTTTAAATGTGGTCTTCCCTTGATTTAAAGTCTTCACCAACTGTGCATTGTAATCCGTTCCGATAACACGGATGCCGTGGCTGGCCAGCATCAACGCCGTGGGAAGCCCGATATACCCTAATCCAACTACATTTACCATTTTGATTTCCTCCAATGTATTTTATATACGACCTCTTCGCCCGGCAAACCCCAAACTTCAAGGACATCCTTATGTTCCAGGCTGCCAAATGCTGCGGAATAATCACACAATTCATCTTCCTGATGGACCGTCACGTGATCAGCGGACAACACTTGTAGGAAGAAGACCATATCCTGCGTTCTGTCATATAACTTGTATTCTCTCTCTCCAACCTCGGAAAGCCCTATGCCAGGAGCGATATGGACATAAGATTGAAGAACGGCATTTTCCCTATTGTCACAACTATCTCGAACAAGAATGGCGTCCTCATCGAACTCTATCGTTCGGCGGACCCGGATCCCATTCCAAAATGTGCATCCTCCCGAGAAAGTCTTTTCATTCCTCTCTGCCCAAACCTTTCCAATTCGCTTCGCCACTCTGTGCTCTCCCCAGCATTGGCTTTGCTGGAAGCCATCCACGGTAAAGCAATTGTGCGCCTGGGTACTTCGGAAAAAATCCCTCTTGGAAGATTGGTATTGATAAGTCCCAGAATTCACTAAGACAGGAACTCCCTTAAAATACATCTCGTAACTTAAGCAATCACAGTGACCATGTCCTGGAATATAAGCCGGAGCGATTTCGCCGCAATCAATAAGAAAGGTCAGATCGCCGCAACAATACTTATAATAACCCGAATTCGGTAAACAATCAATACCTTTCGTATTTTTTTCTTCAAAACTTGCAACCGCACTTACCTCACTTATGAGGGCTTCCACTGGCTTTGCCACATTATCTCCGGCATCATTGAACAGAGGAATCCTCTGCAGCCCGCCCTCAAATGCCCAGGCACACCCCGCCATACGGACCAAAACCCGCGTCAGGTCCTCTGCTATTTCCTCATAACGCCGGGTTTGGTATAGGGCAACATGGACACGTATCATATCTTCCAAGATAATGTTATGATACAGGAAGCTTCTTTCATAATGCATTCCATCCGGGAGGACCTGCTCTCTGACCTGCCCCATAAAAT
The DNA here is from genome assembly GCA_947581905.1 of uncultured Acetatifactor sp. Taxonomy (GTDB): domain Bacteria; phylum Bacillota; class Clostridia; order Lachnospirales; family Lachnospiraceae; genus Acetatifactor. The sequence continues at coordinate 3,592 of CANPWC010000013.1, forward strand.
CCGCCAGATATCGTCTCGTGAGGTCTGGTTCAACAAAGGCAATGGATAAAAGGACCAATGCTTTTAGGTTTTCAAAATAATGATTCCCTAATAAATGCTTCTCCTGATGGGTCCTCAAATACTGGTATTGGCAATAGAGGGACCGCTCTACACGCTGTCGGAAGTCCTCGTCGCATGATAGCCGCTCCTCCAACAAGTCCATGACAATCAGCCAATTGACAGCCCTCTCGGAAATCGTATATGCATTCCAAGCATCCCCGGAACCCACTGGAAAACAATCCATCCATTTCTCCAGATAGGTTTTCACCTTTTGATAGTACTTTTCTTCTTTCGTCCTTTGGTAACAGACCGCCAAAGGAACCAGATACTCCATATACTGCAGGTTAAATCGCCATAAATGCGTCGTATCCCCCTCAATCTCCCAATTCCGTAAGCAAAGGGCATGCCTTTCATTCAGCAGAAAGATTTCGTCAGACAGCAGGGCTTCGCAGTCAAATCTGGCCAGATACTTCTCATCAGCATCAAGTTCTTCCAAATAAAGCCGAAGCGGAATCTGAACCGTCTTCATGGTGCTTGGATACCTTTTCAAGCTAGGGAGCTTCTGCCTGAACCGATACAGGATTTGAATGGGACGTAGATATTTTATGGTGTTATAATAAAGCATAATCCGATTTAACATCTCATCTTCCATCCATGACCGTTAAAATGACTTTTTCCAGTTTATCAGTCAACTTTTCAAAATCAAATTCCTGTGCCGTCTCTTTTGCCCTCCGCCCCATTGCTTCATACTGATCTTTGGGCAATCCCTTGACTTCCAATATTTTCTCTGCCAGGCATTTTGGCGTACATTCCTCTAAGGAAATGCCGCAATGGTGCCTTTCCAAAATGTCATACCCCATTTTCACCGTAGAAAGGATCGGCTTGCCGGATGCCAGGTATTCAAACATTTTGTTGGAGCTATTTCCCCTTTTCCAATTGTATAGATCTTGCGCATAATTCAGTAGGTTCACGGAAGACTTGCTCAAGATATAGGGGATGAATTGCCGATTGACATATCCCTTAAACTTGACATTCTTAAGACCCTTCGCCCTTACCCGCTCTTCCAGTTCCTCACGAAGCACTCCCTCGCCGAACAAAAGGAACTCTATGTCCTTTTCTTCTTTCAGGAGCTCTGCGGCATCTATGATGTTCTCAATATTATTCACTTTCCGCAATGTACCTGTGTAAACCACATGAAACTTTCCATCCATCAAATCAGGGTCATCCAGCTTCTGCTGAGAAATCTGTTCTTGATACTGCTTATAATCTATTCCATTATTAATATAATAACATTTCGACAAGTCAACCTTGCCGCCTTGTTCCAGCAGCCAGCCTTGCTCCCTTAAATAATCTGTATCCCCTTCTTTTGTAAAGATCATAGCATGTGCATTTCGGTATATCCAATATTCCCCGGCACGCAGTACCTTGCCGATCAAACTGTCTTCTTTCGCTTTCCCTACATTGAAGATTGCTTCCGGCCACAAATCCCGTACCTCGCAAATACAAGGCACCCTTAATCTCTTCGCGATCTGCACGCCTGCCACCATCGTCAATGGATGGACGCTGGAAGCCAATATCAGATCCGGTCTTCCTGTTTCAGCGATAATCTTCTTGTAGATTCGGAAAAGGTTGCAATAAAAAGAACACCAATTTTTAATCCTGTCAACCCCGTTCCCTTTATAAGGAGAGGTCTTCACAAACACGAAAGGGATGCCGTCTGCCTCTTCTATTTCATACAGCCCTTTTAGTTCACGTTCCTCGCCGGTAAAATGATTGATATTCGCGCAGAATATAATTGGGTCATATCCTCTTTCCTTTAATTTCCTGGCGAACCAATAGTGCCTTCCCGCCTTATCCGTGAACATCCGTGTCGCGTCATGATTCCAGATCCAGATTTTCATCATTTCCAAGTTTCTCCTCTTTTTCCCGGATTCCACTGATCTGCGTCTCTGAAAACCCTTCCGTGCTTTCCTTTTTAAACAAGATTTTTACCGTTTCAAATAAAATCTGGACATCCAGCAGCAAGGAATAATTCACTATGTACAGTAAATCCATTTTTAATTTATCATAAGCTGTGGTATTATACCTGCCATACACCTGCGCATAACCAGTCAAGCCGCCTTTTACCTTCATCCGATATGGAAATTCCGGAATTTGTTTACAATACTTTTCAACGTGTTCCACTCGTTCCGGACGGGGACCAATGATGCTCATCTCTCCCTTAAGGACGTTGATCAGTTGAGGGATTTCATCCATCCTTGTTTTGCGGATGATATTACCTACCTTGGTGATTCTGTCATCATTCTTGGATGCCGGTCGGGATTTCCCGTCCTTTTCCGCATCTACGATCATGCTGCGGAATTTATAGATGTCAAACAACTTTCCGTTCTCCGTGCATCTCTTCTGGATGAAGAAAACCGGTCCGCCGTCTTCCAGCTTAATGCAGATCGCGGTTAGAAGCATGATAGGGGAAAGCAAGAGCAGCCCCAGGACGGAAATCACAATATCCATAAGGCGTTTTACAAATCTCTGTTCAAAATTCAACCCTATGTTCCTGGACAGCAGTAGTGGGGAATCAAACAAATTTACAATCTCCGTGCCTCTTACGATAATATCTGAAATTTTGGGCGTAAAATATACGCGGATAGAATGTTCGAAACAATATTTCAGGATTTTGTTCTTTTGGGGTGATGGAATGTCATTGAGCAATACCGTGTCATGAGCTTCCATCTTTTTCTGGATCGTTTCCCAAGGCTCATGGATGGATATCTCCTCACAGATTTGATATTTATCATCCCGGCTATTAATCTTCTGGCTTAGATGGTTTACATAATCGCCGTTGATTTGCAATACTTGGTGCCTGGGAAACAGCTTTGTATAAATATTGATTCCGATAAGGCTGATCAATAGACAGCAGATCATTTCTACGATGGACAATCCCAGCATTTCATATGCGGTCGTCCATAATTCATCAATCGTTCCGATCATCAAGATCACTTGAATATAAGTGAGCACGTTTACGGTAAGAATCGCCATGAATTGAGATAACACGACGTTCAGCAACTTATTATAGCCGAGCTTAAACCCTCCCCACAACTGCATGAAGACACAAACAAATAAAATATATGAAAATGCCACTAACAGATTCCCTTTCCCCTGAAAGCTAATCTGCATGAAATGGTTCAATTTACGTTCCCATATCATATAAAACAAGAAAGTCATCGTGCCGATGATACACAGGTCGACCACCTGCCGATAAATTTTCTTATAAGGCTCATAATTCTTCTTCATAATCGTACATCACCCCAATGCATCCAGTGCATCTTTCTAGCTTTATCCCCTTTATTTATAACGCATTTCTCATAATTAATCAAGTTAAAGCTAATATTATTTACCATGTAGTTTTATCCATTTCCACCAGAACCGACCCAAATCCCTCAAACAGCCTCTTTCCATTCCATGTCCCTACTCAATCCTTTTTATGATCTCATAAGAATAAATCCTGAAATAAGCCCCCGTCGTCGAAGTAATGATGAATTCCACGTTCTCCATATACTCCGGGACCGTGAAAGGGACTTCTAAGAAGCTTTCCCCATCTTTTGTCACCAGGAAGCTTTCCAGCAGGCGGCTGCGCAGAAGATAGTCCACGCCTTTATCCACGCTTCCAATATAAATGCTGCCAATCGACTGCTTCTCCTGCCGGAGCACTTCGATCGGTATCCTCAAGGTATACCGTCCCGCGGTCAGTCCGACATACGGGCCGTACATGACGATCCCGCCTTGCCCGTTCGTGCTGATATAGGATTCTTCCTTGGTCCCGTTGGTAACGCCGATCCGTTCGCTGCTTATGTCCATCCACTCCGAATCCGTCATGTGATATTCATATAAGACCAACTCTTTCGGCACCTTCTCAAAATGGATCGGATACAAGGCGCCATAACCCATGTTGTTCTGCTCCAGATATTGGTTCCGATAAGCGACGCCAAACTCGTCCAAAACGATCCGCTTATCCGCGATGACGAAATCATCCGTCAAAAAATATACTTGCTCATAGGTTTGGCTCAGCAATTGGACCTCGGTTTCAAAATCATCTAAGAGGGGGAACAGGGCCGCCCCGCTTAAGGTCCTTAGCTGGGGACCCATTAAGAGGGCCCTTTCTTCGTCCATGATAACGGCAGAATTCGGCTTGATTTCCTGCTGCACATCCAATAGGGCGTCCCACTCTAACATCGTCAAGTCCTTATTCGCGAGCAGAGGGATATCGAACCCTGCCATGACGCATACTGACGCTCCAATGACGACCCAGCGGACCCAGCTTTTCTTGAAGCGGTCGAAAAGGATCGCAAACATGACGCAGATGACTGGAATACAGACCACCAGGTACCTGCTATAATAGTAATAAAAAAATACCTGCTTGTTAAAGAACGCGGACTGTACCAGGATCAAATAAACGAACAGGAAAGAAAAGGAAAGCTTTACCGGGGTTTCCAGGAAAACATGGAACTTCACCATTAACAGGATGATGATGTATGGCAGGACGAACATACCCGTCGCCATAGCGAAAGCATAGAGGGAAGAGTGCCCGAAAGCCGGCAAAAATCCCGTCCCATTATACAGGGTCAGGTCTATCCTTCCGAAATCCCCAGGGAGGCTCTTTAGTCCTACGATGATGACATTGCGGATGATGATGCTTAGGATGATCAGCGAAGCGCTTGGAATCAGGCGGCTTACGGCGACCGCCTTATTATAATGCTTCGTCACGTTCTTTACACGGGACAATAAAAAGGACAGGGAAATAACGACGACCGTCCCTGCATAAACCCAAAGCAAGAAATTATCCGCCGTGATCAGGTTTCGGAAGAATAATCGGGAAGCATTATTATAAAAATACTGAGGAGCGATCCGGTCCATCATGAAGTAGCTGAACGCCAATCCGACAGAGGACAGGACATTTGCCCATAAGAATTCCTTATGCCCGGAATGCAGGTAGAAAAGGACGCCAACCAGGATGAATGCGGGGTAAAACTGCAAAAAGGACATGTGGACGAAAGCAAACGCCGTTAATGGCAATGCCGCAAGCAGCCGTTTCGGCGCGGTGTCCGCCCCTGCCAGCAAATAAAGGTAAAAGCAGACGCACATGGTAAGGAACATTTCCGTGAAAGAAGATTTCGATATCCAAATGACCAATGGGGAAATCAGGAAAACGAGAAGCAGGAGGAATCTATGGTTCCACTGGATTCCCAATTTACGCAAAGTCGCATAGAGGAGCAACACGGCGCAAAGAAAGAAAGCCGTCTGGATCTGCATCATGTTACGCAGGCCGAACAGCTTCGCGCCAAGCGCCAGCACCGCAGGAAACGTCTGGACGCCATGGTACATCCCCGACACATCGCTTATCCTTTCCTCCTCGCCGAAGCTTACGATCGGGCTTGCGGACAGTGGATAATAGCCCACGATGGTCTTTGTCAGCATTTCATAGTAGGTCGCCTGATCTTCTTTGCTTGTCAAAATACGGTATTCCGGGAAATCATGCTCCACTTCCGTGTGCCCCATGTATAGCTCCAAGGCCTCTGCCTGGTATAAGCCCTGGTCTTGTCCGTTGCAATATAACTCAAACTTCACGGAAGTCAGTAAAAACGCAAACAAAACCAGTCCAATCTGCATCCCCATTTCCTTACGCGGCATCGGGGCAAATTGGAAAGAGAACTTTCTCTTTTTGACGACATCCTTCCCCACGAAAAAAGCGGAAGGAAGCAAAATTGTAAGAAGGACGGGGAAAAAGGAAAATAGGTCAAAAGTAAAATAGAACCCGCTGACGATGACGAACAGGAATCCAAAAATAGCGATAGAAAGCGCGATCGACTGAATGATATCCGCTTCCTTGAACCATATATGGATTCCATAGAGCAGGCAAAGCACACTCAATAAAGTCATCGCTGCTATCATCATTGTACCCCTACATCACATTTCTCCAATACTCCACCGTCTCCCGCACCGTCTCCTGGATGGGGATCGTCGGCTCCCAACCTGTGGCTTGCTTAAGCTTCGTGATATCCGCCTCAATGATCGGCACATCCACCGGCCTAAGCCGCGCGGGATCCACCACCACGGAAATCTCTGCCTTGGATTGGGCTAAGATCAGGTCTAAAATCTCTTGGATCGCTATAGCGTGCCCGCTTCCCACGTTGTAGGTCTCTCCAGCTTGTCCATGCTGTATCAGTAAGACATAGGCCCGGACCACGTCCCGCACATCCGTGAAATCCCTTTTGGCTGCCAGGTTGCCTACCCGCATCACGGGCTCCCGCTTCCCTGCCTCAATCTCCGCCACCTGTTTACAGAAATCCGCGACGACGAACATCGGTGCCTGGGCGGGACCGATATGGTTGAACGCCCGCACCATCATCACATCCATTTGGTAAGCCTTGGCATAAATGCTTCCAATCATGTTCTGGCAAGCCTTGGTCGCCGCATAGAGATTGCCTGGGCGCAAGCGGTTGTCTTCCCGGATCGGCGTCTCCTGCGGCAGAATAACGCCATATTCCTCCCCGGAGCCGATTAAAAGGATCCGAGGCTTGTAATCCAGGTCCTTGGCCGCGTCCAGGACGTTCGCGCCCCCTTTGACGTTCACGTCGATCGTAAGCCCGGGATTCTTCCAGGAATAGGCCACGGAACTCTGCGCGGCAAGGTGGAAGATATAGTCCGGGCGGACCTCCCTTAGCAAAGATGCCACGTCCTCCTTGCGCAGGATGTCCAAATCATGCACCTTTGCCAACGTCGTATTCATCTGTTCCTGCGGCAGCTTCGTGGCATGGACCTCCATCCCATCTGGGGAATCCGCGAAGACGCGTTGGATCTCCCGGATCAGATACCCACCCACAAAGCCTGCCGCACCGATAATCAGTGCTTTTTTCATTTCGTCCTCCAAACCTGGCGAACTCTTCTTTATTGTAAATTCTGGTATGCGATTTCTTTCTCCACCAGCTTAAGGTCGCGTTCCACCATGCGTTCCACCAGGCTGTCAAACGGGATCTCGCGCTTCCAGCCCAGCTTCTTCTCCGCCTTGGAAGGATCGCCCAGCAGAATGTCTACTTCCGCGGGACGGAAGAAGTTCGGGTTGACCCGCACGATCACCTTGCCCGTTGCAGCGTCCCGACCGATTTCGTCTACGCCTTTTCCGGACCATTCCACCACGATCCCCGCTTTCGCAAACGCTTTTTCCACAAATTCCCTGACCGTCCTGGTCTCGTTGGTCGCGACCACGTAATCATCCGCCTCGTCCTGCTGCAGCATCAGCCACATGGCGCGCACATAGTCCTGGGAATGCCCCCAATCCCGCTTGGAATCCAGGTTCCCCAGCTCCAGGCAATCCTGCGCGCCGAACTTGATGCGGGCTACCGCGTCGGTGATCTTCCTTGTCACGAACTCTTTCCCCCGCCTCTCGCTTTCATGGTTGAACAGGATCCCGCTGCAGGCAAACATCCCATAGCTTTCACGATAATTCTTCGTGATCCAATGCCCATAGAGCTTCGCCACCCCATAAGGGCTTCTAGGATAAAATGGTGTCGTTTCTTTCTGTGGTATCTCCTGCACTAAACCGAACATCTCTGAAGTAGAAGCCTGATAAAAGCGGCAGGTGGGCTTCACGATCCGGATGGCCTCCAGCATATTCGTTACTCCCAAGGCGTCAATCTGGGCCGTGGCTACAGGCTGTTCCCAAGATGTGGCTACAAAGGACTGGGCCGCCAGGTTGTACACCTCGTCAGCGTCCGACTGACGCATGGCATTGACCAGGGACACCAAGTCCGTCATGTCCGCATAAATAAAATGAATCTTCTCCTTAATGTGCTCCACGTTGCCGTGATCAATCACGGCTTTCCTACGCATCAGGCCATATACCTGGTAGCCCTTTCCCAAAAGCAGCTCCGCCAGATAAGAGCCATCCTGTCCATTGATGCCTGTAATCAACGCTTTTTTCATAAAGTCAAATCCTATCCTTTCTTTATAGGCGCTTGCCTGGCTAGGCCAGGGTCGTCCCGGTGATCACATTCTTCATTCCTTCCGCGCACTCTTCCCAAGTTGCGCTGCGATATCCCCGCATCCTTTCCTTCAACGCGCGGTACTCTTCTTCCCGTTCCTCATAATGCTTCACCAACCGGCAAATTTCATCCGGCGTATCTTGAGGGAACCACACGCAGCAGTCCCCTGCCACCTCCCGCGATACGGGAATGTCCGCCGCCAATACCGGCGTGCCTCGCAGGATGGATTCGATGATGGGCAGCCCGAAGCCTTCCGCATAGCTTGCAAACACCAGGAACCTGGCATGGCGGTATAAATAGGTGATTTCCGCATCCGTTAGCCCGGCGAAGTGGAAAACCCCTTTCCCATAATCCGGGTGTCTTTCGAGCCGTTCCTGGAAATCCTCCATGTTCCAGCCCATGTACCCGGCGAAAACCACATGATACCCCATCTTGCAAAGACCCATGTCATAGGCGTCCAGCAGCATTTTATGGTTCTTGCGCGGTTCGATCGTCCCCACCATCAACAAGTAGGGGGCTCCCTCCACAGCCTGGGCCAATTCCGGGGGGACCTGCTGTTCGTCCAAATCGGGATCAGCCTCTGCCTGGCATCCCCCAGCCGTAATGGGCTCCCATCCAGCTGATGGCCGCCTTTCCGAGCCAGGCGCTGGCGCTGCCCCATCCGCCCCTCCGAAGTCCGCCCCTAAGGGGACCACATGGCAGGGCGGGACCCGACAGCCGATTTCCTGACCCAGCTTCTCCAGGTCCTGCGCAGTAGCCTTCGTATTCACGATAAGGGCGTCGGCATACTTTAGATGCGCGCCCAAAAAGTCCATAAAGTTATACACGCCCCGCTGCAGGCAATATTGGGGATAGCGGATGGAAATAATATCATAAATATGGGCAATGACCACAGCGCCCTGGCGCTTCAGGACAGGGAGCAGGTAGCTCCTCTTCATCCGGCTCATCCAGGCGGCGTCCAGGTCGAAAAAGACGCTCCCTTGCCCGATCTGGGAAAGCTCCACCCGCGTCCTGGTGATCATCCGTTCCTTTTTCCCCAGGCGGCGTCGGTAATAGTCCTGGAACCGGGCGGCGTCGATCCGATGGTAGCAGTCCTCCCTTGCATGGTAATGCAAAAGGATGACCTCCAGGCCGGCATCGTCCAAAAGCCGAAGCGCCACTTCCCTGGTCACACGCTGAATCCCAGTCACATAGGTGGCCAGCGTCAGCACGCTGACATCCAGAAACACCTTCATAAAAATACCTTCCTGATGACCTGCTGGATAGGGCCGGGCAGCTTCTTCCCGAACCGCCTTAAGTCAGACTTGTCCGTCAGCCCGTACAGGCAGCCCAACAAATGATATTTGAGGCCTTTCTTTTGGACGAAGTAAGGGTTGTTCACCAGGCAAATGTGGTTGATCGCGGCCACGGTGGAATTCGCGATACTCCTTAAGGCCTCCTGTTGGAACCGTTCCCTCGGAAGCGCTTCCCTTTCCCTCCAAAACTGGGCCGTCCTTTCGTCCGGCAGGCGCTTGAACACCGCCACATGGACGGCTTCATAGAAGCAATCGTTCTCAAGCGCCAAAAAACGTCCCACGTCAATCTCCTGGGACGGCATCCCGACATCGCTCAAGAACGTGCTCTTCCGGTATCCAAAACTCGCCTGCGCCTGTTCCAGGTTTCCGCTCACAATATCATAAATCCTGCCGTAAACTTCCATGGACATCCCCTCAAGTGCCACGAGTGCCTCCAAACCGGTTTCTTTTCAAGTATATACCAAACTTCGCCCTAATGCAAGCAAATTGTAACGAGCCGTTCCACATATCTGCTTGTGACGCTCTCCAATCCGTATTCCGCAAAAGCCTCCCTGCAAGGTCCCAGCTGGCTTGCATAGCGTATCTTTTCCACCCATTCCACAGGGTTGAACGGATCCTCCACATAGACCGCCTCCCCTTTCGTCACTTCCTTAAGGCTGCTTCTTTTTGTGGTCACGACCTGCTTCCCGCGCCGCATCGCTTCCACAGGCGGCATGCCGAACCCCTCGAAAATGCTGGGGAACAGGAAAAGCCCGCAGTTTTCATAAAGGCAGTCCCGTTCTTCATTGGAGACGAACCCGGTCACGACCACCGCCTCCTTAAGCTTAAGCTCGTCCACCATGTCCTGGAAGCCCTGTTCATTCCCCCCGACGCCGCTGAGGACTAATTTCCAGTTCCCCAGCCCTGCCCCAAGCTTCTGGGCTGGCACGCTTTCCTTCATCAGGGACAACGCCTTAAGGAGCGTCCCCAGGTTCTTGTGGGGCAGCATGGAGCTGACGCAATAAAAATATTGATTCCTCACGATCCCATACTTTTGTTCCAAGACCGCTATGTCCATCCCCGATTCCTGCGTAATCACAGGAATCGGAATCACGCACAGCTTCTTTTGGACGAAAGGATACCGTTTCGCCAGATCTTCCATGCAATGGTGGGAACTGGCGATGACGCAGGTTGACGTCCTGCAGGCGAACCACCACATCACCGGCAGGAAGCAACGCCTCGCCAGGGAAAAATACTGCGGATAATGCAGGGCCTGTACGTCATGGATCACACAGGCATAGGGGATCTTGCTTCCATAGGTCATCGGCTTGCTATAGACCGGGATGAACATGACATCCACGCTTTCCGCGCGGGCGGCACGGTCCAGGTGCAGGTTCTCCCACAGGATGCGCTTCCAGGATACGGCGCAGTCCATCGGGCACTCTCGAAGCTTCATATTTCCGTAGTCCAGGTAATGCCGAAAACCGTCCGCGTTATCCCGCGCCACAAAAAGCAGGTATTCATTTTCCCCGTCATACCGTCCGAACCCCTCTAACAGGTTCCTTGCATAGGATTCCGTCCCGCCGCACTTCCCGGGGCGTACCCACAGCAAATCTACGCCGATCTTCATGCCTCCCCCTCCCGTCGTCCAACCTTGCGCCTACGCCGATACCATGGTCCCCATTCATCCGACCCGGCACCTAGTCTAGGACCATGGTTCCTATTCACCCGATCCGGCACCTAGTCTAGGACCTCTTTCCCTATTCATCCGACCCTTGCGCCTACGCCAAGATCATTTTCGCCAGTTCGATCGCGACGCATTCGATCAGATACAGCCTGCTGTACCCATTGATACGGTAACAATACAAATATCTGTCCCGGATGCGGCGCACCGCCTCTTTCAGGCTCCTATGGTTGCTGGCGCCGCCCATCTGGAAGTTCGCCAGCACCTGGTCCACCGTCACGATCTTCACCCCTAATTTCCGCATCTGCAAATAAAACCCGTAGTCGTCATGTATCCCCAGGTCCCGGAACGGATGCTCCTTATAAAGCTTCGCCTTGACAAACGTGGTCGGATGGTTCCAGTGCCGGGAAGTCTGGATCCGTGTCTGCTTTGCCTTCTTTACAAATGTGCTGCCGTCCGCCTTGTGCATGCGGATATCGGCAAACAGCAAATCGCAGCCCGTCTCCCCGAAAACCCTTGTCACAGTACGCACCGTGTCCGGCTCATACCAATCGTCGCTGTTCAAGATCCCGATGATATCCCCGCCCGCGAGACGGATGCCTTTGTTCATGGCGTCATATATGCCTTTGTCGGGTTCGCTCACGATACGGTATGCAATCCCTTTCTCCTCCAAAGCGGCACGATACCCCTCCGCCACCTGCACCGTGTCATCCGTGCTGGCCCCGTCGATGACCAGATATTCCATATCTGTCCCAGCCGGCAGCTCCTGCCCCAGGACCGAGCCAATGGCGCGCCCGATCATGCGCCCACTGTTATATGCCACTGTGATAATCGTAACTTTCACGTCTTCTCCTATCCCCAGGCCGCACCACAATCTACATGCAACCCTTTCCGCCTCCGCCAGCCAGCCCCAAGCCCTACACCTCCAGGCTTCCGCTTGCTTGTTCCGTCGTGCGGATGCTTTCCTCCAGGGTATAAATCTGATATCCGTCAAAATCCCTCCGGCTCAGCCCCTGGTCCACCGTCATATTCCCAAACGCCTTATTCGTCATCTGCCCAAGCTTCCCACGCGACCCGGCGACCAGCTTCACCACGGGGTTCAACCCTTTCCAAAGCCAGATCTTCTTGCCCCTGGCCTGACCGATCATTTCCACCATCCTGCTCGTCGCGGCATACTTGGCGTTCTGCGGGAAAAAGAGCCCGCCCCGCCCGCTATCCACAAGCATCCGGATGAACTCGGCCAGGTTTTCTATATAAATCATGCTTCTCTCATTCTCGACCAAGGGAAAGACAGGCGTCTTGCCCGCGATCTTGCGCAGCGTCTGATAATTTCCCTTGCAGTTCGCCCCATAAACGAACGGGGAACGCACCAACGCCACCTGGAACCGGTCGTCCGCCAAAGATGACAATAATTGCTCCGCCTGCAGCTTGCTGTCCCCATAAAAATTAGAGGGGTTTGCCGGCGTTTCAGCGGTAATGTGCTTCCTCTCCCCGAAAGCGCCCCCATCCCCATATACGATGACGCTGCTCATGTAAATGAACTGCCGCACGCCCTCCCTCTTGGCTTTCTGCGCCGTCTGCACGGCCAAGTCGCGGTTCACCTCATAATAAGACGCCTTCATCCCCGCGTCGGCTTCGCCCACATCCACATGGGCGATCCCCGTCACATGGAAAACCGCATCATAAGCCGAGAAAGAATAGGTTTCCCACATCTCTCCCCTCTGGGAAATGCTGTCCACCCGATATTCTTCCTTCCCTATTCCGGCATTGTAGCGCATCAGGTATTGTTCCACATTCGTCCCAATATAGCTTCTCGCCCCGGTAATCAAAATCCGCTTCATCTTGCTCCCCCCTTATCTTCTGTCAACCACGCTGCCCGCACAGCCTACTTCCTTTCATCCCTCATCGCCCCGGTTCCTCCCTCCACCACGCCGTCCGCGCGCAGCACGCTGACGAAAGTCCCGAAGAAGCACCTAAGATCCATCAAAGGTCCCATCTTTTGCACATATTCCCCGTCCAGCCTGGCCTTGACCGGGATTTCCAATTCATCCCTGCCATTGATCTGCGCCCAGCCGGTCAATCCCGGGCGGACGTCGTTCGCCCCATATCGATCCCGTTCCTCGATCAGGTCGAACTGGTTCCAAAGCGCCGGCCTGGGACCCACGATCGCCATATCCCCTTTCAGGATGTTGAAAATCTGCGGCAGCTCGTCCAAGCTGGTCTTACGCAGGAATTTCCCAACCCTTGTGATATACTGTTCCGGGTTTTTCAACAAATGCGTGGGCATATCCTTGGGCGTGTCGACCCGCATGGTCCTGAACTTCAAGATTTGAAAATGGCTTTTGTGGATGCCCACCCGCTTCTGCCGAAACAGGACGGGTCCCGGGGAATCCGCCTTGATCGCGGCCACCAGGACCAAGAACACCGGAGACAAAAGGACCACCCCGAACAAAGACAGCACGAAATCCAACCCTCTTTTGATTCCCTGATACATCCTCCACCTCCTGCCTGCACTCCCCTGAACTTACGCCCGTCTGCCTGCACTTATCTCTTTGCGCCCCCTCGACCCCTGGGCGCGTCAACTTCCACCGCTGCTCCCTGTCACGCCTGCACTTATCTCTTTACGCCGGCCTCCTCGCTATGGTAGGTCGGCACCATTTCCCGAACCACGGCACGGATGTCGCTTTCCTCATCCAGGGTCGCCAGGCGCAGCCTTTCCAACTGCTCCTCGAACTTCTCGTCGTCAAACTCAATCGGCTTGCCGATATAAATCATCCGGTTCGCCGTTTCCGTCAACCCCTCTTCATTCATCAACAGCTCTTCATACATTTTTTCCCCGGGGCGTAAGCCCGTGAACTCAATCTTAATGTCCTCATCCACGCGATAACCGGACAGCTTGATCATGTTCTTGGCCAGATCCAGGATCTTCATGGGTTCGCCCATGTCCAACACGAAAATCTCCCCGCCCTTGGCATAAGCGCCCGCCTGCAGCACCAGCGACACCGCCTCCGGGATGGTCATGAAGTAACGGATGATGTCAGGATGGGTCACAGTCACCGGACCGCCCCTTTCAATCTGCTTCTGGAAAAGGGGCACCACGCTGCCATTGCTGCCCAACACGTTCCCAAACCGCACCGCCACATATTCCGTATCGAATTTCCGGTTCATGTTCTGGACCAGCATTTCGCAGAGCCTTTTGGACGCCCCGTAAATATTGGTAGGGTTCACTGCCTTGTCGGTGGAGATCAGGACGAACCGCCTGCACTGGTACCTCCCCGCGGCGTCCGCCACCTTGAGAGTGCCGAACACATTGTTCTTGATCGCCTCGTGAGGGCTGTCCTCCATCAACGGCACATGCTTATGGGCGGCCGCATGGTAAACGATGTCCGGATGATATTTGTAGAAAACTTCGTCCATCCGCCTGGTGCTGCGCACGGACCCAATTAGCACCACCAGGTCCAGCTTCGGGTACTTCGCCAGAAGCTCCTGCTGCACCTCATAGACCCCATTTTCATAGATGTCCAGGATGATGAGCCGCTTGGGATGGTGCTGGGCGATCTGCCTGCACAGCTCGCTCCCGATGGAGCCGCCCCCGCCCGTCACCAGGACCACCTTGTCACTGACATAGCCGATGATCTCATCCACATTAACCTCGATCGGGTCCCTGCCCAGCAGATCCTCGATCTGCACCTCCCGCAGCTTGGACACGTTGACCTCGCCGTTGATGATCTGGTACATCCCCGGCAAGATCCGCATCTTGCACCCGGTCTCCTTGCAGATCTCCAGGATGGGCCGAAGTTCGGCGCGGCTGGCGGAGGGAATGGCGATGATGATCTCGTCGATGGCATATTTGGACACGCTCTCCTGGATCTTATCCCTGCCGCCCACGATGGGGATGCCCCGCAGGTATTTGCCATGGCAGCCCGGATTGTCGTCGATGACGCAGGCGACGTGCATATTCAGGTAATTGCTGGCCTCTATCTCCTTAAGGATGGCGTTGCCCGCCGCCCCGCCCCCTACGATCATGCAGCTGATGCGGTCCCTGCCCCGGATCCTCTGCATACGCCGATTCTGGAGCACGCGCAGGATGCGGTAACTGAACCGCACGCCGCCGGTCAGAAGCATCAGGAAGAAGCCATAGAAGAACGGGAAGCTCCTGGGCAGATGCAGATCCATCAGCCAAAGGAAGATCGGCTGCATCACGGAACAGAACACCACCGCGATCATGATGTGCACCAGCTCCGTATCGGACGCATACCTCCAGACGCTGTTATACAATTTAAAAATATAAAAGAAGACCAGCGTGGCAAGCACGTTCGGGAAATAAAGCCTAAGGATCGCCACCCAGAACTCTTTCTGCACGTCCATGAAGCTGAATTCATACCGCACATACAGGGCCAGCACGGAGGACATCAACACGGCAAACATGTCCGATAAAATCAGCAGCACAATCCTTGTAAGAGGAATCCTGAGGATTCCGATCCGAATATCTTTCCAATCTTTCATCTTGATACCTTTCGCGCATCATGATATCGCATCCAACCGTCGTTTGAGGATTTCATGCTGCGCTTCCTTTTTTCAGCCATCTGTGGACCATCCTCGCGCCTTTCGGCATAAAGGCGAAAATGATGTGGTACAGCTTGTTTTTACGGGTCAGGTAAGGGTTTCGCAGGGAGGCCGCCAGGTTTTGCCGCATCCAGGCCAAAATTTCCCGATACTGCGCGTTCTTTCGATCCATCTGCTCCACTGGGACATGCAGCAGGTAATCCAGCCTTTGGTACACGCCAAAACGCAGCGCCACCTCTCGCAGCTGCGGGCAAGTTTTCCCCACCAGCTCCTGCACCAGGGAGGCGTTATCCACATTATCCCCATATACGCGGGAAAATTTCTTCTCCGTCCTGGTATTGCTTCCCAGCCGATAAAACACATGGTAGCCGCACCCCGGCAGGGAGGTCAGGCTCCAAGGGACGCCTCCGGCTTCCTCGTCCCGGATGCGCTCGAACAACATCATCACCAACACATGGAAGTCTTCATTCAACGCCCCGACCGGAAATTCTTTCCCGTCAAACAGGCTTCGCTTCACCAGCTTCGTGCAAAAAGAACAGTCGCCCCGGTGCATCAGAAGCTCCCGCAAAAAATCCTGCGCAGAGATTTTTTCCTCTTCATCCGGCGGCAGGCAGATGGGCGGCAGGACTTCCCCTTTGGCGGTAAGCTCGTCCCGCCCAATCTGGACCATGTCCGCGCCGCTCCTTAAGGCGGCTTCCATCAGGCGCTCATACATGTCGGGCTCGATGAAATCGTCCCCGTCCACGAAACCCAGATACTCCCCCTTAGCCTGGGCAAGCCCTAAGTTGCGCGCGGAGGAAGTCCCCCCGTTTTCCTTATGGAACACCCGGATCCTCTCATCTTCCCGCGAAAGCGCGTCGCACAGTTCCCCCGTCCCGTCCGTGGAACCATCATCCACCAACAGGATCTCCAGGTCGCCATACGTCTGCCGCTCGATGGAACGGACGCACCGCGATAAATATTCTTTCACCTGATAGACCGGCACAATGACGCTGATGAGACCCTGCTGCATACTGATCCCCATTCCGGAGCGTTTACGCGACGGCGGCACGATAAACTTCATTTATCGAATGAGAAGACCGCGAATGTGGTTCCTCATCTGCCATCAAAGCTATTTGTGACGCTCCGGCACAAATAGCCAAACGAAGGAACTTCGTTTTGTGGACCTTTCAAACGTTCCTCAAAACATGGTTCATCCGACATATTCACCCGCATAGGAAACGGTACATTTTCCGTTCCGGAATCACTGGCGCCGGGGAGCAGGGTCCGTCCGGGGCAATCACCTCCGCCGGATCCATCTCCTGTCCGCAAAGCATGCGCGGCGCACATAGCCCAAGCTCTCCAAGCAAGGCAAGGAGCGAAGCCGCCGCGCGGTCCGGGTTCCAGACCTCCGTGATCGTGCGATAGGCCGCTTCCCCCAGCTTACGGCGCCGCCCGCGGTCCCCTGCCAGGCTTACGGCGGCGGCAAACAGTTCCTCCGGCCGCCCATCCTGATAGATGATCCCGTTTTCCCCATGTTTTACCAGATAGGGCACCGCGCCGGCCATATGGTCCGCCAGCACCACGCAGCCGCTGTTCATGGCCTCGTTCACCACAGCGCCCCAGCCCTCTTTACGGTCGCTGGTCATCAGGTACAGGTCCGCCTTTTCCATCATGGAACGGATTTCCTCCGGCGTCCGATAACCCACCAGGCTCACCACGTCCGCCAGGCCCTCCTGGTCGATCCATTCCTGGATCTGCCCTTTCAGCTCGCCGCCCCCTGCCATATCCAGGTGGAACGCGATGCCCTGCCCTTTTAAGGTTTTCGCCGTAAGCAAGGCTAACTCCGGGTGCTTCCAGTCCAGGAAGCGTGCCGCCCACAACAGGTAGGGCAGACGGTCCGGCCCATAGCCTTTTCCCGCAAACAGTTTTTCCAGGTCATATTCCTTCTTTTCCGGAAAATATCCCCAGCGGTACATTTTCCCGGGATAAGCCCGGATGATATGGAAATCGTCCGGCACGTAGGCTCCCGCGCAAAGCAAATACACCGGAGCGTTCCGATACCTGACGTGGTCTTCATATTTTTTGACAAGCCCCCTGGGAGACACCGCTTTCCACTGGGCTTCCTTATACAACCGCTCGCTGTAGCGCACCACCGGACGCCCTGCACGAAGCCTGGGCTGGATGTAGGCTTCCTCGTCCGTCCCGCCGAACAGGACCACCTGGCTGTCCAAGATCAGCGTGCGGCACAGGTCGGGCTCCCGTTCAAAGAAACGCAAATAAGGCAGGTCCTCTTGCGGCTTCCATCCCATCCTTACCCGCTCCTCTTCCATCGGTTCCGTCTGGATGAACAGGAAGCTTCCGTTGGTCCTGCGGTACATGGCGTCACAGAAAGGGATTTGATGGTGGTTGATATAATTGGACACGAATACGATTTCCGGCTCCATAGCCCTCTCCTCCCCGCCCTGGGGCTTTATGCTTCCTTACAGGCAGCTTCCGTCCAGGGTTTACTTCCTCCCGCGGACAGCCCCCGCCCAGGACCTTACGCTTCCCTACAGGCGGCTTTCCATCCAGGGTTTACTCCCCCCGCAGTCGGACCTGCCCTGGGGCTTTACGCTTCCCCACCGCGGGCGATTTCCTGGTAGATTTCCAACACTCTCCGGTAGTTCGCCTCGGGATCATGGGTCCGCAGGGCATGCTCCCTGGCGGCTTCCCCGTACCGGGCCGCCTGCCCGGGATCCTCGAACAGGGCAAGCACCGCGTCCCGTAGTTCCCCGACGATGCGGGATAACTCCGCTTCCTCGTCCAAGCCTTGGTATCCC
This sequence comes from uncultured Acetatifactor sp., assembly GCA_947581905.1. Taxonomy (GTDB): domain Bacteria; phylum Bacillota; class Clostridia; order Lachnospirales; family Lachnospiraceae; genus Acetatifactor. Next base: position 21,992 of record CANPWC010000013.1, read on the forward strand.
TTATACAGGATTCCATCCGTCCCGTCGCGAAACAGGCTGGGAATCCCGCCCACATCGGCGCTTACGCACGGCATCCCCAAAAGCATGGCCTCTCCCAGGGAATTGGGCGAATTTTCGACGGACGAGCAACAGACGAACAAGCCCGCACGCAGATAAGCCTTTTTCATTTCCTCCGCGTCCAACCGCCCCAGGAACTCCACCTGTCCCTTCAAGCCCTGCTCTTTTAGGATGCTCCTCAAATACCGTCCATATGCCGATATTTTGATCCGCTCCTTCCAGGCGTCTTCCTTCAGGACCTTGTCGCCGGCCACATAGACCTTGACATCCCCGTAACGGTCCCGAATCTCCGGAAGCGCCAGCAACAAATAGTGTAAACCCTTGATCGGATAATCCCCCTGGCTCACGAAAATAGAATGGGGCTCACAATCCTCCTGCTTCCATCCTCCATGGTAAAAAGGGGCGCGCAAAGTCTCATTCATTGCAAAATAACGCGCTTTCGGGTTCCATTCCCGGGTAAACCTGCGGTCCCAATCCGTGCGGCCGGTCACATTGCCCGCCAGGCGGATGGCTTCCATCTCATGCACGCCCCGCTGCCGGAATTTCTCCCGCTGCCGCTCCAGGTCGTCCTTTTTCAGCCAATCCCGCAAGGTGACGCTCTTCCAGACCGCCTCAGGAAGATTCGCGCGGTAGCATTCCGTATAAACGGCGCACAAGCCCTGGATCCCCACCAACAGCCGGTCCAAACGGCCGCAGGCCCTCGCGGCGGCCAGGGTATGGGCATACTCCGTGCCGAAACAATGGATGACATCCGGCCCAAAATCCTGGAAAATACGTTTCAAGCGTCCTTCCAGGGCTTCCTCATATCGCTGCGCATGACCCACATCCTCATAAAAACCATAGTAAAAAAGCTTGCCGCCGCTGTCAAGCGCGATTTCGCCCTGGCAGCCGTCCAACTCTTTCTCCACAGGGAACGCGACGCCAAGCACGAACGCCTCCCCCTGCTGCCGCTCCAGCAAGACCCCTGCCAGCCCGGCGAGCCACCCTTCCTTATTGCTGGCGCTCCGCCCCAGCCTGCGCGCTATCATGGGAAGCATGATATTGCATATCCACAGGACCCTCATCTTCCATCCTCCCAGTTTCCATCGGACGCGCCTGCGCCGCCTCATTCCTCTGGCGACAACGCCGCCTCATTTCCTGGTGCCTGCGCCGCCTCATTTCCTGGTGCCAGCGCCGCCTCATTCCCCCTGGCACCTGTACTGCCTCATTCCCCTGGTGCCTGCGCCGCCTCATTCCCCCGGTGCCAGCACTCCCTCATTCCCCTCGCACCTGCGCCGCCTCATTCCCCCGGTGCCCATGCTGCCTCATTTCCCTGGTGCCTGCGCCCATCATGCGCGGTATAGCCAAGACTTCATCCGATGATAAAAACCCGAAAACCTCTTGCTGCCAGCCATCCAACTGCGCAGCGGCGCCAAGGTCAGAGCCATGGCCAGCCGATAACGCGAAAGCTCCCAGAAGCCCATATATTCTTTCGTCACTTTCCGGTGCTCCCTCCGGTCTAAATCCCGGTTCTTCTTCTCCTCCGAAACCCCGCCTCCCTCATAGGCGCTGACCGGGAAGTCCAGATAGGCCATGTCCGCCTTCCCTCGGTAAAAACACCACAGGAAATGGTCATAGTCCGCCCGGATGCGGTACTGCGTATCATACCGCTTCTCTTCAAACAGCCTGCGGTCATAGAAGCAGGACTGGTGGCAGGGGATGTTGCGGTAACAGGTAAATCCCGTGATCTTTGGCGCGGAATGCACCATCGCGCCGGTCTGCTCGCAGAACGTGTCTCCATAAAAAATGCAGGGCTTCCCCCCATCCTTGCCCTCCGCGGTCCGCCGCGCGGCAATGGCCCCAGCTGTCTTTTCCAGCACCGCTTCCTCATAAAAGCTGTCGCCGCAGTTTAAAAAAAGCACATAATCCCCCTCTGCCAAGTCCAGGGCCTGGTTCATGGCGTCATAAATGCTCCGGTCCTGCTTGCGCACAATGCGCAGCCTCTCCTCGGCCGCATATTTTTGCTCCAAATCCTCTATCGAACCATCTTTGGACAGGCCATCCTTGACGAGGATCTCATAATCCCTCCAGCCCTGTCCCAGGATGCTCTCCACCGTCTTCAAAATTTTCCCGCCGGGATTCAAGGCGACCACCACGATGCTGAATAACATGCTTCTCCTCCTACGGACTCCCACAGACCTTTCCACGCCTTCCAAAGGCGCTTCGACGCTCCCCGCCCTTTCTATGCCTGCTCAATGGAAGATCCACTCCAGATAGGGCAGCAGGCGCACGCTGTCGTCATAAGCCCTTCTTAGGAACTCCACGAAATACACCGCAAACGCCCCCAGGCTTGCAATGGTGCACAGGTTCTTAAAAAGCCCCGCCTTCATCCGCCGAAGCAGGTTCGGGATCAGGATGACCTGGAAAATGATGAAGTAATAACCGACCCTGGACACCTCCGGGATGAACGAGCCACAGGTATAGACGAGAAGCCCGCCCAGGTTCAGGGTAAAATAAAACCGGTCCGCCAACCTTTCCAGGGAATATGGCCCGACTGCGCCCTCCCGCGGCTTTCCGCCTTCCAACAGGGAAGCGCGCGCCGCTTCCCCAGGCTCCGCATGTGCTTTCCCGACCTCTTCCCCAGGCTCTTCCTCCCCCAGGCCGCTTCTCCAGCAAAGGATCCCTAAGGCAAGCACGCCCAGGCATTTCGCCACATTCGCCCAGGAAATCCTCCCCTGGTCGAACGCCGAATTTTCATAAAACGGATAAAAATAAAAAATCACTTTTTTCCACAAGGGAATCCTCTGCCACAGCCCTTGCCCCAGAATGATTGCCGCCGCCAGGGCCCCCAAAGCGGCATAATGCCATCCTTTCCAATGGACCTGCGCCAAGGCGCGGGCGAACAGATAGACCGGCAAGACCAATAGCACGGACTTATGGAACGTGGCAGCAAGCAAAATCCACAGCACGAACTTGCCATATTCCCCACGGATCACATATTTTGCGCAAAACAATGCGATCGCCAGGGCGAAATAATACCGCACGGAGTGCATGCTGGAAAAATAATAGCCGCCCGCCAACAACAGATAAAGGGACGCCGCGTACCAACACGCCTGGTCATGGAGCGCTTTCAGGAAAAAGAACACTGTAAGCACGGAAAATAAAAAGAAGATGGTCCGATACGTCCCCGGGCCGAATATCGCCTGCATCAGCTTCACGACAAGGCAAAAGCCAATCTCATAGGAGACATGCCTGTCCTGCGCGATAAGCTGGAAATTCGCCCAATACACCCAATAATCCGCCCCGATCGCCACCCGGCAGGCGCTCACCCCGGCAAGCAGGCCGTATATGACCACTTCCGCCGCGAAATTACGCGCCCTGCGCCTGTCCCAATAAGCCGGGTAACGCCCGCGCAGATAGACCGGCACATAAGCCTGGTTCTGCACGATAAGGGCGAAGCCCACCGTCAGGACCACAAGCAAGATATAAAACAATGCGCTGGCATCCACTTCTTTAGCCCTCCTGCCGCCGGATCCCCTGCCGCATCCAAGAAAACGCCTGCCGCAGTCCGACCTCGCTGCACATTTTTTCCCGATGCGCCAGCAGGAAACGCAACGCCATCGGCAGGGCCAGCTTCCCATACAGGAAATGGTACAGCACGCCCCGGTCATAGAAAAATTTTTTATGGTAGCCATCGAACCAGCTGGACTTGCCGGCATCCTCCCTGCCGATAGTCACGGGAGCCGTCATGACCCGATAGCCCTTATGGAGGAATTCTTTTAGAAAAAGGCTGTCTTCGCCGTTGCTGTATCGTGCGCCCCCGCCGAACAAAAGGGAAAACGTCACGCCCGATTCCAGCAGGCTGTCCCGGCGCACGGCAAAGCTTACCGCGCCGTACCTGCCGCAATTGTACCACCTGACGCGCCTGCGTCCGTCTATGTGGTAAGTGCGCCTGTCCTCCTCCACCTCAATGTTGAAGAGGATCATGTCCGCTTCCGGCATCCTCTCGAATTCCTCTAAGATAAGCCGTTCATACCCGTCTTCATAAACGATGTCTCCATCAGAAAAAAGGCAGATGTCGCTATCCGCCAGCAAGATGGCCGTGTCACGGCTGCGCCCTACGCCCCGCTGGGCGCAGGAGAAGAAACGCAAGCGATGCCCGCGCCACTCGGTTTCCTCATATCCATACCGGTCGCATTGGTTGATGATCACCGCGTCGGAGTCCAGGCGCATCCGTTGCGCAATCCGTTCCAGGTCGCAGTTCATCACGGAAGCCAATACCTCTACCTTCATGCCGCCCTCCAATGATATCTCCGAATCAGGCGCTCGTCCGCATGCACCAGGACCGCCGCCGTCACCTGGCATTCCTGGACGCGCAGATAGGAAAGCACGTCCTCCAGCCTGCGTCCCATGTGGGGACCTGCCTGCACTGCCAGCACCACCCCGTCCAAGGCACGGATGCGCTCCGCCTGCTTCGCCTCCTGCTCCACATCTTTGAAAAATGTAAAAGAAATGTCCTGCTTTCCAACCGCTTTGCGCAAAGCCTCCGCCACATCCTCCGAAACGCTCCCCGCCCCAACCGGCAGGACGCCAACGGCCTTACAATCGCGCAGCACATAGGATAAATTCTCGCCAAGCCCCTTGCTCTGCTCCG
>CANPWC010000014.1 GCA_947581905.1 uncultured Acetatifactor sp.
GTCGATGATCCCTTTTTACTCATCCTCCTTGCCAATGGGAAGCTGAAGGATGATCGCGTTTTTACCAAGCCTGGTCCTGATCTGGTCCACTGCGCCATAGAAGTTCGCGCCCATGATATCCATCTTGTTGATGAACGCCATACGGGGAACGTTGTAGGTATCCGCCTGTCTCCAGACATTCTCGGACTGGGGCTCTACGCCGCCCTTGGCACAGAACACGCCCACGGCGCCATCCAGCACGCGAAGCGAGCGCTCTACTTCGACGGTAAAATCAACGTGGCCAGGAGTATCAATGATGTTGATGCGGTGCTCCAACGCGCCAGGCATGGGCTTGGTCTCTTTCTCCAAAGTCCAATGGCAGGTCGTAGCAGCAGATGTGATGGTAATACCCCTCTCCTGCTCTTGTTCCATCCAGTCCATGGTAGCAGTACCCTCATGAGTATCACCAATTTTGTAATTCACACCGGTATAATACAGGATGCGCTCCGTCAACGTGGTCTTGCCCGCGTCGATATGAGCCATGATACCGATGTTCCTGGTTCTCTCTAACGGATATTCTCTTCCAGCCAAGGTTTTCTCCTCCTAAACAACTGCACTAGAATCTGTAGTGCGCAAAAGCCTTGTTGGCTTCTGCCATCTTGTGCATATCTTCTTTCCTCTTGACCGCGGAACCGGTATTGTTGGACGCGTCGAGGATTTCATTGGCAAGCTTGTCAATCATGGTCTTCTCGCCCCTCTTACGGGAGAAAGTGACTAACCAGCGCAGCCCCAAGGCCTGGCGGCGGTCCGCCCTTACCTCGATCGGCACCTGGTAGGTCGCGCCTCCGATACGCCTTGCCTTTACTTCCAGGACAGGCATGATGTTGTTCATCGCCTGTTCAAACACCTCCAAAGCGGGTTTGCCGGACTTGGCTTCCACTTTTTCAAATGCGCCGTAAACAATCTTCTGGGCAACACCCTTCTTCCCGTCGAGCATGACAGTGTTCACCAGCTTCGTCACCAGCTTGCTGTTGTACAAAGGGTCTGCCAATACATCTCTTTTTTGAATATGTCCTTTACGTGGCACGGTTCTTCCCTCCTTATCATGAGCCTGTTAGGCTATGCAATAATTCATCGGTACTCACATGTGTTTCCCCAAGTGTTCGTGCGGATCTATCTGTCTTACAGAATTCCAACACTTCTCTTAGTTCGTTTAGTGGTACGCTTCTGCCTGCTTACTTCTTGGCAGCCTTAGGCCTCTTGGCACCGTATTTGGAACGTGCCTGCCTTCTGTTAGCAACGCCTGCGGTATCAAGGGTACCACGAATGATGTGATACCTTACACCAGGCATATCCTTAACTCTTCCGCCCCTGATCAGCACTACGCTGTGCTCCTGCAGGTTGTGGCCCTCGCCGGGGATGTAGCTCGTCACTTCAATCCCGTTGGAAAGGCGCACCCTGGCGATCTTCCTCAGTGCGGAGTTAGGCTTCTTCGGGGTGTCCGTCTTCACCGTGGTGCACACGCCCCTCTTCTGGGGAGAAGAAGTGTTCGTAGCTTTCTTGTGCAGGGAATTGTAACCCTTCTGCAGCGCGGGAGCTGTGGACTTCTTCGTGGTGGACTGACGGCCCTTTCTCACTAACTGGTTAAATGTTGGCATTCTGTTTCACCTCTTTCTGAAAAGTAGTATTGATGTTTTCTACCATATTATTCAAAGAAAGCGGGACGCCTCCCTCCTGGTGACAAAGGGAATGACAAAACGACGCTTTCCCGAACCGTATGGCGGTACCGGTTCAGGGCATCCAAAGAAAGCGCATGAACCGACACGCTTAATTAGTATACGTGTTCAAGAAAGCGTTGTCAATAGGTTTTTTAAAAAAATCAAGCAAAATGCGCGGCTATTTAAAGGATCTCCTTCAGGTAGCGCCCCAACGCATCCTGCCATGCGGGAAGGCGTTGGAACCCGTTCGCATCCAGCTTATCCTTGCTCATGCGGCTGTTGGTCGGGCGGTGCGCCTTGGCGGCGTATTGGGCGGAGGATACCGGGACCACGTCCACCTTGGCCCCTGCCTGGCGGAAGATCTCGCAGGCGAACTCATACCAGGTGCAGATGCCCTCATTGGTGGCATGGTAAATGCCGTATTTGTCCGTTAAGATCATGTCGACCAGCAGGCGCGCCAGGTCATAGGTATAAGTCGGGGACCCATACTGGTCATTGACCACGGTGATGGTGTCATGGGTCTTCGCCAGGTTCAGCATGGTGCGGACGAAGTTCTTGCCATTGACGCCAAAGACCCAGGCGATGCGCACGATGAAGTAATTCTCCAGGCGCTTCGTCACCTCCAGCTCCCCTTCGTACTTGGTCTGCCCGTATACGCTCAAAGGATGGCGCTCATCATCCGGCTCCCAGGGGCGCTCCCCTTCGCCGTTGAAGACATAATCCGTGCTGATATACATCATCTTGATGCCAAGTTCCTTGCAGACTTTGGCGATATTGGCCGTCCCGAACACGTTGACTTTGCGGCAAAGCTCCTCATTGTCCTGCGCCGCATCCACGGCGGTATAGGCGGCGCAATGGATGACGGCGTCCGGCGCCGCTTCCTTGATCACGCGGTCCACGCTTTCCGGGTCCGTGATGTCCATTTCCTGGATGTCCACGCCGACCGCCTCGATGCCGCGCTTCGCAAGCTCGCCCATGACGTCATATCCAAGCTGCCCCCTGACTCCTGTTACAAATACTCTCATGTCTTCCTCCATTCCCGGGCGGCGCGCGCCCAACCATTTGTAACAGTATAACCCATTTTCCGCCAAAAGAAAAGACTTTAATTCACAGCGCCATGACTTAATCCTATTTTTATTTATTTTTTTGATTCTTCTTCTTTCCTTTTTGCTCCAGATACATTATAATATAGAAGAAATACGGGCGTATCCCGCCCAGGCTGTAATGGTTGTGGGCGACTCCCTTAGGGAGCGGTCCGACTATTGCAGGCAATGCTACAGAGAATCTGTATTGGAGGTGTTTTCTTGCAAAAGCGTTATTTGACAAAAGGATGCCTTACGGTACTGGCGGCCATGCTCGCCATGGGCTTATCTTCCTGCGGCTCCTCGCCCCAATCCACGGAACACACATCCGATCCCGTCCCCCCTGCCACTACCGTGAAGGAGGAACCCATACCGGCAAGCCCATCCAAGGAGGTGCTGGCCGCCACGCCCGGCACGCGGGACAACACGGCTTATGTCCCGGCGCAAACCGCGCCCGGCACGGAGAATTATTCCAATGACGTCGCCGCGGTGGATGTGTCCAATAGCTCAAGCGGTTACTGCATGGCAAGGTATTACGGCAGCAACCCCAAGGTGAAGCTCATGATCATCGGGCCCAACAATGTGCAATATAAATATGACCTGACCAGCGACCAATACGCCGCCTTCCCCTTTACCGCAGGGAACGGCAGCTACAAGATCGGCGTATATGAAAATGTGGCGGGAACCAGTTACAGCACCGCCATGGCCGTGGAAGTGAACGTCTCGCTTGCGGATGAATTCCAGCCGTTCCTGGTCCCCAGCCAATATGTGAACTATTCCGCCTCTTCCAAGACGGTGTCGAAAGGCGTCGAACTGGCGGAAACCGCCAACAATGACCTGGACGTGGTCTCCAGCGTATATAATTACGTGATCAGCAACATTTCCTATGATTATGTCAAGTCCGAGAATCCGCCAAGCGGCTACTTAAGCGACGTGGATTCGACGCTGGATACCGGGAAGGGGATCTGCCTGGACTACGCTTCGGTCATGGCCACCATGCTGCGCAGCCAAAAGATCCCCACCAAGCTGGAAGTGGGATACGCGGGCGACGCGTACCACGCCTGGATCAGCACCTACATCACCGACATCGGCTGGGTGAATGGGATCGTGGAATTCGACGGCACCGGCTGGAAGCTGATGGATCCCACTTTCGCCTCCAACACATCCGAGAAGGACCTGAAAAAGTACATCGGCGACGGCACGAACTATAGCGTCAGCTATGAATATTAGGAAGCGCCTGCTACGAAAAGCTTCAGAATGGAGAATCTATGAAAAAAGAAAAACTGTTGAACAACGCTGAAATCGCTTCCTTTTGCGGACAGACCGCCATGCTGTTTCGGGCCGGCATCGCGCCGGAGGAGGGCATGAACATCCTGCTTAAGGATACCAAAGCCGCCGGCGGCAAGGAAGTCATCGGCAAGATCCTGGAGGTCTGCAGGCAAGGGGAATCGTTCCATGACGCGGTCGCCTCGACCGGGCTTTTCCCGGATTATGTGCTGAACATGATCGCGCTGGGGGAAGAATCCGGCAACCTGGATAATTGCATGCAGTCCCTGGCGGATTATTATGAAAAGGAAGAGATGATCGCCGACAACATCAAGAGCGCCGTGACCTATCCTTTTATCATGATCATCATGATGTTGGTCGTCATCTTCGTCCTGATTAGCCGCGTGCTGCCGATCTTCAACCAGGTGTTCCAGGAACTGGGCAGCGAGATGACGGGCTTTGCGGGCACGCTGCTATCCATCGGCAATTCCATCAACCGATATTCCCTGGTATTGATCTTGTTGCTGGTGCTGATCGCCGCGGGATACCTGTTCGCTACCAAGACAAGCGTCGGGAAGCGTAAAACCGCGAAGCTGCTCGCATCTTTCCCCCTGACCAGGGGCTTCTATGAGAAGCTGGCCTGCCAGAGGTTCGCAAGCGGCATGGCCATGGCCCTGGGCAGCGGCATGGACACATTCGCCAGCCTGGACATGGTAAGCCTCCTTGTGGACCATGAGAAGATGCGTGCCAAGATCGAGCAGTGCCGTAAGTCGATCCAGGAAGGGGAAACCCTTTCCGACGCGCTGACCCATGCCAGCATCTTTTCCAACCTGTATTCCAGGATGGTCGCGGTAGGCTTCCGCAGCGGCAACATCGACACGGTCATGGGCAAGATCGCGGACAACTATGAAAAAGAGACCGACCAGAAGATCCAGTCCATCTTATCCATCCTGGAGCCCACGCTGGTCATCCTCCTTTCCCTCATCGTAGGCATGATCCTGTTATCCGTCATCCTTCCCCTTATGGGAATCATGGCAAGCATCGGTTAAACACAGGCTTGGATGCAGGAACATTCAGCTGTGAATTGGAGGCTTTTATGAATCGTTTTGAACAGAACAAGCCGCATCCGGGGAGGCGGATCATGACTTTTCTCCCCGTGCTTGCCTTCCTCCTCTTGTTTGGCTTCTTCCTGCGGGGTGTGGGCACCGTCAGCGAGACGACCCTTGCCAAGCAGCAGGAAAGCCTGGAGACGGCGCTTTCACGCAGCATTTCCCAATGTTATGCGGTAGAAGGCGCTTATCCCCCTGACCTGGCTTATCTGGAAGAGCATTATGGGTTGATTTACGACAAGGACGTCTTCTTCATCGACTACCAGGTATTCGGCTCCAACCTCCTGCCGGACGTCGTCGTCAGGCGCAGGACGGGCAACCCGATCATGGGCGGCCTCAATCGTTAGGGCAACGCCGGATTTAAGCCATAGAACGCTTCGGAATGGAGATCGTTATGAAAACACAGGAACGCCACATTGTAGATGTCTTATTCGTGCTCGCCTTGTTCGGCATCTTCGCTTTCTCCGCCCTCATGCTCGTCATCGTGGGCGCCAACGTTTACCAGAATACGGTAAACGATATGAGCAGCAACTTTGATTCCCGCACGGCGACCGCCTACATCACGGAAAAGCTGCGGCAGGGCGATGTCGCTGAAGGGGTTTCCATCGAAAGCCTGGAGGGGACGGATGCCTTCACCCTTAGCCAGCGGATTGATGATGTGGAATATTGCACCTACCTATATCTATACGAGGGGCAGCTCAGAGAGCTGTTCATGCGCAAGGGCGCAGACTTAGGCGGCAGCCTTTTAGCCGCCGGACAGCCAGTCATGGAACTGGAGGACCTGAAAATGGAAGAAGTCTCCGGTTCCGTATACCGCCTGGACCTTACGACGGCGGAGGGGGAGGCGAAGACGCTTTTCCTGTCGCCCAGATGCCGCTAAGAACTGATATTTCTTCCACGACTTCCGGAGGATGCTACTTTATGAAACACTCAAAATCCAGCCTTTTCCTGATGGAACTGATCATATCCATCTTATTTTTCTCCATGGCGAGCACCGTGTGCATCCGCCTGTTCGTCAGGGCCCATACCATGGGCGCGCAGACCATCAACGAAAGCCATGCCGTGAACATCGCCCAGAACCTGGCGGAGGGCTTCTTAGGCTCCGAGGGCGATATGGACGCCCTCCACGCCCTCTTCCCGGAAGGGACGCTGCAGGATGGGGAACTGGTCCTCTACTGGGACGGGGAATGGCAGCCCTGCGGCTTGAAAGACGCTTCCTATACAGCAAAGGTCACTGACCTCGGATATTCTCAGGGAAGCGGCTTGACCAGCGCCGACATCTCCATTTCCGGCATAGCGGACGAAGAGGCCATTTACTCCCTTCACTTGGACCACCATCTTGCGGAAAGGAGGGATGTGCAATGAGCAGCTTCCACCCAGAGGACAAACATGCCGGCGACGGTTCCGGCAAGAAAAACCGGATCCGCATGGGCGCGAATGTCGGTTCCTCCTCCATCCTGCTGATTTTCGTCATCCTGTGCCTGATTTCCTTTGCCACCCTATCCCTGGTAAGCGCCAATGCCGACTGGAAGCTGAACCGGAAGATCATGGACCGGACGACCAGCTATTATAACGCCTGCAACCAGGCGGAGGCACAGATCGCCGAGCTGGACCGCCAATGCAGGGAGGCTTATCTGGCAAGCTCTTCGGAAGCTGGCTATTTTGCCGCCGTGGAAGACTTGAAAAGCAGGTTCGCCGTCCCGATTTCTGACACACAGCAGTTGGAAGTAGAAGTAGGCTTCCTTTATCCCCAGGAAGAGGAGGATCCCTTCTATCGCATCACCTCCTGGAAAGTATCCAACATCCAGGACTTTGAATATCATTCCACGCTGCCTGTGTTCCAATAAGGGCGTAACAAGTAAAAATGGCAAAAAAGGAATTGCCAGCAAAAAGGGAATTGCAAGCAAAAAAGGGAATTGCAAGCAAAAAGGGAATTGCAAGCCTTGCGGCTGCAATTCCCTTTCTTTTCATCCTTTTATTCTTCACTTCTTAGGCTTATTATCTAAGGCTGGTCCCTTCTTTAGTCTTCCCCTTTCAAGGCAGCGTCCAGCACGGCTTCCTCCTCGCTTTCCTCTGCGGCGTCCTCCTGGATGGGCTCCTCTTCGGCTTCCGCTTCGTCAGCCTCGTCCTCCCATTCCTCTTCTTCGGCAGGACCTTCGGCGTCCTCTTCGTCCGCCTCTTCTGCCAGGTCGTCCACGTCGGCATCGGAATCTTCCGTTACGTCGTCCGCATCTTCGTCGTCTGCGTCAGCTTCGCCTTCTTCCTCGTCCGCATCCTCCACGTCGACATCGTCCGCTATGCCGTCCTGGTCTGCCACATCGGCTTCCTCCAGGCCTTCTTCGCTAACTTCTGCCTCTTCGGCCTGTGCCTCCTCAGCATCCTTTTCCGCCTCGTCGTACTCCAGTCCTTCTGACTCATCGTATTCATCAAAGGATACGACCTCCGTCTCGGTGCTCAGCTTCGTATTCCGGTAACGATCCATGCCGGTGCCGGCAGGGATGGGCTTACCGATGATGACGTTCTCCTTCAAGCCGATCAGCGGATCGATCTTGCCCTTGATCGCCGCTTCCGTCAAGACCTTGGTGGTCTCCTGGAAAGATGCGGCCGACAGGAAGGAATCCGTCGCCAGGGCGGCCTTCGTGATGCCCAGCATGACCTGCTTGCCTTCCGCAGGCTCCTTGCCGGCAGCGATCAGCTCTTCATTCATATCTTCATATTTCAACACATCCACCAGAGTGCCAGGCAAGAATTCGGAATCCCCGTTCTTCTCGATCCGAACCTTTTTCAGCATCTGGCGAACGATCACCTCAATGTGCTTATCCGCGATGTCAACGCCTTGCAGGCGATATACCCTCTGCACCTCGCGGAGCATATAATCCTGCACGGCGCGGATGCCCTTGATCTTCAGCAGGTCGTGAGGATTCACGCTGCCCTCCGTCAACTCGTCTCCGGCCTCCAGCTCCTGTCCGTCCACTACCTTGATCCTGGAACCATAAGGGATCAAATACGCCTTCGTATCCCCCGTTTCCTCATTGCTGATGATGACCTCGCGCTTCTTCTTGGTATCACGGATCTCCACCTTGCCAGCAAATTCCGCAATGATCGCAAGTCCTTTCGGCTTCCTGGCTTCGAACAACTCTTCTACACGAGGAAGACCCTGGGTGATATCGTCGCCTGCCACGCCGCCGGTATGGAAGGTACGCATGGTAAGCTGGGTACCAGGCTCGCCGATGGACTGGGCGGCGATGATGCCTACCGCCTCGCCTACCTGCACCGCCTCGCCGGTCGCCATGTTCGCGCCATAGCACTTGGAGCAAATGCCGTTCTGGGAACGGCAGGTCAAAATGGTACGGATCTTCAAGGATTCCACAGGACCGCCCTTTTCATCCACGCCCACGCTTAAGATCTTCGCGGCGCGGCTAGGGGTGATCATATGGTTCTTCTTCACGATGACGTTGCCGTTGACATCATAGATGTCGTCACAAGTCACCCTGCCCGTGATACGGTCTTTCAGGCTTTCCACCGTCTCCTTGCCGTCCATGAACGCCCGTACGGTCATGCCGGGGATGTCCGCCCTGCCTTCACAGCAGTCCACCTCACGGATGATCAGCTCCTGGGATACATCGACCATTCGCCTGGTCAGGTATCCAGAGTCAGCGGTACGAAGCGCGGTATCGGACAAGCCTTTCCGGGCGCCGTGCGCAGACATGAAGTATTCCAGCACGTCCAGGCCCTCACGGAAGTTGGACTTGATCGGCAGCTCGATGGTACGTCCCGTCGTATCCGCCATCAGTCCGCGCATGCCTGCAAGCTGCTTGATCTGCTGGTTGGAACCACGTGCGCCGGAGTCCGCCATCATGAACAGGTTGTTGTACTTATCCAAGCCTGCCAGCAGGACGTCCGTCAACTCCTTATCCGTCTCGTTCCAGGTTTCCACCACGGCACGGTATCTTTCTTCTTCCGTGATCAGTCCGCGGCGATAGTTCGCGGCGATCCTGTCCACGGTAGCCTGCGCGGCCGCCAGCATTTCGGGCTTGCGCGCCGGCACGGTCATGTCGGAAATGGACACGCTCATGGCCGCCTTGGTGGAATACTTATAGCCGATGGCTTTCACATCGTCCAACACCTCAGCGGTCTTGGAAGCGCCATGGGTATTGATGACCCTTTCCAGGATTTTCTTCAATTCTTTCCGGTCCACATGGAAGTCCACTTCCAGCTTTAAGAAGTTCGCGGGATCGCTCCTGTCCACGATGCCCAGGTCCTGAGGCAGGATCTCATTGAACAGGAAGCGCCCCAGGGTAGATTCCACATTGCCGGATACCAGCTCGCCGTCGGCATTCCTCTTCTCCACGCGCACCACGATCCTGGAATGCAGGGTGCATGCCTGGTTTTCATAAGCGAGGATCGCCTCGTTCACGCTCTTAAAATGCTTGCCCTCCCCCAGGGAACCGGGACGCTCCTGGGTCAGGTAATAAATGCCCAATACCATATCCTGGGACGGAACCGCCACAGGACCGCCGTCAGACGGCTTCAAAAGGTTATTCGGGGACAGCAGCAGGAAACGGCATTCCGCCTGGGCTTCCACGGACAAGGGAAGGTGTACTGCCATCTGGTCTCCGTCGAAATCCGCATTGAACGCGGTACAGACTAAGGGATGCAGCTTGATCGCCTTGCCCTCTACCAGGATCGGCTCAAACGCCTGAATGCCCAGCCTATGCAGGGTAGGGGCGCGGTTCAGCATGACAGGGTGCTCCCTGATCACCTCTTCCAACACATCCCATACCTGGGTATCCAGCCTCTCCACCAGCTTCTTGGCATTCTTGATGTTCTGGCTGATGCCCTTGGCCACCAGTTCCTTCATCACGAAAGGCTTGAACAGCTCGATCGCCATCTCTTTCGGCAGGCCGCACTGGTAAATCTTAAGCTCCGGGCCGACCACGATGACGGAACGTCCGGAATAGTCCACACGTTTTCCCAACAGGTTCTGACGGAAACGTCCGGATTTTCCTTTCAACATATCGGACAAGGATTTTAAAGCCCTGTTGCCGGGACCCGTCACAGGACGTCCCCTCCTGCCGTTATCGATCAGCGCGTCCACGGCTTCCTGAAGCATCCTCTTCTCGTTGCGCACGATGATGTCCGGCGCGCCGAGCTCTAAGAGCCTCTTCAACCGATTATTCCTGTTGATGATCCTGCGGTACAGGTCATTTAAGTCAGACGTCGCGAAACGTCCGCCGTCCAACTGCACCATGGGGCGCAGGTCAGGAGGGATCACGGGGATCACGTCCATGACCATCCACTCAGGACGGTTGCCGGATTCGTGGAATGCCTCCACCACTTCCAGCCTCTTGATGATGCGGGCGCGCTTCTGCCCGGAGGAATCGCGCAGCCCTGCCTTCAGTTCTTCGGATTCCTTCTCCAGGTCGATGGCCACCAACAATTCCTTGATCGCTTCCGCGCCCATTCCGACACGGAACTTGTTGCCCCAGGTCTCCCTGGCTTCCTGATATTCCCGCTCTGAAAGGATCTGCTTGTATTCCAGGTTGCTCTCGCCTGGATCCAACACGATGTAAGACGCGAAATACAACACTTTCTCCAGCACCCTGGGGGACAGGTCCAAAATCAGCCCCATCCGGCTGGGGATTCCTTTAAAATACCAAATATGGGAAACCGGGGCCGCCAATTCAATGTGGCCCATACGCTCCCTGCGGACGCTGGCCTTGGTGACTTCCACGCCACACCGGTCGCAGACCACGCCCTTATACCTGATCTTCTTATATTTACCGCAATGACACTCCCAGTCCTTGCTGGGTCCAAAAATCCTTTCGCAATACAGACCGTCCCTTTCCGGCTTCAAGGTCCTGTAATTGATGGTCTCCGGCTTCAAGACCTCTCCATGGGACCATTCACGGATTTTGTCCGGTGAAGCTAATCCAATCTTGATGGAATCAAACGTCATCTGCTGATTTGTCTCAGTTTTTGTCTCTGACATCTACGGCACTCCCTTTCATTCTACTTTCCATTAGAATTCTTCGTCATCGTCGCCTTCGCCTTCATAGGCATCGTCGAAATCTTCGTCGCTGTCGTCATAATCTTCGAAATCGTCGTCATCCGCATTGACCAGCTCGCCGCTTTCCTCGTCGAACTCCTGCTTCTGATAACCCATTTCTCCCAGGGACTCATTGTCGTAATCATCATACTTCCGGTCGTCGTCCAATTCAAAACGATAATCGCTCTCACCGTAGTCGATGTTTTCCTTAAGCTCCACTTCTTCTCCGTTGTTCAGCATAACCACATCCAAGCCAAGCGCCTGCAGCTCTTTTAACAGCACCTTGAAAGATTCCGGTATGCCGGGTTCCGGGATATTGTCGCCCTTGATGATGGCCTCATAGGTCTTGACACGGCCTACCACGTCATCGGACTTCACCGTCAGGATCTCCTGCAGCGTGTAAGATGCGCCGTAAGCCTCCAGGGCCCACACCTCCATCTCACCGAAACGCTGGCCGCCGAACTGCGCTTTACCGCCCAACGGCTGCTGCGTCACCAGGGAATACGGGCCGGTGGAACGGGCATGGATCTTATCGTCCACCAGGTGGTGCAGCTTCAGGTAGTGCATATGCCCGATCGTGACCGGGCTGTCAAAATACTCGCCGGTACGCCCATCACGCAGGCGGACCCTGCCGTCCCTGGAAATCGGGACCCCTTTCCACACGGTACGATGGTCGCGGTTCTGGTACAGGTAGTCCATGACCTCCGGCAGCAGCTCTTCCTTATGCTTAGCCTCGAACTCCTCCCATTCCAGGTTCACATAATCATTCGCCAAATCCAGGGTGTCCATGATGTCCGTCTCATTAGCGCCGTCGAACACAGGCGTCGCCACGTTGAAGCCTAAGGCTTTCGCGGCCAAGGACAAGTGGATCTCCAAAACCTGCCCGATATTCATACGGGAAGGCACGCCTAAGGGGTTCAACACGATGTCCAAAGGACGCCCGTTCGGCAGATAAGGCATATCCTCCACCGGCAGGACACGGGAAACCACGCCCTTGTTGCCGTGGCGGCCTGCCATCTTGTCGCCTACGGAAATCTTCCTCTTCTGTGCAATATAAATCCGGACCGCCTGGTTCACGCCAGGGGATAATTCATCGCAATTTTCCCTGGTGAACACTTTCGCGTCCACCACGATGCCGTACTCGCCATGAGGGACCTTCAAGGATGTGTCACGCACCTCCCTCGCCTTCTCACCGAAGATGGCCCGAAGCAGCCTCTCCTCCGCGGTCAGCTCGGTCTCTCCCTTGGGAGTCACTTTACCGACCAAGATGTCGCCCGCGCGCACTTCCGCGCCGATGCGGATGATTCCTCTGTCATCCAGGTCTTTCAGGGCATCGTCGCCCACGCCGGGCACGTCCCTGGTGATCTCTTCCGGCCCTAGCTTCGTATCACGGGCTTCCGCCTCATACTCTTCGATATGGACGGAGGTATAGACATCGTCCATGACCAGCCTTTCGCTAAGCAGGACGGCATCCTCATAGTTATATCCTTCCCAGGTCATGAAGCCGATTAACGGGTTCTTGCCCAAGGCAAGCTCGCCTTCGTCCGTGGACGGGCCATCCGCGATCACCTGCCCCTCTGCCACATGGTCGCCCTTGAACACGATCGGCTTCTGGTTGTAGCAGTTGGACTGGTTGCTTCTCGCAAACTTGGTCAGGTGGAATTCTTCCTTTTCCCCATCGTCATAGGTCACCCGGATGGTGTCGGCGGACACATAAGTCACCGTTCCGGCTTTCTTCGCGATCACGCACACGCCGGAGTCGACGGCCGCTTTGACCTCCATGCCGGTGCCTACCACCGGGGCTTCCGTCATCAAAAGGGGAACGGCCTGACGCTGCATGTTGGAACCCATCAAGGCACGGTTCGCGTCGTCATTCTCCAAAAAAGGGATCAGGGCCGTAGCCACGGAGAACACCATCTTCGGGGACACGTCCATGTAGTCGAACATCGACTTCGGATATTCCTGCGTCTCATCCCGATACCGACCGGAAACGGAATTACGGACGAAATGCCCTTCCGCGTCCAGGACCTCGCTGGCCTGCGCCACATGGTAATTGTCTTCTTCATCAGCAGTCATATAGACCACTTCATCCGTAACCCTGGGATTCCTGGGATCGGATTTGTCCACCTTGCGGTAAGGCGCCTCCACGAAGCCATATTCATTGATCCTGGCGTAGCTGGCCAGGGAGTTGATCAGGCCGATGTTCGGACCCTCAGGCGTCTCAATGGGGCACATCCTGCCATAGTGGGAATAATGTACGTCTCGAACCTCAAACCCTGCACGGTCCCTGGACAAGCCGCCAGGGCCCAACGCGGACAAACGCCTCTTGTGCGTCAACTCGCCCAAGGGATTGTTCTGGTCCATGAACTGGGACAGCTGGGAGGAGCCGAAGAACTCTTTCACCGCCGCCGTCACCGGCTTAATGTTGATCAGGGACTGCGGGGAAATATCCTCCGCATCATGCGTGGTCATACGCTCGCGGACCACCCTCTCCATCCTGGACAGGCCGATGCGGTACTGGTTCTGCAGCAGCTCGCCCACGGCACGGATACGCCTGTTGCCCAGGTGGTCGATGTCGTCATCGTTGCCCAGGCCGTATTCCAGGTGCATATTATAGTTAATGGATGCCAGGATGTCCTCTTTGGTAATGTGCTTCGGGACCAGTTCATAGACGTTGCGCTTGATCGCTTCCGCAAGCTTCTCGCCGTCATCGCCGAACTCATCCAAAATCTGGCGCAGCAGTGGATAATAAACCCTTTCATGGATGCCGAAATCCCTGGGGTTGCAGTCCACGAAGCTGGTCAGGTTGACCATCATGTTGGACAGCACCTTGACCACCTTTTCCTCCGTCTGGATATAGACGAACGGAACCGCCGCGTTCTGGATGTCATCCGCCATCTCAGGGGTCACTTTCGTCCCTGCCGTGGCCATGATCTCGCCCGTTTCGGGATTCATCACATCCGCCGCAAGCACATGGCCCTTGATACGCAGCTTCAAAGATAGCTTCTTATTGAACTTATATCTGCCGACCTTCGCCAAGTCATACCTGCGCGGGTCGAAGAACATGCCGTTGATCAGGCTCTCCGCGCTCTCTACGCTCAAAGGCTCTCCGGGACGGATCTTCTTATACAGTTCCAGCAGGCCCTCCTGGTAGTTCTCCGCCGTATCCTTGGTAAAGCTTGCCTCAATCTTCGGCTCATCGCCGAACAGGGCACGGATTTCATCGTTCGTGCCAATGCCAAGGGCACGGATCAGCACCGTGATAGGGACCTTCCTTGTCCGGTCCACACGGACATAAAAAACATCATTGGAATCCGTCTCATACTCCAGCCACGCGCCGCGGTTCGGAATGACGGTGCAGGAGAAAAGCTTCTTGCCAATCTTATCATGTCCGATCGCATAGTATATCCCGGGAGAACGGACCAGCTGGCTGACGATGACACGCTCAGCGCCGTTGATCACGAAAGTGCCCGTATCGGTCATCAGGGGCAGGTCGCCCATGAAGATCTCATGCACGCTGATCTCCTCTTTTTCCTTATTATATAGGCGCACCTTTACTTTCAGGGGGGCGGCATAAGTAGCATCTCTCTCTTTACATTCTTCAATCGAATACTTACGCTCATCCTTACAGAGTTCAAAGCCAATAAAATCCAAACTCAAAGAACCGCTGTAATCCGCTATAGGAGAGATGTCATCAAAAGCCTCCTTCAAGCCTTCATCCAGAAACCACTGATAAGAGTCCTTTTGGACTTCGATCAGGTTGGGCATCTCTAACACTTCTTTTTGTCTCGAATAACTCATACGTATATGCTTGCTGTTCGCAACAGGACGTATTCTGTTTTTTTCCATCGACGCTTCACCCCGTTCTTCCTTTTTCGTCTACTTGCATCGGTATTTCGGCTAAATGGCATACCTTTACACAATAGTGCACTATCCATACTACCACAAATTCCAAAAGCAGTCAAGCAAAAAATTGGAAATTTCATGGCCATTCCTCATGACGAAAAGAGGCCGGAACCCTGTGTAGTTCCGACCTCTTCCTATGCTTCGCCTATCCGGGAAAAACCACGAATGGATTATTTCAAAGTAACCTTGGCGCCAACCGCTTCCAGTTTCTTCTTGATCTCCTCGGCCTCTTCCTTGGAAACAGCTTCCTTAACGTTCTTGGGAGCGTTGTCAACAAGGTCCTTAGCTTCCTTCAGGCCAAGGCTGGTCACTTCACGCACGACCTTGATAACCTTAACCTTCTCAGCGCCGATCTCGGTCAGCTCTACGTTGAACTCGGTCTGCTCTTCCACTTCCTCAACAGGGCCTGCAGCCGCAACGACGACGCCCGCAGCGGCGGATACGCCAAACTCGGCTTCGCAAGCCTTTACCAGCTCGTTCAGCTCTAATACGGATAACTCTTTAATCGCATCGATAAATTCCTGGGTGGTCAATTTAGCCATTTTCATTTCCTCCATTTTCTGATTTGTGTTGGTGATCGGTCGATCAACCTAAGTTTCATTAAGCCTCTGCGGGCGCTTCTGCCGGGGCGCCGTTCTTCTCGGCTACCTGGTTCAATACACGCGCCAGATTGGCGATCGGGGACTGCATGCTGCCGAACAGCCTGCCAAGCAGGACTTCCCTGGAAGGGATCTCGGCGATCTTCGCCATGCCTGCCGCGTCATATACGGTTCCTTCCACAACGCCGGCCTTGATCTCCAAAGCGGGATTCTTCTTGGCGAATTCGGAAAGGAGCCTTGCCGGAGCGGTCGCGTCCGTCGCAGAATACGCCATGGAGCTGGGACCAGCCAGATAAGGCGACAATGCTTCGAATGCGGTGCCCTTGAACGCAAAGTTCATCATGGTGTTCTTGTACACCTTGTAGCTGACTCCCGCCTCGCGCAGGCTCTTGCGCAGCTGGGTATCCTGCTCCACGGTCAATCCACGGTAGTCTACCAGGACGACGGACTGGGCATCTTTGATACCGGCGGAGATTTCCTCAACCACAGGCTTCTTCAATTCGATCTTTGCCATCTTTCTACCTCCTTATTAGAATTTGGGCCGAAAGGAGTTCTGACCTATAAAAAAATCCCTCTGAAGATACAGAGAGATTAACGCTTCTAGGGTAACTCATCTCCTCGGTAGGATTTACGCTGGGGCTTACGTCCCCGCACCTACTGTCTTCGGCATGGAAAGCATAACATAAGGGGCTGGCAAATGTCAACCCCTTATGCAATATTTTTAGAATTTTGTCACGTTCACCTTGACGCCGGGACCCATGGTGCTGGTCAGCGTGATGCTCCTTAAATACTGGCCTTTCACCGCGCTGGGCCTTGCCTTGACGATGGCGTCCATCAGGGCGTTGAAGTTCTCCATCAGGGCTTCGTCCGTGAAAGAAGCCTTTCCAAGGGGAACATGCACGATGTTGGTCTTGTCAAGCCTGTACTCGATCTTACCGGCTTTGATATCCTTGATGCCCTTGGCCACATCCATGGTCACGGTGCCTGCCTTAGGGTTCGGCATCAAGCCCTTAGGTCCAAGGATCTTACCAAGACGTCCGACGACGCCCATCATATCGGGGGTCGCGATCACTTTATCAAACTCAAGCCAGCCCTCATGCTGGATCTTCGGGATCAGCTCCTCGCCGCCCACGAAGTCCGCGCCTGCCGCAAGCGCTTCGTCAAGCTTGGTCCCTTTCGCGAACACCAGGACCCTGACGGTCTTACCGGTTCCGTTCGGAAGGACGACGGCTCCACGGATCTGCTGCTCGGCGTGACGTCCGTCACAACCGGTCCTGATGTGGGCCTCTATGGTCTCGTCAAATTTGGCGATCGCAGTCTTCTTTACCAGGGCAATAGCGTCTTCAGGCTCATACTGAACGGTACGGTCAACTAACTTGGCCGCCTCAACATATTTCTTACCATGTTTCATCTCTTTACCTCCTAGGTTCTAACGACAATCTGAAATTGTCTCCCAATTATTCTTTAAAATCAGTCTTCGACAACAATGCCCATGCTTCTGGCCGTTCCGGCGATCATGCTCATGGCTGCTTCCAAGCTTGCCGCGTTCAAGTCCGGCATCTTCAGTTCCGCGATCTCCTGGACCTTCGCCTTGGAGATGGTGGCTACCTTGGTCTTGTTCGGAGTGCTGGAGGCGGTCTTGATGTTGCATGCCTTCTTCAACAGTACCGGAGCGGGCGGGGTCTTGGTGATGAAGCTGAAAGACCTGTCGGAGTAAACGGTGATCACTACAGGGATCACGAGGTCGCCCTTGTCGGCCGTCCTGGCGTTGAACTGCTTCGTAAATTCAGGGATGCTGACGCCATGCTGTCCAAGCGCGGGACCGATTGGTGGAGCCGGCGTAGCCTTGCCGGCGGGAATCTGTAACTTGATATAACCTGTAACTTTCTTTGCCATATGCGGCACCTCCTTAAATGTGGTAATTCGGCGCAGGATACGACCGCATCCTGCTCCCACTGGGACGAGCCTCCATCAAAGATGGGGCATCCCTTCTGCTGCCTTGCCCGGGGGCTGCCCGGACTATATTCGCCCGCTGGCGCGGGAAAATAACCAGTTCTTGCGTTCAAACCGCTTCCGCATCAAAGCTTCCTTACCTCGGCGAAGCTGATCTCCACAGGGGTCTCCCTGCCGAACAGCTCGACGTTGATGGTCGCGGTCTGCTTGCCGTAATCCATCCTTTGGACGATTCCTACAGTATCCTTCCAAACGCCCGCGACGACGGCGATGCTGTCTCCCTCCGCGAAATCCACCGTGATGTTCTCGCTCTTGATGCCGAGGGGCTTCATTTCAGCGTCCGTAAGGGGAATGGGCTTGCTTCCGGGCCCTACGAAGCCGGTCACGCCACGGGTGTTACGCACGACATACCAGGTATCGTCGTTCATCTCCATGTTGATGAGGACGTAGCCCGGGAACAGCTTCTTCTGGACCGTCCTCTTCACGCCGTTCTTGACCTCCACGACGTCCTCTAAGGGGACCCGTACCTCCAAAATCTGCTCCGCAAGGTGCTTGTTGTTCTCGATCGTCTTCTCAATATTGGCTTTGACCTTGTTCTCGTAACCGGAATAAGTATGGACTACATACCATTTTGCCTCTGCCATACAATCAACCTCGCTCTAAATTGACGTTATGAAATTGACGCCATACTGGATCAAAAGGTCCAACACGGCGATAATGACTCCAACCGCGATTGAAATTGCCACAACGGCAACGGATTGCTTCAACGTTTCATCCCTGTCCGGCCATGAAACCTTCTTGAATTCAGCCTTAACGCCTTTCCAGAAGCTCATTTTGGGCTTTTTCGCCTTAGCCTTGGACGTCTTCTTCTCTGTGGAATCTCCCATAGCTTAACTCCTTATCAATAGAACGAATGATTATTTGGTTTCCTTATGCAGCGTGTGTCTCTTGCAAAACTTGCAATACTTCTTGAACTCCATCCTCTCAGGATGAGTCTTCTTATCCTTGGTCGTGTTGTAGTTACGCTGCTTGCACTCCGTGCACGCCAATGTGATTCTTGTACGCATCTTTCCACCTCCGCGCGATATGTGATCAAGTGTTTTTTAAGCATAAAAAAAAGACCGAAATCGATTGACTTGATAAGTGTAGCATAGAATAAGTAGTTCGTCAATCACTTTTTTCTTTTTTCTTGCGGATCTTGCGGACCCTTTCCGCGGATCCTGCGGACCACTTCCTGCAAATCCTGCGGACCACTTCCTGCGGCCCCTGCGGGACAGGCAAAGCGGGACGCTTGTCGAAAGCGCCCCGCCGCAAAGCCTTGCGTAATGGCTGTCATAGCGTAAAGACCGCGGTCTGGACCGCAAGTCCTTTCGTCAGTTCAAGCTCGTTGCCGGGGTAGACGACCACGTCGTCGCATAGGGAGGTATAGTCCTCCAGGGTCCCCAGGACGCCGAAGCCCATGGCTCCCCTGCGATAGTGCATCGGGATGGTGACGCGGGGACGCAGCTTGGAAACGATGTCCTTCGCCTGGGCGGCATCTATGGTGAAGAACCCGCCAACCGGGATCAAGAGGGCGTCCAGCCCGGAAAGCCGCTTTACCTGGTCCGGTTCAAGGCCGCAGCCCAGGTCCCCCAGATGGGCGATGCAAAAAGTCCCGTCATCCAGGATATGGATCTTGTTTTTACCACGCTTACTGCCCTTACAATCGTCATGGTAGGTCTCGATCGTTTCCACGCGAAAAGGAGAACGAGCGCCCCCTGCAAGCGTGACGCAAGCCCGTGCGTTATGGTCGCCGTGCTCATGGCTGCACAGCACTTCTTCGGCTTCCAGGCGAAGCGGGGCAAGCCCGTCCACCTTTCCGTCCTCATAAGGGTCCAGGGCGATCCGATAGCCCCCCGATTCCACCACGAAGCAAGAATGTCCATGCCATGTTAATTTCATGAATACCACCTTTCCGTCGGCATAAGCCGACAAAACATCCGCGCCGCCGCAAAGCCTGGAAGCGGCGCTTGTTACGGTTCCCAGGCAGCGCCAAGCCTCCTAACCAAGTCTTCCTTCAAACGCTCATAGCGCTCTTTCTTCTCTGTTTTGGAAAAATGCGTCTCCCTGTGTTGCAGCGGGTTGCCCTCATAACACAGCCTTTCGTCGCCGAACTGCTCGCTGGTCAGGTCAAACGCGCAGTCCCCCACCACGTTATAACAATGGTAATTCCCGTCGGGGCGAAGAATCCCATACACTTCCCCGCCAAAAATGTCCTGGGCCAAGAACGCCGTAATGGAACACTGTCCCAACGTCTTGTTTTCCGGGGTCCATAAAGCGCGCATCCTGGGCGCGCAGGTATCGGCGCACCAAAGGCCGGATAACAGGTCATAAAGCGCCCGGGGGTCCTTCACCGCTTCAAATTCCTCGCGAATGGGAGGCACATCCGCGGTTTCCCATCCCCAGAAAGAGTATCCAAGGAACTCTTTCACCTTCGCCATGACCTGGGACAGGATGACGCGGTCCGTTTCCGCGTCCCCGGTCTCCAAGGAGTGGTTGGCCCCGTTTATGACGATGAGCTCTTGCCCAATCTTGGCGCAGCCCGCCCGGATCTTATCGGTGTCCTTCGCCCAGGGGTCCGCCGTGCCATGGAACTGGATGCCCTCGCCCTGCGCGAACAAGAAAGTCTGCTCCACCGGCGTAAAAGAAACGCTTCTCACCTTTAAGCCATGCTTTCGGGCATAAGCCGCCGCGACGGCGGTGCCGATGCTCTTAGAGATAAAAAGCGCCTCCCTGTCGGAAAAGTCCACTTCCGCAAGGGATTCCTCCGTCTGCTTAAGGGCCAGGTCGAACGCTTCTTCCATCTTCCGCCCATCTCCCAAGATGCCTGCGGGAAAGCCCCCGTAGGAAACCTTCACCACCTCATAGCCGGATGCGGCCGCCAGCCTTGCGCTGCCGGAAAGCAACGGCCTGTCGCAGGTATATCCGATTCCCGGGAATAAAACCGCCAACTTCGCTTTCCTCATTCCAGTACGCTCCTTATCTTAACGGTCCAAACCCATGACCACACAAAGAAAGCCACGGGACTTGGGACCTGGCATTTGTTGTTTGCCGCTTTTACCGCTTTGCCGCTTTTACCGCTTGTTTTCACAGCTTATGTATAGCTATAGTATACTGTCATCCGGTCGGGATGTCAACTCTGGCCGGCCGGACAAATCATCATTCTGCCGCCTTGGCAAATCATCATTCTAGCTACCCAAAGCGAATCATGATAAACCGCCCCGGCAGGGAACGCCCAAGATCCCCTGGCACAAAAAGCGTCCCTGCCAGGGAAGCATTCCCCAGCCGGAACCGCTCTCTTGCGGAAAGGACGTTCCCTGCCGGAAGTCCATTCCCCGCCAAAGAGACGCCCCCCCGGCAGCCGGATGCCCCGCCCCATATGCCAGGGGCAGGCTGCCAGGCTATCGGTTCTGGCGCGGCGCTCCGCGCCGCAGGAGGCTCCCCTACCACTTGAACAGCACGATGCCCACGATCGCCAGGCCCATGCCAAGGGCTTTGCGCCACTCCCAGGGCTGCTTCTGTGTGCCGAACAGGCCGAACAGTTCGATCAGGTAGGCTACCAGGAGCTGGGATGTGACGATGAGCAGGACCGCCTTGGCAGGCCCCAGGGCATCCATGCTCCGGATCACCGTATAAGTGATGAGGGCCCCGATCGCGCCGCCCAAAAGCATATATTTCGGTTCCACCCGGAAAACGGCGGCAAGGCTGCTTCGATCCGTGACGTACCAAGCCGCCAAACAGACAAGCAGGGCCGTAAACTGCACAAACGCGTTCGCCGCCCAAATGCTGGAAGATTTCGTGACCTGAGTGTTGAACACGCCCTGTATGCTCATCAACGCGCCGGATGCCAGCGCAATAAAAAAGCCGATCATAGGAATCCCGCCTTTCTGCAAATCGTCCATAGCTTTCCGCCTCCAAAGGAAGCGGAAAGCCACTGCCATTACTCTAAGCATGTCCAATTTGCTGGCGTTTATCCATACGATCAGCCATTTCAGGCTTCCATCCACCGGTTTTTTTCGTCAGTTGACGGCCCCTAGCTGCGACTGTATCTGCGCGTCCAGTTCCGCAAGCAGCTCTGACACCTCCCCGCCGTTCCAGACTTTGGAAAACAGCACTTCCAGCTGGATCCAGAGGTTGCTGGTCGCCATCATCTTAGGCAAGGGGATGCTGGAGGCATACTCCTCACGAAACGCTTCCAGGCCCTCGCCCTCGTCCGAGCCCAAGTACGCCGCCGGCCTGCCGGTCCTGGCATAGAGGTCCTTGCTGTAGCCGCAGGTCAAAAAAGCCGCGAACGCGTTGGCCAGCTCCTTATGCTCGGAATAGCCGTTTACCGCTACCGCCCCTGTCACCGACACCGAACGGCTGCCCAAACGGTCCCCCATGTCCGGCATGGTCGTAATCCCATATTCAAAGGCAAGGCTTCCATCCGCCTTCGCCTCCCGAAGCCTTGCCGCCACATCCGCGGAAGCGATGGTGAACACGATCTTGCCATCCATGAAATCCTGGATCACGGATTCATACGTCACCGTCTTCGATTCAATGGAAAAGAACTGGTTCAGGGCTTTATAAACCTCCAGGCATTCTTCAATCTGTCCGTTTTGGAGATCCATCTTCGAGCCGTCGTCCCCCGCGTCCCCGCCGACGACCATATAATTGCCGACGATCCAATAATTATAAAAGATATCGGACACGTCCCATTTCATGATGCCGTCGACCCCCTCCGGCAGGTCGAAGGTGTCGCCGATATACAGGATATCATCCACCGTCTGGGGAATGCCGCTTTCCAAAAGCTTCGCGATACGGGCTTCCTCCAACGCCTGCGCCTCCGGGTCCGCCTCCTCCACGTCTTCCATGGGTTCCCCGTCCGCATCCTCCCCCACAGGGATATCCGCGTCTTCCCCGTCGGCGGCGTCCTCGTCCCAGGCTTCCTCCTCGCCTGCCTGGGCCTGCTGGCGCAGCCACTCTTCCAGGTAGGTGCGGTTATAGACCAGGGCGGTGGTATCATAATACAGCGGATAAGCCACAAGCTTGCCCTGATAGGTCACGGCGGACAGGGCGGCTTGCGGGAAATGGGCGTCATCCAGGACCCCGGCCTGATCCTTGGCCTCGCTTGCAAGCCCTGCCAGGTATGCTTTTTCCAAGGAGTCATTACTAATCAGGTAGACGTCGGGCACATGGTCGGAGTGCAAAGTCGCGTCATTGACCGCCTCCACATACTCGCTCTCTGACACCAGCTGGGGAAGCACATGCACATCCCTTTGCTCCCCGAAAACGACCGCCGCATTGTTGACATAATCGGTCAGGCGTTCATCGGCATACCAGAAATTGATGGTTTCTTTTTTTTCAAACAAAGATAGACCGGTGAGCTCTTCGCTCGCTCCGGTCATCTCAAACCTGCTTCCCCAAATCGCGGCGACGGTCATACATACCAGCGCCGCGACCGCGATGATCCTTTGCTTCATCCAAATCGTCCTTTCACTTATGGGGCGCCTCTTCCTCCAGGCAACGGGCCAGGATCGAAATCATTTCGTCCACATGCTCCTTCGTGATGACAAGGGGCGGCACGAAACGGATCACGTCCGCTCCCGCGTTGATCAGAAGCAGCCCGTTCTCCACCGCGTGGTTGATGATGGGCGCGACAGGACGGTCGAACACAAGCCCCTGCAGCAAGCCGACGCCGCGGCGGGTCTTGATGAAGTCAAACCGTTCCACGAGTTCGTCCAGCCTCTGCTCCAGATAGGGCGCGATTAATCTTACATGTTCTATTATATGGCAGCTTTCAAATAAATCAAGCACTTTTGAAGCCGCGGCGCAGGCTAAGGGATTGCCGCCATAGGTGGTGCCATGGTCCCCGGCCGCCAGGGAATGGGAGGCCACATGCTCCGTCAAAAGGAATGCGCCGATGGGCACGCCGCAGCCCAGGGCTTTCGCGCAGGCCATGATGTCCGGGCGGATGCCGTAACGCTGCCAGGCGAACATCTCCCCCGTCCTGCCCATGCCGCACTGGATCTCATCCAGGATCAGCAAAATATCCCGCTCATCGCACAAGGCGCGCAGCTTTGTCAGGAAATCCCGCGTGGCGGGATGGATGCCGCCTTCTCCCTGGATGGTCTCCAGGAGGATGGCGCAGGTTTTGTCCGTCACCTGGGCAAGCACGCTTTCAAAATCATTCAGCTTCGCGAAGCGGATGTTGCCGATCAAAGGCTCGAACGCCTCCCGATAATGGGGATTGCCCGTCACCGCCAGCGCCCCCATGGTCCTGCCGTGGAACGAGTGCTCCATGGCAATGATCTCATGGTCCGTCCTGCCGTCTTTCAGATACGCATACTTCCGCGCCGCCTTGAGCGCCCCCTCTATCGCCTCCGCGCCGGAATTGGTGAAGAACACCCTGTCCATGCCGGAAGCCGCCTTCAGTTTCCGCGCCGCCTCCACGGCAGGGACGTTATAGTAATAATTGGATGTATGGATCAGCTTGTCAATCTGGGCTTTCAACGCGTCATCGTATTCCTTGTTATGGTACCCTAAGGCGAACACCGCTATGCCGGCGCAGAAATCCAGATATCTCTTCCCGTCCAAGTCATACAGGGAGACGCCCTCCCCCCTGTCCAACACGATCTGAAAGCGGTTGTAAGTATGGAGGAGGCTTTGCTCCGCGCTTTCTATATATTCCTTCATTTCCATCCCGATACCTCCCAGGCCTGCGCAAACGTCTAAAACGCGGCCTAAATCCGATCTTCATCCGCGATGATCGCGGTCCCGATCCCTTTATTGGTAAAGATTTCCAAAAGCAGGCAATGGGGGATCCTGCCGTCTAAGATATGCACCCGGTTGACGCCGTGGCGGATGGCGGAAGTGCAGTTGCCCAGCTTCGGCAGCATGCCGCCCCCGATCAGGCCGCCGTTGATCAGGTTGTCCGCCTGGGTGGCGGTCAGGCGGGATACAAACGAGGATTTGTCATTGAAATCCCGGTACAAGCCCTCCACATCCGTCAGAAACGCCAGCTTCTCCGCATGCACCGCCTTGGCGATGGCGCAGGCCGCGTCGTCCGCGTTGATGTTATACGTCTGGAAATTCTCATCCAGGCCGATGGGGGCCACGATGGGAAGGAAGTCTTTTTCCAAAAGGTCATAAAGCACCTTGGGGTTCACCTGGGTGATATTGCCCACGAAGCCGATGTCCTGCCCGTCCGCGTATTTCTTCTCCACCTTAAGGAGCCCGCCGTCCTTGCCGCTGATGCCGACCGCTTTCACGCCCAACTCCTGCACCATGGTCACCAGGTCCTTGTTCACCTTCCCCAGCACCATTTCCGCGATTTCCATGGTCGCGGCGTCCGTCACCCGCAGGCCTCCCACGAATTTGGGCTCCATGCCGACCTTGCCGACCCATCTGCTGATCTCCTTGCCGCCTCCATGCACAATGATGGGCTTGAAGCCTACCAGCTTAAGCAAGGTCACATCCTTGATCACGTTTTTCTGCAGCTGCT
The DNA here is from genome assembly GCA_947581905.1 of uncultured Acetatifactor sp. Classification (GTDB taxonomy): domain Bacteria; phylum Bacillota; class Clostridia; order Lachnospirales; family Lachnospiraceae; genus Acetatifactor. The sequence continues at coordinate 25,184 of CANPWC010000014.1, forward strand.
CGTTGCTCATGGCGCTGCCGCCGTATTTTACCACAATGATCTTACGGTTGAACTTCTGAATATAAGGAAGCGCTTCCACCAGCACCTCCGCTTTCCGAAGCACCTGCTCCATATCCTTTTCCTGTTCCATGTCTATACTCCTATGCGTGCTTCGGCACGCGTGCCAATCGATTTATCCTTAACTACGGTTCCTTAACTACGGTAATCCGCATTGATCTTCACATAATCATAGCTTAGGTCGCAGCCCCAGGCCGTCGCCTGGGCCTCGCCCATGTGCATGTCCACCAGGACGGTCACTTCCGGCTCGGAAAGGATCCTGGTCGCTTCCTCTTCCCCATAATCCCGGGCGACCCCATTGCCAAAGATATGGATTCTGCCGCTTTTGCCCTGGAAATACAGGTCCACGTTCTCCGGATCGAACACGGCGCCGGAATATCCTAAGGCGCAGAGGATCCGCCCCCAGTTGGCGTCATGCCCGAAGATGGCAGCCTTAGTCAGGGAGGAACAGATCACGGATTTCGCCAAAATCTTCGCGTCATGCACGCTGGCGGCGTGGCTTACCTGCACCTCGAACAAGGCCGTCGCCCCCTCGCCGTCCCCGGCCATCTTTTTCGCCAGATAGGCGTTGACCTCTTTCAACGCATGCAGGAACGTCTCATAGTCCTCTCCTTCTTCCAGGATTTCTTCGTTCCCCGCCAACCCGTTGGCCAATACCAACAGGGTATCGTTCGTGGAAGTGTCGCCATCCACGGAAATCATGTTGAATGTATCCTCCACGCTTAAGCGGACCGCTTTCTGCAGAAGTTCCTTGGAAATACAGGCGTCCGTGGTCACGAAGCCCAACATGGTGCACATGTTGGGGTGGATCATGCCGGAGCCCTTGCACATGCCGCCAATGGTCACGACAGCGCCGCCCAGCTCCACCTTAAGGGCGACCTGCTTTGGCACGGTATCCGTGGTCATGATGGCGCGGGCCGCCATAAGCCCCGCCTCCAAAGAGGCTTCCTTTGCAGCCGCCAGCTTCCGGATGCCGGCCGTCGCCTTTTCCACAGGGACCTGCATGCCGATCACGCCGGTAGAAGCCACCAGCACCGAAGACGCCGGAATGGAAAGCGCCTCTGCCGCCGCGTCCGCTTCCGCCTGGCAGCAATCCAAGCCCTGCCTGCCGGTACAGGCATTGGCGATGCCGGAATTGACCACCACCGCCTGGGCATAAGGCGACTCTTCCACCACCTTGCGGTCCCACAGCACCGGGGCGGCCTTGACCACGTTG
>CANPWC010000015.1 GCA_947581905.1 uncultured Acetatifactor sp.
TAAGCGCTGCTAGCTCAGTTGGTAGAGCACCTGACTCTTAATCAGGGTGTCCAGGGTTCGAGCCCCTGGCAGCGCACTGAAAGGACTGTTTTTGAGGACCTGAGTGCCTTGGGAATGGTTCTTTTTTTATCCGAAATATGGACGTGAAGCGCTTGCGGGCGTGGATTTTGAGGTTATTTTGGGAAAAGAAGGGTGACGGATGATTTTCGAGACGCATGCTCATTATGATGATAAGGCATTTGAAGCAGATCGGGAGGAATTATTAGCGGCTTTGCCGCAGAAAGGGATCGGACGGGTCGTGAACGTCGGTTCCAGCCTGGATGCCTGTAGGCGGACGATCGCGCTGATGGAGCGTTATCCATATCTTTATGGGGCGCTTGGGGTGCATCCCTCGGATTCCGGGGAGCTGGACGAGGATTCTTTTGCCTGGCTAAAGGAGCAGTGCAGGCTGCCGAAATGCGTGGCGGTGGGGGAAATCGGGCTGGACTATTATTGGGACGAGCCGGACCGGCAGACGCAGAAGAAGTGGTTCGTGCGGCAGCTTCGGCTGGCCAGGGAGGTGGGGCTTCCCGTGGTGATCCATTCCCGGGACGCGGCGAAAGACACCATCGACATCTTATCTGAGGAGAAAGCGGAGGAAGTCGGCGGGGTCATCCATTGTTTCAGCTATACGAGGGAAAGCGCGCGGATTTTCCTGGACATGGGATTTTATCTTGGCATTGGGGGAGTGCTGACTTTCCAGAACGCCAAGAAGCTTAAGGAGGCGGTGGAAGTGGTTCCTCTGGACCGGATCGTATTGGAAACGGACAGCCCCTACCTTGCCCCTGTGCCAAACCGCGGAAAGCGCAACAGTTCCCTGAACCTGCCTTATGTGGCGGAAGCGTTGGCGGCGATAAAAGGAGTTTCCACAGAAGAAGTGGAGCGCGTGACCTGGGAGAATGCCTGCAGGTTATACCGCATGGCGGATGGCGTATAGCTGTCAGCTGTACCGCGTGGCGGATGGCGAATGCCTGTCAGCTGTACCGCATGGCGGATGGCGAATAACCTGTTGGGACGTTTGGGGTTCGCGCCCGTAACATAACAAAGGAATGGATACTATGTTAAGTCAGCAACCACCAGTTCAACTGGTGGTTTGCTGTTAGCCCTCCAAAGGGCTAATGTTACTGCTCGCCCCGCAGGGCGGTGTCGCAAGCATTGTTACTGGTCCGCTTATAAAGCGGTACTTCTGGAATCTTCTTTTCTCGATTCTTCTGCCTGCTCTTTTATATACTTCTGCACTGCTTCATCTGTGATATTACCGATTGTTTCAACGTAATATCCTCTTGCCCAAAATGCTTTGTCCCACTTACTCTGCAGCTCAGGATGCCTGTCATAAATCATTAACGTACTTTTCCCCTTCAAGTACCCCATGAAATTGGATATGCTGATCTTCGGCGGTATTGCAACACTCAAATGTACATGATCGATGCATACTGCTCCCGCTATGATATCAACATTTTTGTACTTACATAGTGTACTTATGATCTCCCGCACATCATCCCGTATTTTCCCATATAATACTTTCTTTCGATATTTCGGGATAAAAACGATATGGTACTGGCATTTCCATCTGGTATGTGATAAACTTTTATTGTCCATTTGGACCTCCTCCTATGCTTGAAATTTGGCTTGCGACACCAATTTCATTGTAGCATAGGAGGATTTTTATTGATATCCTTATCGTTTCCAACTACCCTATTCTCCCCAGCATAGCTGGGGGATTAGGGCCTTCATTCAGCAACAAAGATCTGCGTAAATTGATGATTCCCCTGGTATTGGAACAGACCCTGGCAATTACCGTAGGCATGGCGGACACCATGATGATCTCTTCGGTAGGGGAGGCGGCTGTTTCCGGCGTATCCTTGGTGGATATGCTCAACAACCTGATCATCAATATCTTGGCTGCGCTTGCCACGGGAGGCGCGGTGGTCACGTCCCAGTTTTTGGGGGCGAATAAGGAGGGGGAGGCCTGCCGTTCAGCGAAACAGCTGATTTATGCGGCGGGATTGATTTCCTTGGGGATTACCGCGTTGGTGATGGCCTGTCACCAGCCCTTGTTACGTTTGTTCTTCGGAAGCATCGAAAAAGAAGTCATGGGCAACGCGATCACTTACCTGCTGATCTCGGCGTTGTCCTTCCCGTTCCTTGCAGTGTATAACGCTTGTGCCGCCCTGTTCCGTTCTATGGGCAATTCCCAGATGACGTTAAAGGTTTCCATCCTGATGAACGTGATCAATGTGGGAGGCAACGCGTTCTGCCTGTTCGTGCTCAAGATGGGTGTGGCAGGCGTGGCGGTCCCGACCCTGGTTTCCCGTGCGGTGGCGGGCGTCGTCATGTACATCCTGTTAAAGAATCCGGGCTATAAGATCCATTTGACGAATGAAAAGTTCCGCTTCCAACCCCAGATCGTCAAGAAAATTTTGTTCATCGGCATCCCGAGCGGCATTGAGAACGGCATCTTCCAGTTGGGGCGTGTGCTGGTGGTCAGCATCATCGCGGGGTTCGGCACGGTGCAGATTGCCGCCAATGGCGTAGCCAACAGCCTGGACAGCATGGGGTGCATCATTGGCCAGGCGATGAACCTGGCGATGATCAGTGTCATCGGCAGGTGCGTGGGAGCGGGCGACTTGAAACAAGTGCGTTATTACACCAAGAAGGTGTTGGCGATCACCTATTTCTTTACCATACTTTGCAATACGGCCATGCTTCTATTCCTGCACCAAATTTTGGCTTTTTATGGACTGGGGCAGGAGACGACGGACCTGGCTTATACCTTGGTCATGATCCATAACGGGATCGCTATGGCGTTGTGGCCGGCTGCTTTCGTGCTGCCGAACATGCTTCGGGCCTGTAATGATGTGAAATTCACGATGGTAAGCTCCATTTTTTCCATGTGGGTGTTCCGGATCGGGTTCAGCTACATCCTGGGAGTGAACTACGGGATGGGAGCCATCGGCGTATGGATCGCCATGGTGCTGGATTGGATCTTCCGCGTCCTGTGTTTCGTCGTGCGTTATATAAGTGGCAGGTGGAGGCGCAAGTGCGGCTTGTGACGCCCTGGTAGCCATAGATAAAATTGGATGAATAAAATTGCGGCGGAAAGCACCTTTACGAGCCCTTGGTTTTCGGCTAAAATTGTATTACAACCAAAATCAGCCGAAATGAAAAGGACAGGTGATGTGGATGATTTGAAGATTGTTAAACCGCACTTTATTGCGGGTCCTGTTTTTTTGCGTTAAGATATGGGGCGAAATCAAGGGTCTTAACAGAAAGGAGACACGATATGAACCCTTACGCAAAATACAGGAAACTTGTTTTATGTGTATTGCTTTCTTTTTGTCTGTTGTTTTCTTTAACCGCCTGCGGCAAAAATACGTCAGGCGGATCTGACAGGGATGAAGATTCCCAAGAGGAAGAAGACATTTCGTCGGACGCGGAGGATGAAGCCGAGGAAGATGGCGATGAGGATGTCCCTGATGGGCAGTCCGATGAAAATGGCGAACCGGATGGGAATGATACGGCAGGGGAAGACGGTCAGACTGGATTCGTCACGACCCCGAAGCTGGAGGACGCGCAGGCGCTGTTCCTTGCCGCGGAGGAGGATTACTGCGCCGTGGTGGTCTTCAACTGTCCGCAAAGGACCACGGATGTGCAGGTCGTCGGCGCAATGACCACGGATGGGAGCCGCCCCGCTTATTTTGATTCCGTGTATTTGGAAGAAACCCGTTCGAGCGGCGTATGGTTCTTGATCCATACTTTTTCAAAACCGGTGGACGTGGCGGAGTTTGACACCTATAGCGTGGATGTCACTGCGGTCGTCGGCAATGGGGAAGAAACCAGGAGCATTACAGGCCTTAAGATGGCCGCCCCCGAGGAATGGGAGGCGCTCGGGCTTTCTTCTGTCGCCGGACATCCTTTCATAGCGCCGCCCTGCGGCGTCTACCTGGATAATGACTATTTCGGCTTCCGGGCACATTTTTATATCTTTGGCAAAAACGGGATCGACGAGCAGGACTTTACAGCCGATCACTTCCGGTTCTTTGCGGGGGATGGCACGCCCCTGGAAGAACGGTTCCCCGGGAATGCGTTCACCATCCGTGTGGCGCCGCCGGATGAGTATGTCCAGGATTATGAGGTAAAGGCATTCTTTGAACTTTCTTCTTCTGATGAGGCGGAATCCCTTGCCGGGCAGCTGGAAGCATGTGAACCCTATATGGTCTACACCGGTCCTGGCGGCGATACCTGGTCCGCGCCCATGATACCGGCTGAATGATGCCGGCTGGCCGATGCCGCCGATGCCGGCCGATGCCGTCGTTGCCGCCGATGCCGCCGATGCCGCCGATGCCGCCGATGCCGGCTGATACCGATAGAAGGGAAAAAAGGCCCGGCTTCGCCGGGCCTTTTCCGACATATCCCGCTAAGCCGGGACATATCTTGGTAAAAGAGAGGATTTATCATCATGGAGGTATCAGCATGTTTAATGGGAGAAAATACGCGGCCGCCGTCATGCTTTTGGGTCTGCTTTGCTGCGCTGCCTTTTCCGGAAAGGTTTTCGGGAAAGGACGCGCCGAGGGACCGGTGGAGGCCGGGATGTCTGCACAAGAAGCGGTGGCAGCTGCCCTGGAACGCCTGGAGCAGGCTGAAAGCATGGAGACGCGGCTGTCCCTGGACCTGGAGGCGAAAGCGTTTGGCCTGCCGGTCGACGCGCAAGCGGACTTAGACTTGGTGGCATTCCAGGAACCCATGAAGGTCAAAGCCGACATGGTGCTGGACGCAGGGCTGTTTGGCAGTGATGCTTATGAGGCTTATGTGCGCCAGGTGGAGGGACGTTATCAATTGTTTGTGAAGAACGCAGGGCGTTGGAACGCAGGGCGTTGGAACGCCCGGGAAGTGCAGCCGGAGCAGCTTCTCCGGTATAACGGCAAGCAAATGCTGATCACTTATCTGAAACATGTGGAGGATTTGAACGAGATTGGAGAACCTGAAAGCTTGCCCGACAGCAAAGCTTGTCGTTATACCGGGGTGCTGCGAAGCGACGGGCTGCAGGATGTGCTCCTGGGAACAGGAAGCGTGGAATTGCTCCTTGGCATCCTGGAGCAGGATGGATGGAAACCTCTGGGGGCGCTGCTTCGTAAGAACGAGGAGCGGCTTTTAGAATTGATGGGCAAGGCGGAGGATTTGCCGGTCACGATTTGGATCGACCAGGAGACGGGCTATCCCATGCAATGCTCCATGGAAATTTCCGACAGCGTCAATGCCGCCTTAAAAGAGCTGACTGCCGACGAGAAAAAAGGCTTCCTTAAGCAGGCGGCAGCCAGGCTCTGGTCCCATGTGGAGGTGACGGACGCCAAACTGGTCATCCAGTGTGGCGGCTTTAACAGTGTGGACGATTTTCCCATTCCAAAGGAGGCTCTACAGGAGCTTGCGGATTAGGCCCTGGCATCTCGACCCGGCTGTAGGGCTTTACCTTTTCCACCATCCGTGGCTTGGTCCCGCGTTCAAAGAGGAACGCGTCGTTTAGGCGCATGTTCAGGATGGTGTCCGTGGAACGGTTCGCCTTCATGCTGATGAAGCGGGCGGTTTCCACATCCAGCCCGCCCAGGTAGAGCAGGTGGTCGCAGTTGTTGATGATGGTAAGGGACTTGGCTTTGGAGTACATGACTTCTAATTGCGTGATGCTCTGGAGGATGAGGCTTACGGAGATGTCGCGGGAACGGATGACGGAGATGATGTTTTCAAAGTAGGGGATATGGACGTTGGTGGCGAAGTCATCCAGGATGACGCGCACCGGTACCCTAAGGCGTCCGTCCTCGTTCTTGTCCGCTTCGGCGCAAAGAACTTGGAAAAGCTGCGTGTAAAATACATTGATTAAGTTGTCAAAGGCTCGGTCCGTGTCGGAAACATTCACGAACAGGACCATTTTCTTCCGTCCCAGGTCTTGGATGCGGAAACGGTCCTTGCTTAGGAACATTTGGCGGGCTTCGCTGAAATCGAACATTTTCAGGGCTTCCACGACGAACTGCATGATGGAGGCCCACATTTTCTCGGCGTCAAAGGAAGATTTCAGGCTATGGTAGAGCTTGACCGCGAAGCTGTTCGGGTTATCAATGGAGAGCTCTTCGAACATTCTGTCGCAGGGCGTCTCCGTATTGCTTCTTCTGTCGATGGCCAAGCGGGCCATCTTTAAGACGCTGCAGAGGTTTTGCTCCGGCCTTGGCAGGGCCTCTATCGCGAAAGCGATAAAGCAGGCGATCAGGGTCTTGGCTGAATTTTCCCAGAACGGCTCATCCTTGTCCATCATGGGCATGATGGCGTTGGAGATGGTATAGACGTCCTGTTCCCGATAGGAGCCGAAAGTGCTTCCATGGGAAACGTAGTCCATCGGGTTATAGGAGCAGGATTTGGAAAGGTTGACGAAGTCCAGCACCTTGACCGTGTATCCTGCGCTTTCCAGCTCCGAGCGGAGCATCTTGTGGAGTTGTCCTTTGGTGTCGGCGATCACGATGCTCCCGCTGTTGCTGCGGATGTTGGGGATGACATACCCTCCGGTCTTGCCGCAGCCGGAGGGTCCGATGATGAGGTCATTGTTGTTGAGCATGGTTTTACGGGTATCATTTGACACATAGATGTCCTTGGCCAGGATGCGGTAGCCAGCGTCCTGGGGAAAGGATTTGTTCGGCATTCTGTCATTCGGGTTCAATGGAGTCTCCTTTCTTTCGCTTTTTTGGGGTTGTATGGAAGACAGGGCCTGCGGTCAGTCCATGGATCGCACGACGCCCGTAGCGATGCCGAAATCAAGCGCTTCCTGCACCGTGAAGAAGCTGTCTTCCCTGGTTTTCTCATAGATTTCCTTAAGGTCCTTGCCGGTCCGCTGTGCGATGACCTGGCAGAGGCGTTCCCGCGTCTTCATGATGGATTCCAGGCGTTTCTGCATTTCCAGTGGCTTTTCGCTGCTGGGACCGTTGCCGTAATAGGACGGGTCATGGATCATGATCTGCGTGTGCGGCAGCATTTCCCGCTTTTCGCCTGCCAGGAAGAGGATGGCGCCCATGCTGGCCGCAAGGCCGGTGCATACGGTCCGGACGGGGCTCTTTAGGAGCCGGATGCAGTCATAGGCCGCAAATCCGCTTAAGACATCCCCTCCCGGGGAATTGATGTATAGGGTGATTTCTTCCCCGGGCGCATCCCGGTCCAGATAGAGGAGCTGCTTTATGAGCTCATTGGAGGAATCCGTGTTGACGCCGCAGGTGAAGAAGATGCGGCGGTTTAAGAAGAGCTCGTCTTCCAGGCTGCAGATATCCATGCCGTGGGAAGTTTCTTTTAGGACCCTGGGGGTCCTCATGATGTTTTCGTTGTTCATATCAGGTCTCCTTTCCTTATCACTTCGTAAAATGGACGTATCAGGACGTCATAGAGCGCGTCATAGCCCTCATCGACCTTGTCTTGGGGCAGGTTTTCACGGCATCCGGCATCAATCCGGTCCACTGCCGCGCGTATGAGATGTTTGACGCGCAGGTCGCCGGCCCTTGGGGGATTTAAGAGGGAGTTGGCCCGGGAAACCGCTTGCTCAAAGGACTCCAGGTTCTTCCGTTTCCTGAAATAGTCTAAGTAAAAGAATAAATTCAGGTTCAGGAAACGGTCCTGGACGACCCAGTCGTTGCGTATCAGGGTGACATCATTGGAGATTCGGCTGCTTAAAGGTTTTCTATTCAAGGTTCAGCCCTCCAAACAGATGGCTCCAAGGCCGGTCGGAGATGTTCACGAAAAGTCGTCCAAGGGCTAAGAGGGCGGTCTTGCCGCGCTCGTGTTCTACTTCGTTCGAAGAATTGTAGAGCATGGCGGTTTTCCGCACCAGGTCCTTGTAGTATCCGTTGCTGAACTGGGAATCGGTGAAACGGCAGGCGTCGAGCGCCTGTTCCAGGTCCTTTCCGATACGCTTTATCTCACGGTCCAGGAAGTAAGGGATGGGCATGTTGTAAAGTTCGTACAGGAAATAGGCAAACGTCTTTTCCTGGTTGGGGACGCCACATTTGATATTCATCATTTGTTCGTCTAATGGGATTTTTTGCATTTCAAGGTTCTCCTTTCTGTTTCTGTCCATTCTCTTTGTTTTTGTTTCTCTTTGTTTCAATCATAAGACCGGGGGCGTTTACGCCCCTGCCCTTCTTTCGATCAGGGCGCGAAAGCGCCCGTGTCAGGCAGTAGTTTTACTGCCATTTTTCCTAATTCCAAAATTCCACCCGACAGGTGCGCTAAGCACCTGTATCTTGTTGTTTTTATGTTATTGTGTTTTTGTTGTGGTTGTTGTATTTTTTTATTGTTGTATTTTATTTTGTTGTATGAGGGATTTCTTATTTGAGGTTGTTTTTTGTTTTAAATGTTTTAAATAAGACTTATAATCTTATTTAAAACGTAACACATAAGCAACTTAAAGGAGGTTTGGAAAAATTGAAAATGGCTAAAATACAAGGATTTTTTAGAAAGGATGAAAAATTTAAATTCCTATTTTTAGAAAAAATTTCCGTGGCAAATGATTACTATTTACCACGGAAAGAAAGAATTTTTCAATATAACGTTTAAATTGGGTTTAATTCCCTGGGATTGTGGATTTTCCCCAAAATTTCCACCCCGTTGATGATGGCGCCCTGGTCCCGGATTTCCTGGTAGCCGTCGATGTAGTGCAGGTTTTCGTTAGCGAAATAGCGCAGGATGTTTAGGATGTTTTTGTGGAGGCTGGCCCGCTTGTGCATCCAGGCGTCGTCGGTGGGATAGGATTCCCTTCTGATGCCTAGGTCGGCATATACGCCGGCGTCAGACCAGTTCAGGTGGGACTTCCTTAGATAGATGAACTTCCTTTCGCTCAGGTAGTTCTTCTGGTTGCGCATGATTTCCAGGCGTTGTATGATGTAGCGCTTTAGCAGGATGAAATCCCGTGTGTTGGAGACGGTCCTGTCCGCCCCCTTGCTGGAGCCGGTAGAGACATGCAGCAAAAAATCGGGGAAAGATACCATTTGATGGTTTGCCTCCGCGTAGCGGTACAGGGGCGGGATGTCCAGGCAGACATAATGTTCCTTTTCCTTGCGCAGGGGCAGGAAAGCGGACTTGATCTGCCATTCGCCGCGCCTTTCTATGGTGGCCAGGCCGCGGGCGATCATCTCTTCCACGCAGTCCAGCACCAGCTCCGTGCCGATCAAGGCATCCAATATGTCTTCGAGGGACTTCTTTTTCTGGGGAGTCGCTTTCTGCGCATCGTCCCCGGACAAGGCATGTAAAAGCTGGGATATGGTGAAAGAAGAAGCCCCAAGCCGTTCCAGGCTGTAGACGCTGTCGGCGACCGCCATGGCGTAAGGCCAGTCGAACGGCCGCGTATCGCTGCCCGGCAGCCGTATGCCATAGTGGCAGTAAATCGGTTGGTCCTGGCGTCCTACGTTGACTTTCCGGGCCTGGTTGGGGACGGCGACGCCCTTACGCAGTTCATTAGCGATCTTCGTGTTGTTGATGTAATAAGTTTTCATATTTCAATCTTTTGCATCCTTATTCGGTGGGGGGCTCATACCCCTCGAATAAGGCATCCCTTTCCTTTTGTAACAATTCCTGCAGGTTGAAGCCGGGTCCTGCGATGGCTTCATCCGGGCTTTCCTCCGGGGGCGCGCCCTTTCCGGGAAGCTCCCTCCAGGAAGCGTAGGAAGCGCGGCCGTTTTGGGCTTGGTTTGGAACTTCTTCTTCGTACAGGGGCGCTTCGGCGGAAGCGTCGGGGTCCCGTTCCTCGAAGTAATCATATTTGGCATAGTAATCAAAAGGGATGCCCTCTCCGCCGGAAGTGCCGTAACGCTGCTTTAGGATGACGATTTCCATGTCCCTGGGGAACCGGGCCTTTTCCCTGTCGATGTTCGGGTTCTTTACTTTCCTCACGGCGCTGCATTGCAGCCCCAGGATGATGTCGGCGCTGTACTCGATGTTGCCGCTTTCCTTGAACGCCTCCATGCCGATGGGCTTATTGTACCCTTCCCGGTTGAAAGAGCTGATGAGCAGGACGGGGATTTTCTCCTCGGTGGAAAGCCGGCGCATGGCCTGCAGGCTTTCGTCCACGATCTGCCTGGGCAGCGCCCCTGGCTTGTCCGAGCCGAGGATTTGGAGGTAGTCGACGATGACAAGGGGCTTTAAGTCCTCTTTTCCAATGAAGTCCATGACGTAAGAGCGGATGCCCGCGGCAGTGAAAGCGCCGAACTGCGCGTCCATGGCATGGAGCGTGGCCAGCTGCCTGGAAAGCAGGGCGCTTTGCTTCTCAATCGCGGCCCAGTCCTTTTCCTGGAAAGAGGATGCTTCTTCGGCGTTGGTGAAGCGGTAGGCTTCGATGGGGTCCCTAAGGTCGTCACGGTTTTTGAAAAGGTGGCAGCTCAAAAGCTTGGACGCCACTTTCACACGGGGCATTTCCAAAGAAAAGTAAAGGACGCTGCGCCCCTGGGACGCCACGTTGGCGGCAACCTGCAGGGCGAAAGTGGACTTGCCCATGCCGGACATCGCCCCCAGGACGACGAGGCCGTCCAGCCCGCCCCCGAGGGCCTTGTCCAGACGGTCAAAGCCGGTCTTGACAGGTTCCTGGCAGATTTGGCGCAAATGTTCTTTGTTGAATAGGCGGAACGTGTCGCCTATGCTGGAAGAAATTCCGTTTGGGTTCATGCTTCTCCTTTGCGGCGCGTAGGGCGCCGGACTTGTCTCTTTTCTGCTGTTTTGCGGCGCGAGGCGCGGGCGCCTTTTTCTTCTACTATACAAAACACGAAGCCCAAACACAATAGATAATATTGTTCAATTGCTTCCCTTGCGCACGGAAACATGATATAATGTCGAAAAAGTGTCGCCTGCTGCGCAGGCGCACGAAAGCAAGGAGGTTTCGGGATGAGGGTATTGATGTTTGACATTGACACTTTGCGGGCGGACCACATGGGCTGCTATGGTTATGGAAGGAACACGACCCCGGCCATGGATGCGATTGCCAGGGAAGGGGTGCGGTTTGACCGGTATTATTGCCCGAACGCGCCCTGCCTGCCGTCGAGGGCGTCCATGGTGACGGGGCTTTACGGCATACATAACGGGATCGTGGGGCATGGCGGCACGGCGGCGGACCTGCGTCTGCAGGGGAATAAACGGAGCTTTACGGACGAGGTCTCCGAAAACGGCCTGTTCATGCAATTCCGCAGGGCCGGAATGCACACGGTGTCTTTCTCGACGTTCGCGGAACGGCATAGCGCGTGGTGGTTCCTGGCAGGCTTCCATGAGTGCTACAATGTGGGGAACCGGGGCGGGGAATCCGCCGAGATGGTGACGCCCCATGTGCTGGATTGGCTGGAACGTAACGGCAGGCAAGACAACTGGATGATGCATGTGCATTATTGGGACCCCCATACGCCCTATCGGACGCCGGTGGATTACAAGCCTTTCGAAGGAGAAGACCTGCCGGATGATTGGATCACGGAGGAAATTTTCCAGGAGCACTTAAGGCACATCGGGCCTCATTGCGCGAATGAGATCAATATGTGGAATGATGACGCCAACGCGGCATTCCCAAAGCATCCCGGCAAGATTACCGACCTGGCGGGGGTAAGGCGCTTCCTGGATGCCTATGACGAGGGCGTCCGTTATACGGACGACAATATCGCCCAGATCATTGGCTGGCTTAAGGACCACGGCTTGTATGATGATGACCTGGCAGTCATCATTACGGCGGATCATGGGGAGGATTTGGGCGAATTGGGCGTATATGCGGAACACGGCATGGCGGACGAGCCGGTCAGCCGGATCCCATTGATCGTGAAATGGCCCGGGATGCGGAAAGGCTGTGTGGCGGAAGGGTTCCATGACAATGTGGACCTGGTCCCCACGATACGGGAGCTTTTGGGGACGCCCATGGTCACATGGGACGGGTTGAAACAGGACGGGGTTTCTTTTGCCAAGACGCTTCAGGACGGGACGGACTGTTCCAAGCCCTATGTCGTGCTTACCCAATGCGCCCATGTGTGCCAGAGGAGCGCCCGGTTCGGTGATTATTTGTACATTCGCACGGTCCACGGCGGTTATCATTTGCTGCCGGACGAGATGCTGTTCCATGTCAAAGAGGACCCGCACCAGCTTAAAGATTTGGCGGCGGAGCGCCCGGACCTGTGCGCGGTCGGGGCGAAAATGATCCTGGATTGGAACGACCGGATGATGAAGACCTCCAGGTCCGATGTGGATCCCATGTGGACGGTGATGCGAGAAGGCGGGCCGGAGCATTGCAGGGGACAGCTTCCTGCCTACCTGGAGCGGCTTAAAGGCACGCCCCGCGAGTACGGGATCCGCCTTTTGCAGGAAAAGTACGGGGAGGGATGAAGAACCTTCCGCGCATATCCTTAAAGGTTCTCTTGTACCGAGCTGCGGATGACCAGGGAAGGCGTAGTGAGGAGTTTGATCGGTTCCTCCGCCAGCTTCCCCTGTAGGAGGCTGAACAGCAGGTAGGCGGCGTTCTGCCCGATTTTGTTGAAATCCTGCAGGACCGTGGTGAGCTCCTGGTCCACGGTGGGGGAGGCGCGCCAATCGTCAAAGCCCATGATGGAAACATCTTGGGGGATGGCGACTCCCCGTTCACGCAGGCGCTCCATCATTTGGACCGCGTGGCGGTCGTTGCAGCAGAAGATGGCCGTGACCTCGCGCACCCGGATCTGCCGGGCCAGGTCGTCGTAGTCCACGTCCAATAAGAGGCTGTCATCGGAGACCGCAAGGCCCGCCTGGCGCATGGCGCTGCAGAAGCCGTCATAGCGCTCCTGCTCCGATTTTAAGAAGAATTTATAGCCGGAGAAGCGGATTTTCTGGTGCTTCTGCCGGATTAAGAACTGCGTGGCCAGGATGCCGCCGTCGTAGTTGTTGCATCCTGAGAAATAGCAGGGATAATCCAGTTCGTAACGGTCAAGCAGCACGAAAGGAATCTTCCGGGATTCCAGGTATCGGTAATTCGCGATGCTTTTGGAGGGATCGAAAGAGTAGATCAAGAGCCCCTCCACGTTTAGGTTCAGCATTTTCCGGATCGCGTTGATCTCGTTCGTGACATTGCCGTCGTGCCATTCCACGATGAGGGAATAATTAAAGGAAGACGCCATGGTCTGCGCGCCCCGGATGATGTGGATATAAGAACTGTCCTTGCGGTCCTCGGAATACAGGATCAGGGCGATAAGGCGGCTGGCGGAGGGGGAGCTGGACGGTGAAGTCACGAAAGTCCCCTTGTGCTTGAGCCTTTTGACATAACCCTCGTCCGCCAGTTCGGTCAGCGCCCTGCGGACTGTGATGGTGCTTACCTGGAACAGTTCCACATATTCGGCCTCTGTAGGTAACTTGTCGTTTACCTTCAGGGTGCCGTTTTCTATTTGTTCTTTGATCGCTTGTTTTACAACAAGGTATTTTGATTCTTTCCTTTCCATGAAAATCCCCCGATTGCCTGTTTGTTATCGTAATATTAATAAAGTATATATTATGGACTGACAAAAAACAAGATTATTTATCAAAACATTTAAAAAAATCGTAACAGTTTGGCAGCTGAACTAGTTCGGCAGCTGAACTAGTTCAGCTTGCGAAGCCATGCTTACGTGCTTTAAGCATAGGGATTCTCGCAGACGGATTCCCTCAGGATGAGCTGCGCGCCGGATAAAAGGCGCGTGTCCGGACGCCGGAAGCGGCCTTGGATGGAATTGATCAGCAGGACGGCCGCGTTCGCCCCCTCTTCCTCAAAGTCTTGCTTCAAGGTCGAGAGGCTGACGGCAAAGCGCTGGGAACCGCTCCAGTCATCGAAGCCGAAGACGGAGACGTCCTGCGGGATGCGGATGCCGCGCACGGAAAGCTGGGACATCATTTTCAGGGCAAGCTTGTCGTTGCAGCAGACGATCGCCGTGGTCTTACGCGCAAGGATGTCGGCGGCTAGGTCGTCATAATCAATGTCAGTATCCTTTAACAGGTTGGCGTCGGAAACGGCCAGCCCTGCCTGGCGCATGGCGTTGCAGTAGCCGTCATACCGTTCCTGCTCGGAGCTTAGGAAGAAGTGGTAGCTGGCGAACTTTATCTTGGTATGTTTGCGTATTAGCAGCTCCCGCGTGGCCAGGATCGCGCCGTTATAGTTGTCACAGCCCGCGAAACGGGTTTTGTAGTCCGGGTTGTATCGATCGATCAAGACGTATGGGATCCCCTTTTTATCAATGATCTGATAGTTGCTGGTGCTGGGGACGGGGTCGAAAGGGTAGATCAGGAACCCCTCGACGCCCTGCGTGATCAGCTTCTGTATGATGGCCAGCTCCTCTTCCGGCCCGGATTGGTTCCATTCCACGATCATGGCATATTGGAAGTCGGAGAGGATCCTTTGCGCCCCCCTGATGATCTGGAGCACGGAAGAATCCTGATAGTCTTTGCAGGAGATCGTCAGCGCCACCAAGCGGCGGGAGGAGGCGGACGGATATGCGACAAAAGTGCCTTTCCCCTTGGTCCGGTTCAGATATCCTTCGTTGGCAAGCTCAGACAGCGCTTTGCGGATGGTGATCATACTGACCTGATAGCGCTGCGCAAATTCACTTTCGCTTTCGAGCCGTTCTCCGGGCAGGAGCTCCTTGTTCTGTATCTTATTTAATAAGGATTGTTTGACTTGCATGTATTTGGGGCTGTTGCACATGGCGTCCTCCGCGTTCGACCTTGGCATCCTCCCGGGGTGATTCTTCTGGAGCGGAAAAATTTCCGCCGCCTTGTGCGGCTGGCTGGAATATCCTGTCCGCGTATTTCCTGGGGAGACGCTTTTGATATAATGTATTATATATTGTATATGATATAAAAATAACATAAAAAATCATAAAAGTCAACATTAATATATACATTAATGGAGAAAATTAGAGTTGAGAACCCTTGAATAAGCGAAAAGGGGAGAATATAAACTTAATATTTATGAAATTTTCAATTTTTCTATTGACAAATGCGCATCGCTGTGATTTAATTTAAAATATAATATAAAGAGTATATAAAGTATATAAAATAAAAGCGAATTGATATGAGTAAAAACATGATGGACCAGAGCGAGAAGAAAGGAGGCGCCATGAAGCGGTTAGTACATATTCTTAAGGGAGCAGGCATGATGGCGCTTGGCATTGCGGCATTGGCAGGCTGCGGCGCGGCCAAGGAAGAGGCAGGCCCGGACGGCAGGTGGCTTGACGTCCAGGCGACATGCGAGGGTGAAAGCGCGACAGACGCAAAGAAGCTGGTCGACAACAGCGGGATGAGCGGACTGGAGGCATCCAACCACCTACATGGCACGCAGGCAGCGGATATGTTCCTGACGCAGGACAAGTCTCCCATGGTGTTTACTTTTACAGAGCCGGTAGCCCTGGGCAACCTCTATGTGTGGAATTACAACGCCCCGGATGCGGCGGGAAGCGGCATTCGGGAAGCCCTGATCGAGTATTCTTATGACGGCGAGGAATGGTCCGTCCTAGGAAAGGACGGGAAAGTCATTTTCGGCAAGGCCCTTGCGGAAGAGAACGAGGCATATGGGGGCAATGCCGCGAACAATCTGGGTTCTTCCAGGAAGCCGGTGGAATTTGGCGGCGTGGCTGCCAAAATGGTCCGGATCACCCCGATCAGCAATTACAGCGGAAACGCTTCTGATGGATACGGGCTTTCGGAAGTCCGTTTCTTCCGATATAAAATACGCCCGGAGAATGGCAGCATCCTCCCTGCCATCTCCGGGTCTCCCTTGGCGGAAGCCGTAAGCGGTTATGGCGAGAACCTTTCAAACGGCGCGGCCCTCAAAGACGGCAAGGATGGGCTGGTGGCGGGCAACGCCCCATCCAGGATGTGGAGGGTTGCAAAGAAAGAGGAGGCCATGGCTTTGATCGACCTGGATGGGACTTATCCGATTTCCAGCTTGGCCATCTACAATTATAATGACCCGGAGGACCTGGGAAGCGGCATGAAAGAGATCCAGGTGGAATATACGGTGCTGGATCCATATCGTTCCAATCCTGACGGAAGCATCAATTATCAGGATGGCGAGTGGACGGTCCTGGGGACTTACGAGCTTTCCGAGGGGACCGGGGAAGATGGCATGGAACCCTCCCTTGTGATCGACCTGTCAGGCCAGGACATCCACGCGCAGCATCTGCGGATCACGGGCTTGTCGAATTACGGGGGAAGCGGTTATGGGTTGGCTGGACTTGTGGCGACCTGCGGGTCCGGCTGGGCGGTGGAGCCCGCCAGGCAGTGGACGGGGCTCTTGTCCACGTCGGGGACGTTCCCCTACCAATATAGCGGCACAGGCGGGACGCCCGGGGAAGGGTGGCTTGGCGCGGACGGGATTTATTCCCTGAACCTGGACGGCGCGGACAGGATGGGTTCCCTGAAGCCGGATGATACGACCCTGTTCGTCTTTTCCGATACCATGATGGGTAATTTTAACAATTATTCTGGCTTGAAAGATCAATATAGCTTTGGGATGAGCGGGCGCAGCATGGTCAACCATTCTTTCGCGATGCTTCAGGGGGACAAGCCGGACCCGCGCAAGATGCAGTTTTATATGCATACGGATAGCGGCTACGGAAACATTATCCCTTATAAGGATTGGGTCCAGGAGCTGGTCCGCATTGACGGGAACATCTACTGTTTCGGATTGCGCTTCGGCAGCAACTGGAACGCCTTGTCTTGGGACCTGGTACGTTTCCCTTATGAAGAAGAGACGCGGACGGTGGATTTCTCCCAAGCCCCAGAGGTGACGGAAGGGTTTGACATCGAAGCGGATGCGGACGGAGCATCCTGGGATTTCTCCTCCGCCCTGGTGGACAATACCGAGCGGGGCGGCGCGACGCCCTCGCCGGACGGCTACATTTACATCTATGGCTTGAAAAATGAGGGCTCCTCCAGGCAGGCGATCGTGGCCAGGGTATTGCCGGATGACTTTGACGATGCCTCGAAGTGGACCTATTGGGATGGCGGCGAATGGGTCCAGGACATGGAAGAGTCCGCGGTGCTTTGCGACGAGGGCGTGGTAAGCTCCGAATATAGCGTCAGTTATATGACTTCAGGAAGCCATGCCGGGGAATATGCCATGAACATCACCCGCGGGACCATGGGGACCTGCCTGCAGATCGGCTTTAGCGACAGCCTGACGGGGATTTTCCAAGACTTCACTTCCCTTTATTGCTGCAAGGAGGTCTATGACTATCCTGCCAGGAACCGGGACACCGGCTTTTATGCCTATAACGCGAAAGCCCACCCGAACCTGTCGGCGGACGGCGAACTGCTGATTTCCTATAACCTGAACTCGTTCAACTTTAACTGGGACTTGTCCCACCAATATCTGCACCCGCATTTCGTGACCTATTTTGAAATACCCTGACGGCAGGCCCAAGGCGGCAAATGGAGGTTTTTATGAAAAAAAAGACGAAAACGATGTTGATCAAGACGCTGGTCTATGTGCTGCTGGTTTCCCTTGGCGTGATCTTCTTCCTGCCATTTTTGTGGATGATCATGACGTCCTTAAAAAGCAACGCGGAGATCATCAAGCAGAACTTCTTCCCGAAGGAATTGGTGTTTTCCAATTATCCCAAGGCTTTGACCATCATGCCGTTTCTGCGCTATACCATGAATACGGTGTTCATCACGGTGATGAACATGATCGGCACGGTGATTTCCGCTTCCCTGGTGGCTTATGCCTTTGCCAAGCTGCGGTGGAAAGGGAGGGATGTCTGGTTCGTCATCATGTTGGCGACGATGATGCTGCCCAGCCAGGTCACTCAGATCCCATTGTTCGTGCTGTATAAAAGGCTGGGGTGGCTGAACACTTACCTGCCCCTGATCGTCGGGTCATACTTTGGAGGCGGCGCGTTCAACATCTTCCTCCTGCGACAGTTCTTCAGCACGCTGCCGAACGAGCTTTCCGAGGCGGCGCGGGTGGATGGCTGTTCGGAGATGGGCATCTTCACCCACATCGTGCTGCCATTGTGTAAGCCGGCGCTTGCCACGATCGCCATCTTCTCATTCATGGGCTCCTGGAACGACTTCTTCGGACCGTTGATCTACTTGACGGATCCCAAGTATTACACCATCGCCCTGGGGCTTAGGGCGTTCCGGGGTTATTCAGGCGTCCAATGGAACCTGCTCATGGCGGCCTCCATCGTGACCGCCATCCCCACCCTGGTGCTGTTCTTCTGCTTCCAGAACTATTTCGTGAAAGGCATTACCCTGACAGGCGTGAAAGGGTGATGGGACATGGTATCAATTCAGCGTATCGCTGGATTTTGATAAAAATAAAGATGGCAGCGGCCATAAAAGATATCTTGCAGCCATCTAGATTAAAAAGAAAAGGAGAAAAGGTATGAAAACAAGGAAAAAAATCATTTCCCTGCTACTGGCGGGAACGCTGCTGCTCTCAACGATCTTGACGGGCTGCGGCACGGATGACGGCGCTGATGGCACAAGCGGATCGGATGCCGCGGGCACGACAGGCGGTTCTTCCGCGAGTGCCGAAGGGGATACGCAGCAGGCGTCCTCTGGAGACAAGGTGACGATCACCTACTGGCATATTTTCCCGGAAGGCGATGAGTTCAAGCCTGTCCATGACGAGTTGATCAGGCGTTTCAATGAGTCCCAGGACCAGGTGTATGTAGAGGATTTGGGCATTAGCTTCTTTGATTTCCTGGACAAGATGAACACCGCGATCCCGGCGGGGACCGGCCCGGACGTCGCGTTCTATGATTTAGGGGAAAGCCTGCATCGTGCGGAAGCAGGCGCGATCGTCGATCTGACCCCGTACATCGAGAGGGATAACTTCGATATGACCCAGTTCTATCCCTGGACGGAAGAGTTCGGCACCTATGAGGGGCATTGGTATGGGCTTCCTTTCGCTGGCGGCGGCAGGATCCTGGTTTATAACAAGGATATGTTCGCGGAGGCAGGGCTGGATCCGGAGCAGCCTCCCAAGACCCTGGCGGAACTGGAAGAATATTCGGAAAAGCTGACAAAGCTGGATGAAAACGGCGAGATTGAAGTCTTAGGCTTCCATCCTTCTTTGGGCAACGTCTCCATCCGTGATTATGTGCTGAACCGCGGCGGCACCTTCTTCGATGAGAACTCCGTGCCGACCATGGACAGCGCTATAAACTTGGAAACCCTGAAATGGTATGTGGACATGACCAACAAGTATGGCTTGCAGCAGGTCCAGTCCCTGCAGGCCGCATCCAGCACCACGGGCATCGACCCGTTCCTGGCGGGCTTCGTGGCAATGGAAGTGAATGTGGACGACTTCTATAAGAAGCTGTCTGAAAGCGACATCAATTACGGCGTGGCGCTTGTGCCCGGCGTGAACGAAGGCGAGAACGCCACCCAGGGCAGCTCTTTCGACCTGGAGATTTTCGACCATGGCGACCAGGCAAAGGTTGACGCGGCATGGGAGTTCCTGAAGTTCATGACCAGCGTGGAATCCCAGCAGTATTGGGCCAGCGAGAACAAGTGGCCGTCCACCAACCAGAGGGCGATGGAGAGCTGCGAAGAGTTCAACGATGATCCTGTTTGGCAGGTCATCCTGGAATCCCTGGCACAGACCAAGGTAATCAGGTATGAGAGGACCGTTCCCAACTGGTGGAACCTCCTGGTGGCGGAAGTGGAAGCCGCCCAGGCGGAGCAGAAGACTCCTGAACAGGCCTTGGCGGACGCCCAGAGCGTAGTCGAGATCGCGATTGAGAACAATAAGGCTCTTGAAAGCGAATAAGTTTTAAGGTTTTAACGCAAGGGCTTTCCGGCATGCCCGGAAAGCCCTTTGGCAAAGAAAGGATAAGGACGAATGAGCAAGAAGAAAGATGGCTATGGCAGGAAAATGCAGAGGCGGCAAAACATCGTCGGGTATGCCTTCGCCGCGCCGTGGATCTTGGGGTTCCTGATTTTCACGTTGTATCCGATGTGTTCTTCCCTTTACTATAGCTTTACAAGCTATAACACGTTGCAGCCCCCTAAGTGGGTGGGATTTCGGAATTACATCATCATGTTCACTTCGGACCCGCTTTTCTGGAAGTGTATCTGGAACACGGTTTATTATGCCGTCTTAAGCGTGCCGTTAGGCATTATCACGGGCGTGCTGATCGCCTTATTGCTAAACCAGAACGTGAAAGGGATGAGGTTTTTCCGGACGATCTTTTATCTGCCGACGGTAGTGTCCTCGGTGGCGGTGTCCCTGCTGTGGATGTGGATCCTGGAGCCGAATTTCGGTTTGCTGAATACGTTCCTTAAGAAAATCGGGATTACAGGCCCTGGCTGGCTGACGGACCCTGCCTGGTCCAAAAATTCCCTGATCCTCATGAGCCTGTGGACGGTGGGAGGCGGCATGCTGATCTACCTGGCGGCCCTGCAGGACGTGCCGGATTCCTTGTACGAGGCGGCCACCATCGATGGCGCGAACGCGTTCAAGAAGTTCTTTAAGATCACCTTGCCGATGATCACGCCGACTTTGTTCTATAACCTGATCACGGGCGTCATCGGAGGGCTTCAAGTCTTCAGCCAGGCGTTCATCATGACCAACGGCGGACCATCCTATTCCACCTATTTTTATGGGTATCATTTGTACAACAAGGCATTTACGGAGTACCAGATGGGTTACGCCTCCGCCTTGGCGTGGATATTGCTCATCATTACGTTGATTCTTTCGCTGGTCATCTTGAAGACCAGCAACAAATGGGTTTATTATGAAGGAAAATAAGCGCCTGTAAGGCTGGGAGGGAATATGGCGAGATTATACTTTGTGGATGGGTACCACGGAGGCGTCCGGGGACATATGCCGGAGGGGTCCTGGCAGGATATCCTGCATGCGCTTGAGCGGTGGCCGGATTGGAAGGTCAGCCTGGAAATCGAGCCGGAATCCTGGGAGGTCCTTAAGCGGAAGGATTTGCAGACTTACCGCAGGCTGCAAAAGTTCATCCTTTCTCCCGAAACCCGCGAACGGGTGGAGTTCATCAGCGGCAGCTACGCGCAGCCGTTCTGCTGGGCGATTGACGGGGAAGGCAACATCCGGCAGCTGCAATATGGGGCCAAGATGATACAGGAGCATTTCCCTGGGGTCAAGATTGACACTTATGCGGTCCAGGAGCCTTGCTTTACTTCTTCCCTGCCGCAGATGCTCACCCTGCTGGGTTATCAGAGGATGAGCCTGAAAAACCCTACCGCCTGGGGCGGTTATATGGCGAAGATGCCAGGAGCCATCGTATGGCTGAAAGGGTCCGACGGAAGCCGGATCCCGGCGGTGCCGCGCTATGACTGTGAAGAACTGGTCAGCTGCAACGCGACGGAGGCCTCCGGTTATGATGCCGACGCCATCGCGGGGTTCGCGGCGAAGTGCGTCCAGGAAGGGGTGGAAGCGCCCGTAGGGATGTGCCTGCAGGACTTGGGCTGGTCCTCCGCCCCTCTGGTGCAGAGGATCGATGTGGAATATGTGACCTGGAGGGAATATTTTGAACGGTTTGGCGCTCAGATTCGCGGCGAAGTCTTATTTTCCCAGGATGACGTCCGCGTGGCCCTGCCCTGGGGCAACCGTATCTTCCAGGAGATGCTTCGGACGGTCCGCATCGCCCAGGACCGCATCCTGCAGACGGAAAAGCTGTTAGCCATCGCCAGGACGCAGGTCGGACGAGGCCTGGCGGCAGAGGGGTGCGGACAGGATATGGCGGTCGGCGCGAAAACGGGGGCTGGCGCGGTAAGCCTAGATGAGGCGGGACGGATGCTGGAAGCCGCATGGAAAATGCTCATGCAGGCACAGCATCACGATGGTTATATCTGCGCTACCTGCGGAGACGGCGTGCGCCAGTGGGCGTTCCGCTCCAACAAGCTGGCTTTGGACGCCTGCGCCCTCCTGGACGAGGTGTCCGCGTCGGCGCAGGAAGCGCTGGGGATCAGCGGACAGACTGGGCCGGAGGAGGCGTCAGCACAGGAAGCGCTGGGAATTGATGGGCAGGCTGGGCCGGAGGAGGCATCGGCGCAGGAAGCGCTGGGAATCGGCGGACAGGCCGGATCGGAGTCGGAAATCTGGCTGCGGGTGGCCAATACGACCTGCGACAGGCGCGCTTCCCAGGCGGAAGCCATTTTGGGGCTTCCCTGGTCCTATCAGGGGATGCGGGTCTATGACGAGTCAGGCGAGGAAGTGCCCTGCCAATATAGTTCTTTGCGGGAGTATGCGGATGGCGGGATCGGCACGGCGAAGCTGGTCTTCGAGACGCGGATGGATGGCATCGGTTATCGCAGCTATCGGGTGGAGCTGTGTAAAAAACCGCGGGAATTGGGCGACGGCATAGCCCAAAGGACCGCCCAGGGCTTGGTCTGTGTGGAAACGGACTGCCTGGACCTGGCGTTTGACTTAAACAAAGGGGGAAGCATCGTCCGCTTCCTGGATAAAAAGACCGGCAGGGATTATGCGGCCGGGACGGCGGGGCTTGGATGCCTGAAAGGTTATTTTATAGAAGACGGCGCTTTCTTCGGGACGCAGGACGTGCCGGTGACATGCGAGATCCAGGAAAACGGCCCGCTTCGCTGCAGGCTCTTATTCCAAGGCGTTTTCCATGGGGTCGCCTTTAGCCAGTCCGTCGTCGTAAGGAACCATGACCCACGGATCGATCTGGAGGCGAAGGCCCATTTCCCTAAGGAATGTATGCTTGGCTACCCTTATGAGCCCAAAGAAGAAGAACGTTACCTGGGGACACGCCGGTCCTCCTGCAGGGAGGATTACAAGCTGGGCATCCAGTTATCCTGGGGCAAGGGCCGGATCAAGGTGGCAAAGAGCGCGCCCTTTGACGTGTGTGAAAGCGAAGTGACGGACACCCGGTTTGATTCCTGGGAGACCATCCGGCATAACGTGGTCAACGGTTGGGTGGACCTTTACCAGGAAGAAGAGGATGCCGGGCTGGCAGTCTACTGCGATGCCGTGAATGGTTATTCGCTGGCAGAGGATCAGTTCGCCCTGACTTTGGCGTTTGGGTACCATGCCAATTTCTGGTGGGGCTTGCAGCCCGCGCTGGGAACTTATGCGATCGGCTATTCCCTGATGCCGCATGCAGGCAACTGGGAGGACGGGAAAGTGCCTCTGGAAGATGCCCGGCTTCGGGAGCCCCTCCTGGTTCAGAGGCTTGCCGGGAAGCCGGAACGGATGAGCCGTACCTTGCTGTGCTGTGAAGAGGATTCCGTGGAAGCGGTGACGGTGCTTGCGGGGCAGGATGTAAAGGTGCGCCTCTTCCATGCGGGGACCGGGACCGAGAAGCTTTCTTTCAGCGGGGAATTGGCGGGACGCGTCAAGGCTTGCGTGGACTTGGCGGGACACGGTTTGGAGAAGCCCACAGGCCAGGCCGGGCCTTTTGAAATTAAAACATTAGATTGTGGAAATGAGGACTAAAATGGAGCATGTTTCATTTGCGGAAAATGTGCGGCTGATGGGGCGCTTTGATGAAAGCGACCCGTCAGCGCCGGTAGCCGCCTGGGTGAACAGTGCGGTCTTTTGCACTTTTGAAGGAAAGGAAATCTGGCTTAAGGCGGAAGATTCCAGTGGGGAAGATTGCCTGGAGATCATATTGGACGGCGTGGCACGGAATTGGATCGCGTTGAAAAAGGGTGTGCATGATTATCTGGTGGAACGGGATGTCCCGGAGGGCGTGCATACCCTTGAACTTCATAAGCGGACGGAATTGCTGATCGGCAAGGTCACGTTCCTTGACCTGTACCTGACGGAGGGAGGGCGCTTCTATGCGCCGCCCGCGGCACACAAGCTCAAACTGGAATTTTTCGGGGATTCCATCACCAACGGGGCGGGGAACGCGCATCCGCACGAGGTGGGGTATGCCCCGGCCCTGGATGATGGCTATATGTCCTATGCCGCCCTTTGCGCCAGGATGCTTTGCGCGGAATACCATACCATAGCCATCTCGGGCATCGGCATCCTGCAGGACGCGATGGGCAGGAGGAACGGGCTGCCGCCTCATTTTCATGGCGTGCATGGATTGGACACGCCGGCTTGGGACTTCTCAAAATATCAGGCGGACGGGGTCGTCATTAATCTGGGGCAGAATGATTATTCCAACCCGATCCGGGAGGACCTCTACGTGGAAGAATATATCCGTTTTGTAGAGGATGTTTTACGGCAATATCCAGACGCCTATGTATTCTTGTGCGTAGGGACGATGAACGATAATTACCTGTCCGGAGTCCGGCAGGTGGCAGAGCATTTTGAAAAGCAGGGAAAGCATAAGGTTTATTTGGTGGACCTTGGCCTGATCCTGCCTGAGGTGGAAGGCTGGGGAGGCGGCTTCCATCCCAGTTTACAGACCCATTACCGCATGGCGGCTGACCTTTCGCGTTTCCTGTCTGAGAAAACCGGCTGGCCTTTAAGGGAACGGCCCACGGTCGCGACGAAATGCTAACTAGATTATTTTCCATCCATGGGGAGAAAAAACATGAAGTTTGTGAAAGAAAAGATCAAGGTCCTATGTGAACAGCTGCGTGAGCAGAGCAAGCGGCCCGTAGGCGAAGTGGAAGACAAAGAATACCTGTTTTCACCGGAATATAAGAAGGACAACATCCCTCCGCAGGACGGCTGGCAGCCTTTGGAGCCGAAAACGTTGTTC
This sequence comes from uncultured Acetatifactor sp., assembly GCA_947581905.1. Taxonomy (GTDB): domain Bacteria; phylum Bacillota; class Clostridia; order Lachnospirales; family Lachnospiraceae; genus Acetatifactor. The sequence continues at coordinate 24,684 of CANPWC010000015.1, forward strand.
TGGGGGGAGGACGTCCATTATTGGATCAGGGGGCGCTTTCAAACGCCGTCCGCGGACGAAGACCATTATCTGGTCCTGGAAGCGTTGGCGGGAGGACAGGAAGGCGGCTGGGACGCCGTCAACCCCCAGGGGCTGCTTTACCTGAACGGGAAAATGGCCCAGGGGTACGACTTGAACCATACGGAAGCTTACCTGGAGCCGGACGCCGCATATCAGATGTGCCTTTATCTGTACCTGGGCTATGTGGGCGCTCCTGTGTGGTACGACTTAAGGGTTTGCTCCATTGACCGCAGGATCGAACGGCTTTATTACGACATGTTGGTCCCTTATGAAGCCTGCCTGCTTATGGATGACAATTCCGACGACGGCATCTTGCTTTTGTCCATCCTGGAACAGGCCGCCAACCTCTTGGACTTCCGGCAGCCTTATAGCGAGGCTTATTACCGCGGCATTGAGGCGGCGACCGCCTATCTTGCGTCGGAACTCTATGAAAAGAACTGTTCCGTCCAAGGCAAGCCGATCGTCAATTACATCGGGCATACCCATATCGACGTGGAATGGCTCTGGGCCAGGGCGCAGACGCGGGAGAAGATCCAACGCAGCTTCTCTACGGCGTCCGCTTTGATGAAGCGGTACCCGGATTATAAATTTATGTTGTCCCAGCCGGAGCTTTACAGGTACCTAAAGGAAGAAGCGCCGGAAAAATATGAGGAATTGAAGCAATATGTGAAAGAGGGCCGCTGGGAGCCGGAGGGCGGCATGTGGCTGGAAGCGGACTGCAACCTGGTAAGCGGGGAAAGCTTCGTGCGCCAGTTCCTTATGGGCAAAGCCTTTTTCCGCGAGGAGTTCGGCAAAGACAGCAAGGTGCTCTTTTTACCGGACGTGTTCGGCTACAGCGCGGCCCTGCCCCAGATTTTAAAGAAAAGCGGCATCGACTATTTTGTCACCTCCAAGATCAGCTGGAATGAGACCAACCAGCTTCCCGTGGACGCTTTCCTCTGGCAGGGCATCGACGGCTCGGAGGTGTTCACGGCATTCATAACGACCCAGGAATATGAGGGAGCGCAGCCGAAAAATGGGACGACCTATATCGGCATCATCAACAGTTCCATGACGAAAGGCGCTTGGAACCGTTTCCAGCAGAAAGAATACGGCAGCCGCGTATTGACCCCGTTCGGGTTCGGCGATGGGGGCGGCGGCCCGACCAAGGATATGTTGGAACAATACCTGCGCCTGTCCAAAGGCTTGCCGGGCATGCCCGTGGCTGAAATGGGCTTTGTCCGTCCGCATTTGGAAAAGCTTCGGGAAGAGTTCGACCAGGGCTGCCTAAGGACGGGGCGTACGCCCAGGTGGGTCGGGGAACTGTACCTGGAGTTCCACCGGGGCACCTATACTTCCATGGCAAAGGTCAAGAGAGGGAACCGGCAGTCGGAATTTCTGCTTCAGAAGGCGGAGGCTTATTCCTGCCTGGATTCCTTAAGGGGCGGGGACTATCCCCAGAAGGAGCTGGAAGGGATCTGGAAGATGGTGCTGCATGACCAGTTCCATGACATCCTTCCTGGTTCTTCCATCCAGCAGGTCTATGAGGGGACGGACAAGGATTATGAAGAAGTCCGCAACCGTTGCCAGGACATC
>CANPWC010000016.1 GCA_947581905.1 uncultured Acetatifactor sp.
TAAGGAGGAGCGACGTCCTGGCGAAACCCCTCCGGGTCCGTCCGGGACAAGTCGACCACCATGCTCCTGTGCCCGTTGCAGCTGCAGGCCACGGCATAAGGGTCGGCTGTCAACGTCCCTTTTCCATCGATCCATACGGTATAATCATAGAACATCCCATGGAGGTCTTTTTCAAAGGAAAGGCTCCAGGTGCCCAGCCCTCCCGCCTCCATCGGGCGCGTAAGGCAGGGGCCTTTAGCATCATCTTCGTACAGGTGCAGCTCAATCCGGTCCGCGAAAGGGCTCCAGGCTTTGAACGTGGTGCGCCCCCCGGTACAGGAAGCGCCCAGGTCCCTGCCCCGGTAATGAAAGTCCTCATCGATCTGTTTGTAATTCAAGCATGTCGCATTCGCCATTCCCAAAGTCTCCTAAGTCCTGATCCGTCTGAATGGAAAGTGCCTTCGGCATAAGGACGCACAAAGGCACTTTTCCCAAAATCTCTATTTTCCAAAAAATAACCCGTCAACCCTTGACCGCGCCGGCCACGCCTTCCACATAACACTTCTGCGTTAAGAGGAAGAGGATCAGCAAAGGAATGGAAATGATGACGCAGCCCGCATAGAACTGGGTATAATAATATTCCACATATTCCTTTTCCAGCATGGTCCATAGGCCGATAGCGATGGTATAATACCTGGTGTCGTTGCCCATGATGACCTTCGCGAAAATGTAGTCCACCCAGGGCCCCATGAATGCGGTGATCAGGGTATAGGTGATGATCGGCTTCGACATCGGGATGGTGATATGGATGAATGTGTCCCACTTGGTCGCGCCGTCGATATAGGCCGCTTCGTCAATGGTCTTCGGGATCATGTCAAAGAAGCCTTTCGCCATGTAGAACCCGAGCCCGGATCCCGCGGAATAGACGATGATCAGGGCGATCTGCTTTAAGACGCCTGTCTCCAAAAAGCCCAGCCCCTTTAAGATGTAGTACACGGCGACCATGGACATGAAGCCGGGGAACATGCCTAAGATCAGGGCGATGTTCAGGAACTTCTTACGCATCTTGAACTGCAGGCGGCTCATGACATAAGAGACGCACAACACGAAGAACGCCGAAATCAGGGTGCTGAAGATCGCTATGACCAGGGTGTTGAAGAACCATCTGACGAAGTCGATGTTCGTGCCGCCGCCATGGAACAGGTTCACATAGTTGTCCAGCGTGTACTCTTTCGGCCAGATATAGCTTTTATAGGAGCCGCCCTCCTTACGGAACGAGGTCAGCACCACGTAAAAGATGGGCAGCACCCAAATAAAACTTAAGACAGCCAACAGGACATGGCAGGCTGAATTTACAAGGAATCTCTTTGTCTTCATTATTGGAACGCCCCCTCGTCTTTATAGGAACCGGTATGCCGGTAGGTGATCAGTGACACGGTAGCCAATATGATAAACGTCAGGATGCCGATGACCGCGCCTAAGTTGTAGTCCTTTTGCGTAATGGTCAACCGATACAGCCAGGTGATCAGCAAGTCCGTCTTGCCCGCGTAATAGTAGTCCATGGAATCCGGGCCGCCTCCCGACAAAAGGAAGATGACGTTGAAGTTGTTGATATTGCCGGTAAAGGAGGTGATCAGGTTCGGCGTCATGACGAAGAGCATGTACGGGAGCGTGATCTTGCGGAAGATCGTAGGCGCGCTGGCCCCGTCGATCCTGGCCGCCTCATACAGCTCTCCGGGGATGTTCTGCAGGATACCGGTGGTGGACAGCATCGTGAACGGCACTCCGATCCAGATATTGATGCAGATGATGGTAATTTTGGCATAAAGCGGGTTGGTAAAGAACGGGATCGATTCCGTCGGCCCGAGCAGCCCGAAGTCACGAAGCAGGACGTTTACCGGACCGTTGGTATTGAAAATGGTCCTCATGCTTAACAGGGTGACGAACTGGGGCACGGCGACGGAAAGCACGAACATGAACCTCCAGAAGCCCTTGAAGCGGGTGCCTTTCCGATTGATCAAAAGGGCAAGCATCAGCCCAAGGATGTAACAGGTGGAGGTCGCCAACACTGCCCAGATCAGGGTCCAGGACAGCACCGGCCAGAATGTGGCGGCAAGCTTGCCTCCCTGGGAGAACATGGAAACGAAATTGTCAAGGCCGACCCACTCGAACAGCTTTCCGGGCGGCTGATGTTCGCGGTCATAGCTTGTGAACGCGATCAAGATCATGAATACCAAGGGCACGATCGTAAACACGATGATGCCGATGATCGGCATGGACAGCAGCATGGAATGCAGGTTCTCCTCCGTCAGGGACCTTAAGTCGTCCTTGAACGTAGGGATGTGCATGTTCTTCTCCTTGCGGAACTGAGTGGCATAAGCGCTCTTGCCGGACATGCAGGCGACGAAAATGACCGCCGCGGTAATGAACAGGGTGATCACGCCGTACAACAGGCACAGCATGGAGTTGTCGCCTATCGTGTATTCATAGATCCCCAGGGCTTCATTATAAGTCTGTCCCTGTTCCGCGGTGCCCAGGGTGATCATGTCTCCCAGGGACGAAATGCCGAAAGAGACCATATAAGCGATGTAGCCGATCTCCAGAAGCAGGAATACGACTCCCCTGACGATCTGCTTATTGATGAGGTTGCCCAGGCCAAAGACGAAGAAAGACAGCCTGGTGATCTTGTCGCCGTGGCGGAAAGCCTGGGCGGTGCTTGCGTCGGCAGGCTTGCTGTAGAACAGCTCCTGCTTCTTTTTCAATATTCCCATAAAAACCTCCTGTAACCCAAAACGGAGTTCGATTTTTGAAAGCAGGGGCTGTCGCCCTGCTCCATGTAGACAGCCGTCGCGACAGCCCCTTGATCGGATTTAAAATCCGTTAAATCCGCGCTCCCCAGTTCGTTACTGGGTCATCGCTTCCACGAACGCGTCAAGCTTGGCCTGCACGTTGTCCTTATTTAACTCGCCGCTCCTGATCTCGGTAGGGATCGTGTTGGCATAGTTCCAATACCTGCCGGAGAAGGTGGAGTCAACAGGCTGTACCACGCTGCAGCTTGCCGCTTCGTTGTTGATCACAGTCACCATGGGATCGTTCTCAATCGTGATATTGATGTTGGTAGGCGGCTGGGCGGAACGCTCATAGCGGACCACCTGCTGCTCCTCGGTGCCAAGGTAAGTGGCGAACGCCACCGCGGCGGCCATGCTCTTGGACTGGGCGTTTACGCCGATGGCCTTGGAGCCATAGAAGCCAAGCATCTGATAATCATTGCCGTCCGGGTTGAAGGTAGGGATGGTCGCCAGGCCCATGTCGTCGCCCAGCGCGTCATGATACAGGTTGTAGTTCCATGCGCCGTCGAACCAGGCTCCCAGCCTGTGGTCGGCGATCAGCTCGGATACGGCGATGTCGCCGTCATAAGCGCATTTCGGGTTGTTGATCAGGTCGATCAGGTAATTGGTGACGGCTACGCCTTTTTCACTGTTCCAGTCACAGCCTGCGCTTAAGTCAGCGCCGTTGGGGCCGAATACGGTAAGTCCCGCGCCATAATAGTAAGCGCCCAGCTTCCAGCCGCCGGCGGACTCGAAATAGTAGTTGTAAACATTATCCGGGGTTTCCTTGGCCATGATCTTCTCCAGGGAAGTCACGTCATCCTCGGTCAACAGGGTCTTGTCATAGAACATGAAGAACGTGTTGTGGGTGAAAGGGATGCCATACACGGCGTCATCGATCATGACCGTTGATTTTACCAGGTCCGCGTTCTCATTTAAGACCATCTTCTCCGCATCGCCGCCAAGCCTTGCCAAAGCGCCCGCGTCCACCAGGGTCTTCAACTGGTCGTTCGCGAAGAAGAACACGTCGCCCGCGACCGCCACGTCCTTCGTGACTTCGGTGGCGCACTGGTCCTCACCTACGATCTCGGTCGTCCAGGTGATGTTCCACTCTGGATGCATCGCGGCGAACGCTTCCTGCTGGTCCTTCATGATGCCGGTATCCACCTGGTTCTGAGGGCACCACACCTTAAGGCTTACATCCGTCACTTCGCCGGAAGCCTGGGAGCTTCCCTCAGACGTCTGGGAGCCCTGGGCGCCATCTCCCTGTGCGTCGTCTTTCCCGCCGCAGCCGACAAGCAGGGAAAGGGACATTGCCATTACCAGTAACGCAGCCAAAACTTTCTTTTTCATACCATATCCTCCTATTCTAGATTGTATTGTTTTGTAAAGTTTCGCTTACTATAGCCTAGCACAAGGTTTTTCTTTCGTCAAGCCGGTTTTTTCGTTAGATTGTACAGGTTTTCGCTGTATTTTACGTTATTTTGTGCAATTTGCCCTTGTTTACGAAACAAAGTTTTTCTATTTGTTTCGCAACTTTTATTTTGGGATTTTCGTTTCCGGGATTCCGGGGAGATTTTTCAAAAAAAGAGGCAATCAAGGCTTTTTGCCATAAGGAAAACGTTTTATTGATTATTTTTCTGGGTCCCGCAGTCAGGAAAAGTTTAGGAAAAAGGAGCCAAAGCCTGCTTCCAGGGGCGGAAAACGGACCTGCCGCCCGTTTTAAAAGCCGTCATTTTCACGAATTTAGCGGAACGCTTGTTTTTTACCGGCATACCTGCTATAATCCAGGGAAACGTAAAAGTCCTCCGGCAGGCCGGCTTTCGGCCGCGTCCGGAGCGGACAGGTTAAGGACAGGAGGGCGCTAATGGCTACCATCAACGACATTGCCGCGAAACTGGGCGTATCGAAAAGCACGGTCTCCAAGGGATTGAACAACGCTACCGACATCAGCGACGAGATGAAGCGGCGGATCCTGGAAACCGCGGTGGAACTGGGTTATACCAATAAAAGGCTCTTGAAAAAGGAACAGAAGCTTTGTATCTTTATTGAAAACATGGATTATCAGACGCCGAACCACTTCGGCCATGACATCATCCTTGGCTTCAAGCAGATGGCGGAGCTGGAGGGCTGGGTGGTGGACATCATCCCGGTCACGCCGGAATTTCAGCGGGAAACCCCGTATGGGGTCTTCATGATCCAACAAGGCTACCAAGCCTCCTTCGTGCTGGGCTTCTCCCTCTTGGACCCTTGGATGCAGGAATTCCGCACCGTCCGGATCCCCACGATCCTGTATGACAATTACGTGAAAAGCAATCCCTATATCGCTTCGGTAGGGTGCGACAGCCAGGAAGGGTTCGAACTGGCGGTCAAGCACCTGATGAAGCTTGGGCATCAGAAGATCGGGCTCATCTCAGGCCCCTTGGATTCCTATATCCTGCGGGCCAGGTACCATGCCTACCTGGACGCCTTGGAAAAATATGGGCTGGAGATCAACGAGGATTATATCGGGCTGGGGTATTATGTGGCGGAGTCCACGCGCACCTACATCCCGAAGCTGGTGGAGAAAGGCGTCACCGCCATCCTTTTCTCCCATGACGTGCGGGCGATCTCCGCGCTGACGGAATGTGACGACCGGGACATCCGCGTCCCCCAGGATATCAGCATCATCGGCTTCGACGACCTGCCTATGACGGCTTACACGCTGCCGCCGCTCACCACCATCCGCCAGGACCGCATTTCCCTGGGAAAATGCGGCTATTATGCCATGTCCTGCCTGTTGAACCAGGTGCCCATCGGCTCCATCCTGCTGCGCGCGCCCTTGATCGTGCGGGAATCCACCGGACCCGCGCCGCAGAAACATTAAACGCGCCTCAAATCAAGCTTTCTGGCGTTCCAGCATTTTCCGGATATAGATGCCGGTATAGGATGCGGGGTTCGCAGCCACCTCTTCCGGCGTCCCCGTCGCGATGATGGTGCCGCCCCGGTCCCCTCCTTCCGGACCGATGTCTATGATGTAATCCGCCGTCTTGATCACATCCAGGTTATGCTCGATGACGACGACCGTGTTCCCGCCGTCCGCCAAGCGGTGGAGGATGTCCACCAGCTTGTGCACGTCCGCGAAATGCAGGCCGGTGGTGGGCTCATCCAGGATATAGATGGTCTTGCCCGTGCTGCGCCTGGACAGCTCCGTCGCCAGCTTGATGCGCTGGGCTTCGCCTCCGGACAATTCGGTGGAAGGCTGCCCCAGCTTCAGATAGGACAGGCCTACGTCGTTCAGGGTTTCGATCTTACGGCGGATGGACGGCATGTGCTCGAAGAACGGCAGGGCTTCTTCCACCGTCATATCCAATACGTCAAAAATGCTTTTCCCCTTATATTTCACATCCAGGGTCTCCCGGTTATAGCGCTTGCCGCCGCAGACCTCGCAGGGCACGTACACGTCCGGCAGAAAGTGCATCTCGATCTTGATGATGCCGTCGCCTCCGCAGGCCTCGCAGCGTCCCCCTTTCACATTGAAGCTGAACCTCCCTTTGCCGTACCCTTTCGCTTTCGCGTCCGCCGTGGAAGCGAACAGGTCCCGGATCAGGTCGAACACGCCGGTATAGGTGGCCGGATTAGAGCGGGGCGTGCGTCCAATCGGGGATTGGTCGATGTTGATGACCTTATCCAGCTGGCGGACGCCCTCGATGCCCCGATGCTTGCCGGGAATGCAGCGGGCATGGTTCAGTTCCTTCGCCAAATGCTTGTACAGGATCTCATTGACCAGGGAGCTTTTCCCGGAGCCTGACACGCCTGTCACGCAGGTGAACACGCCCAAAGGGAACTCCACATCGATATCCTTCAAATTATTTTCCTGCGCCCCCAGGACCTTGAGATAGCCAAGGGGCTTCCTGCGCGTGGAGGGGACCGGGATCTTCAGCTCGCCTTTCAGATATTTCCCGGTAATGGAACGGGGCTCGTCCATGATGTCCTGGGCGGTGCCGCAGGCGATCACCTCGCCGCCATGGGACCCCGCGCCGGGACCGATATCCACGATATAGTCCGCCGCCAGCATGGTGTCCTCGTCATGCTCCACCACGATCAAAGTATTCCCCAGGTCCCGCAGGCTTTTCAGGGTGCGCAGAAGCTTGTCATTGTCCCTCTGGTGCAGTCCGATGCTGGGTTCGTCCAGGATATAGCACACGCCGACCAGCCCGGACCCAATCTGGGTGGCCAGGCGGATCCGCTGGGCCTCGCCGCCGGACAGGGAGGACGTCGCCCTTGCCAAGGACAGGTACTCCAGGCCCACATCCTTAAGGAAGCCCACCCGGGCACGGATTTCTTTCAATACCTGGCGGCCGATCATCTGCTGCTGGGCGGTCAGGTCCATATGGTTCACGAAGTCGAACAGGTCGCTGATGGAAAGGGCGGTAATCTCATAAATATTTTTATCGCAGACCGTCACCGCCAGGGATTCCTTCTTTAAGCGCATCCCATGGCATTCATTACAAGGGCTGATGCGCATGAACGTCTCATATTCCTGCTTCATGGAGTCGGAAAAGGTCTCCCGGTACTTCCGCTGCACGTTGCGGATCAAGCCCTCGAACGCGACCGGATACACGCCCCTGCCGCGCTGGCCCTGGTAATGGACCTCCACCTCTTTGCCGTTCGTCCCGTTGATCAAGATGTCATGGATCGCTTTGGGATACTCCCCGAACGGCGTATCCAGGTCGAAGTGGTATTCCTTGCACAAAGCCTTAAGGACCGCGTTGGTGAAGCTGCCTGGATCCGCGCAGGACTGCCAGCCCAGCACGGCGATGGCGCCCTGGTTGATGCTTAAGGTTTTATCGGGGATCATCAGGTCCTCGTCAAATTCCATCTTATAACCCAGCCCGAAGCAAACCGGGCAGGCCCCGAAAGGGTTGTTGAAAGAGAAGCTCCTGGGCTCCACTTCGCTGATGCTGATGCCGCAATCCGGGCAGGCGAAGCTCTGGCTGAAAGTGACAGGCTCCCCGCCGATGACGTCCACGATGGCCACGCCTTCCGCCAGCCCCAGCACGTTTTCCAGGGAATCCGTAAGCCGCCTTTCGATGCCGGGCTTGACCACCAGCCGGTCCACCACGATCTCAATGTTATGCTTGATGTTTTTATCCAGCTTGATCTCTTCCGTCAGCTCATAAAGGCTGCCATCCACGCGCACCCGCACGTAACCGCTCTTCTTGGCGCGCTCCAGGACCTTGGCATGCTCCCCTTTCCTCCCCCGTACCACGGGAGCCAGAAGCTGGATGCGGGTCCCCTCCCCCATCTCCATGACCTGGTCCACCATCTGGTCCACGGTCTGTTTCGAGATGGCACGTCCGCATTTCGGACAGTGCGGGATGCCGATCCTGGCATAAAGCAGGCGGAAATAATCATAAATTTCCGTCACCGTGCCCACCGTGGACCTGGGGTTCCGGTTCGTGGACTTCTGGTCGATGGAGATTGCCGGGGACAGCCCGTCAATGCGCTCCACATTAGGCTTCTCCATCTGCCCCAAGAACTGCCTGGCATATGAGGACAGGGATTCCATGTAACGCCTCTGCCCCTCCGCGTAGATCGTGTCAAAGGCCAGGGAAGACTTGCCCGAGCCGGACATGCCCGTCAGGACCACCAACTCGTTCCGCGGGATATCCACATCAATCGATTTCAGGTTATTTTCACATGCGCCCCGGATCTTGATATATTCCCTAGGGCGCATCTTCTTAACTTCTTCCATAAAAACTCATCCTCCATCCTGCCTGTTGCGGCGCTGGGCTGCCAAGTCCGTGCGGTCCGCGGCGCTGCCTGGCCTCTTTCGTCCGCCGAGGCCGGGCTGCCAAGTCCGCACAGTCCGCGGCGCTGCCTGGCCTCTTTCGCCCGCCGGGCCAGACGCCCGAGCCGAGGCGGTCAGCCGTCCAGCTCCCGAAGCTTCTGCTTTAGTTCGATCATCTTGTCACGCAGCTCGGCCGCAGCCTCGAAGTTCAGGTCCGCAGCCGCCCTCTGCATCTTCTTCTGGACCTCCGCGATGACCTTTTCCAATTCTTTCCGGCTCATAGACTCCGGATCCTTTTCAAAACGCATCTCCTCCTGCGCGATTTCCTTGGAGATGCTGATCAGGTCGCGCACCGCCTTCCGGATGGTCTTGGGCGTAATGCCATGCTCCTCATTATACTTCTTCTGGATCTCGCGCCTGCGGTTCGTCTCATCGATCGCCATGCGCATGGAATCCGTAATAGTATCGGCATACATGATGACATGGCCGTCCGCGTTACGCGCCGCCCGCCCGATCGTCTGCACCAGCGAAGTGCCGCTCCGCAAAAAGCCTTCCTTATCGGCATCCAGGATCGCCACCAGGGAAATCTCCGGGATATCCAAGCCCTCCCGAAGCAGGTTGATGCCGACCAGCACGTCGAACACGTCCAGGCGCATGTCCCGGATGATCTGGGCGCGCTCCAAGGTATCAATGTCAGAATGCAGGTATTTCACACGGATGCCCACATCCCTCATATAATCCGTCAAATCCTCCGCCATCCGCTTGGTCAGGGTGGTGATTAGGACCTTGTTGTGGTTCGCGGTCTCCTTGTTCACCTCGCCGATCAGGTCGTCGATCTGCCCTTCCACGGGACGCACCGACACCTCCGGGTCCAGCAGCCCGGTAGGACGGATGATCTGTTCCGTCCGAAGCAGCTCGTGTTGGGCCTCATAATCAGAAGGCGTAGCGGACACGAACAGCATTTGGTCGATATGGGATTCAAATTCTTCAAAATTCAAAGGACGGTTGTCCAACGCCGACGGCAGGCGGAAGCCATACTCCACCAGCGTCAGCTTACGGGACCGGTCCCCCGCATACATCCCGCGGATCTGCGGGATCGTCATATGGGACTCGTCAATGATGATCAAGTAATCCTGGTCAAAAAAGTCCATCAGCGTCATAGGGGGCGCTCCCGGCGGCATGCCGTTCAGGTGCCTGGAATAATTCTCAATGCCGGAACAGAACCCCGTCTCCCGGAGCATCTCAATATCAAAATTCGTTCGCTCGGAAATCCTCTGGGCTTCCAGGAGCTTGTCCTCGCCCTTGAAGTAACGGATCCTCTCCTCCAGCTCTTTCTCGATCTCCACGCAGGCGGCTCGGATCTTGTCCTGCCCTACCACATAATGGGAAGCCGGGAAAATGATCACATGGTTCAACACCGCATGGACCTTGCCGTTTAACGGGTCCACTTCCGCGATACGGTCGATCTCATCCCCGAAAAATTCCACCCGGATCAAGAAGTCGCCGCCCTGGGCAGGATAAATCTCCACCACGTCGCCCCGTACCCGAAAGCAGCCCCTCTGGACGTCCATCTCATTCCGCTCATACTGCATATCGATCAGGTCCCGGATCACCGCGTCCCGCTCTTTCGTCATCCCGGGGCGCAAAGAAACCGTCATCTGCTTCCACTCGTCCGGGCTGCCCAAGCCATAGATGCAGGATACGCTGGCGACCACCACCACGTCCCGACGCTCGGTCAGGGAAGCCGTGGCGGACAGCCGCAGCTTGTCAATCTCGTCATTGATGGAAGAATCCTTGGCAATATACGTGTCCGAAGACGGCACATAAGCCTCCGGCTGGTAATAATCGTAATAACTCACGAAATATTCCACCGCGTTCTCCGGGAAAAATTCCTTGAACTCGCCATAGAGCTGGGCTGCTAACGTCTTATTGTGCGCGATTACCAAAGTGGGCTTCTGCAGCCGCTCGATCACGTTCGCCATCGTAAACGTCTTCCCCGAACCCGTAACCCCAAGCAAAGTCTGGAATTGGTTGCCCTCCTGAAACCCTTTCACCAAGGCCTCGATGGCCTGGGGCTGGTCGCCGGTGGGCTGGTATTCGCTGTGTAGTTTAAACATCATGGCCTGACAACGCCTCCAATTTCTTTAGCAAAAAAGCTCGTCTATACCAGATATTTGCAAAATCAGGCAGAATGGTAATACCAAGCGCCGCAAAATAGTATATCATACAAAAAGAGAAAAGTACAGATATAGCAGAATGTTTGTTCTGTACTTTCCCCTTAAACTTATTTTTCAAAAGCCCCACGCTTTCAAACAATTTGGGGAAAGCATATGCCCTCCCCAAACCATCCGATTCTTCATTAATCAATGCCGCCGTAATGCGTCCACATTCGAATGATTTTTACACTGCCTTGATACTCAATGCCGTCCTTGGTAAACGGTTCCTCATATATCTGATATACGAGCCTATGCTGAAGACTGATCCTACGGGAATACAAACCATCCAGCTTTCCTACCAGTTTCTCATACCTTGGCGGCATCTGATAGGGATTCTTCCTGACGACATCCAGCAATGCTTTAGCTTTGCTGGACAAGCCGGCTGATCTCAGCTTTTCCAAATCATTTAACGCATACTTAGTAAAGTATATCTTATACATTATAATTCTACCAGTTCTTCTGGGATGCAGTCCTCAAGGGACTCTTTTGCCCCTTTCAGGATAGACTCCGTCATTCCGGGAATCATATCCAGAAGCAAGGTCTCCTGGATGGCACTCCAATCACTCTCAGATATAAGGACCGCATTTCCCTTCTTGCCGACAATCACAGTCGGTTCATGAGACAGATTAACGGATTCCACCAAATGATATAAATCTTTTCTTGCGTTCGTAATGTTTATCGTAGACATAGTCCTATCCTCCGGCTCTTGTTTGTGTAAGCATTCGTGCTAATGTCCGCGTCCCCTATGGGATCAGCGTTTGATTGCCTCCAGCCTATTATAGATCGCTTCCCGTAAGTCCAGAAGCCCCTGGTCCGTGCGGGGGTAGGTCCGAAAATCCAGGACGCCCGCGTCAGTCAGGATCGCTTCCACCGCGTTCCTGCCGATCCGCCCCTCCAAAAGCCTGCAGGCGCGGTAATCCTGCAGCCCCTCATAGAACGCGACGCTGCGCAGGGATTCCAGGGGACCGTCCTTGCCGGGATAGACCACGAACGCGTCGCCGGACGGGAAGCCCTCATCCGCGTCCGTGACAAGGAACGGGTCAATCAGCCGCTTGGACAGCTGGGAATAATAAAAATTATAGCCCCAATGCAGGAAGCCCTTGATATCGTATCGATAAAGCAAAAAGCCTAAAAACCTCGTCCGCCTTGACGGCATGGCGATCAACCGGTTGATATAGCCATCATCGCAAGGCTGGCAACAATAATATGCCCAAATGTCCCGGCATCCCTTCTCCAGGAAAAGGGAGATTTGGTCAAGGATGACGACCGGCCTGTGGGTCAGCCCCCGTTCATAGAATTCAAAATGCGACATGGCATCCATGAACTTGTCATCCGGGATCAGCCCCCGCAGCATCTCCCGCTCTTGTTGGTAGGGATGACCGTCCCGAGACAGGTCCGGTTCATCCGCCACATGGAAATAAACATCCTCATAAATGCCTTCTTCCTTTAAAAAGGAAGTCAGCTCGGGCAGGAACGCACGCAGGAACTCCCCATATCCCCCCGACAGGGCGCTTTCGCTCCAGCCGAAGATCTCTTCCTCCCCTTCCTCGGTCTTCGCCACGATTTTAGGCGGATAGCCGGTATTCCACTGGGAAAAAAGATGGGACATCTCAAAATATCGGATCCCCTGCCGCCTGCAGATGTCGATCCACTTCTTCAGCCGGTCAAAGCCGAACGTGTACCGACCGTTTTGGCAAAATACATCGACCAGCTGCACCGTGGGCCGCCGTCCCCCTACCCGCGTATCCAGGGGCGGGGTGAAAAGGGGCGTCAGGATCATGTTGCTTCCCATATGCACCGCCATGGCAAGGAACTGTTCGATCAGCTCCCAATGCCTTGCGGAAAAGATTTCCACCCCATAATGATCGGCAATGCAGTCCGCATGGAACCACTGCGTGCAAATCAGGTCCTGCTCCGGCAAGGAAGCCTCCAAGACACGGATGGTAAAGGTCTTTTCCACCCTTGTGCCCTCGCTTTCCAGCACGATTCCCACCGGATAAGCCCCGGCTTCCAGATCTTGCGGCACCAGGGCCGTGATGAAGAGGGAATGGCAGACGCCTAATACCACGTCCAGTTCCCCTCCCTCCTGGGGATAAAGCACATCCGGGTACAGCCCCGGGCTCTTCCGAAGGTAATCTTCATCCGCCCAAGGGTTCGCCGCGTACGCCACCGGGACATTGCCCACGCTGCGGAAGGTAAGCGCAAGCCTTTCGTCCGCATATGCCCGAAACGAGACGGGGACCTTGTGCGGGGCCCGATCCGCGGCATTGGTATACAAGATCTGCCAGGAAACCCGCTCTCCCCGCAGCGCCGTCGTCCCTGCCACCTCCCGCAAGCCCTCCAGCTTCTCATCCAGGAACACCTTATGAAGTGAGGACAACTGCTTAAAGACCAGCTTCTCTTCCATCGCTTCCTCCTTGGACCCAATCAGCGTCTCCCCGCCAGGTCCAGCCTCAAGTCCTATTCCAGCCTTACCAGGGCGGCCCCTGCGCCCGGCCCTGCGCCACGCACCGGTCCAGGGCGGCCCCTGCGCCCGGCCCTGCGCCACGCACCATCGCTTACAACAAGGGTGCGACCACTTTCATCAGCCAGCCCGTCAGCTTGATGGACAGCTTTTCTTTCTTAATGGTCTCCCAGGTGACAAGCCTGCACTTCGCCTCCGTGGCACGGAAATCCTCTTCGATCTTAGGGATGCAGGAGGACCCGTACATGTAAGTGGCACATTCAAAATGATGATACAGGCTTCGATAATCCAAATTGATGGTCCCTACCACGGCTTCCCGATCGTCGCTGACGAAGACCTTGGCATGGACGAAGCCAGGCGTATATTCATAAATCTTGATGCCGGACTCAAGCAGGGACGCATAATGCGTTTTCGCCAAGGCATAGGGAGCCCTCTTATCCGGGATGCCGGGCAGGATGAGGGATACCTCCACGCCCCGCTCCGCCGCGAACTTGAGCGCCGTCTCCATCTCCCCGTCCAAGATCAGGTAAGGAGACATGATGTGCACATATTTCTGGGCACGGTTCAAGATGTCCATATACACGCGCTCCCCTACCTTGTCGCTGTCCAGAGGGCAGTCCCCGTAAGGAAGCACATAGCCCTGCGCCCCCTGGGGGGATAAGGTGGGATAATTTATAAACTTGTCAAATTCCAATTCTTTCTGGTCAATGCTCCACATCTGCAAGAACATCAGGGTAAAGCTGCGCACCGCGTCGCCCTTGAGCATCACGGCGGTATCCTTCCAATGGCCGAAGCGGTTGATGCGGTTGATATATTCGTCCGCCAGGTTGACGCCCCCATTGAACGCCGTATGCCCGTCAATGACCAGGATCTTACGATGGTCCCGATAATTATAATGGGTAGAGACGAAAGGCGTCAGCGGGGAAAACACCTTGCATTTGATCCCCAGCTTTTCAAGCCGCTTCGGATAATCATGGGGCAGGTTGGAGAATTCACAGGTCCCGTCGTACATCACCCGGACGTCCACGCCCTCCGATGCCTTCTTCGCCAAAATTTCCAGGACCTCCCCCCACATCAGGCCCTCATCCACAATGAAATATTCCATGAAAATAAAGTGCTTCGCCTGCTCCAACTGGACCAGCATCTCCTGGAACTTATCCTCCCCCAAAGGGAAATAAGTGACCTGCGTATTGCCATATACCGGGAAGCAGCCGCTCCTGTGGATGTAACGCGCCAGGGACGCCGCCCCGGGATCCTCGGACTGGAACGCCTCCACCACCTCTTGTGACTGCGGGATTTCCATTTTCGTCTGCTGGATCAGGTCGCTCAGCCGACGCTTCAGCACACGGTGCCCCAGATCGCTCTGGGTGTAAGCATAAAACAAGGCGCCAAAAACCGGCAGAAACAGGATGACGATCAACCAGGTGATCTTCGCCGTGGGATCAATCTCCCCATTCAAGAGGCATAGCATGATGATCAGCGTAAATAAGATGGATCCGCCCAAAATATGGGGCAGGAACTCGGCAAACAGGTTGAATACGCTAAACAACAGACCCACCTGCAGCAAAAAAAGCAGCAAGATCAGGCCAAAACGGCTGAATACCGCGTGTATCAAGCCTTTCTGCCCTTTTTTCAAAAGATAAAGCCCTTTCCGTTCCGTATCTTTCCACTGCATCTTTTCTTGTTCCATAAATACCTACCTTCTTTCGTGCCACTGTTATTTGTGCCTAATGCCGGACGCCCCGGACCCTATGCCCGGTTCCAGGCCCGCACAAAGTAAATCCTATTTTAGTGTATCACATCCCTTTCCTTTTTTCCATTGCTTTTCCTGGAAAAGAGGATTAAAATAAAACAAACCACACTTAAAACGGAGGATTCTATGAGCCTATATTATTGTTATCCCCAAGGGAAGCCGAAAGCGCTCACCTTAAGCTATGATGACGGCAGGACGCAGGATAAGCGCCTGGTCGCCATCCTCAACCAATATGGCATCAAAGGGACCTTCAACCTGAATTTCGGGTTCATGGAGGCGGAAGACCGGATCCACCCAGGGCAGGCGGCACAGCTTTACCAGGGACATGAAATCGCCACCCATGCCTTCCATCATCCCGTCCTTACCAAATGCCCGCCTGCCCAGGCCGCCCAGGAAATCCTGAAGGACCGGCTGGGGCTGGAGGGGGTTGCCGGCTGCCCGGTCCGCGGGCACGCCTATCCTTTCGGCGCTTATGACCAAAAGTTAAAAGACCTGCTGAAAGGGCTCGGCATCGCCTATGCCCGCACCGTATCCGACAAGCCGGACTTTGAATTGCCGGAGGATCCCTTGGAATGGCACCCTACCTGCCACCACTTAAACCCCCGGCTGATGGAGTACGCGAAGCAGTTTGTGGAAGACCGTAATTGGGAGTATCTGAAGCTGATGTACGTCTGGGGGCACAGCTATGAGTTTGACGACCAGGGGAATTGGGACGTGATCGAAGAGTTCTGCTCCTTTATGGGCGGCAGGAAGAACATTTGGTACGCCACCAACATCGAAATCATCGATTACCTGCAGGTGCTGGACAGCCTGCGTTTCACGGCTGACGCCCAGGGCGTCTACAATCCAAGCGCCGCCAGCGCCTGGATGATCGTGGATGACAAAAGGGTGGTCGAGGCAAAAGGAGGATGCCTCACCTCTTTAGCCTGACTGGGAGCATCCCGCCCGCAAATGCAAGAAACCTCGAAACAAGGCCGGCGCCCCGATGGGGCGCCGGCTTTGTCGTCACTGTTCATAGAAAATGCTGGCTAAAGGGGAATCCGGGGAAAGGATCACCGTCTTGTTGTTCCCCGTCATGGAAGCCTTCAGGGCATCCAGGCTCCTGACAAAGGAGTAAAACTCCTGCCTGTCCGGGTCGGCATAGGCTTCGGAAAGGATCCGCATATATTCCGCTTCTCCCTCGGCGACCAAGATTTCCGCCTGCTTCTCCGCCTCGGACAACATCACGGTCACATCCATATCCGTGGTATTATGGATGATCTGCGCCTCCGAACTGCCTTCCGCGGTATAGGTGGCCGCGATGTTATCCCTCTCAGAGATCATCCTTTCATACACGGCCGCCTTGTTGTCATTGGGCAGGTCCAGCTGCTTCGTCTCAAAAGCCAGCAAATGGATGCCGTACTGGTCCAGGGTGGTGCCCACGTTGTTGATGATGGAGGCGGATAATTCCCCATCCCTGCCGCTGATCACGTCCTCCTGGGTGATGCTGCTGATGACGTTCTTCGTGGAGTTGTAAATGACCGTGTCCAGCCTGCTTTCCGCGTTGGAAATGGAGGAATTCAGCGTCTGGGCGAATTTCAGGGGATCCGTGATCTCCCACAGGATATAGCTGTCGCAGATCATCGTCTTCTTATCGCTGGTAATGACGTCGGATGCCGACAGGTCATACAACAGCGTCTTCTTGGGAAGCGTATAAACGGATTGGATGAACGGGATCTTAAAGCTGATGCCCGCTTCAGACACTACATGGTCCACTTTCCCGAATTGGCGGATCAGGCTATACTCGTCCTCATTCGTCACCACCACGCAGGAGCTTCCCAGGATCAACAAAAGCACTGCTAAAATAACGATCGTCACATTTCTCACTATTTTCATGTTTCCACCAAACCTTTCTGCCGGACCGCCGGCTTATCTTATGGCTGGACGCCCGTATCCGTCTGCTGCGTCACCGTATTCGGCTGCGCCCCCGCTTCCTCCTGCGTCCCTGTAAAAGGCTCCAAAGGATAAAACATCTGGGTATCCCCGCTGGGGCTTTCGATGATGACCTTAAGGTCAGGCAGCACTTCCTCCATGGCTTCATAGAACATCCTCTGCCTGGTCACGCCCGGATTTTTAACGTATTCCTCATACATGGCATTGAAACGGGCGACCTGGGCCGTAGCCTCATTGATGCGCTCCGTCTTCTTGGCCTCCGCCTCTTTCACGATGCCGTCCGCCTGCGCCTGTGCCTGGGGGATCTTCTCATTACGGTACTTGTTGGCATTGTTTAAAGCTGTTTCCTTGCCCTGCCTGGCGGTCTCCACCGCCTTAAAGGCTTCCATGACTTCCGTGGTGGGCGGCTCGGAATCCTGGATGGTGATATTCACAAGCTGTACGCCTAAATCCTGCTCTTCCAGCTTAAGCATGATCATTTCCTTGATCGCCGCCTGGATCTCGTTCTTGCCGGTGGTCAGCACATCGTCCACCGGATAACTCCCGATCACGGTACGGATGCAGCTTTGGCAGATGTTCTTCAGGATTTCCACCGGCTGCTGGGAAGCATAAATCGCTTTCACCGGCTCCGAGAAACGATACTCCACGAAGAAATCCACATGCACGAAGTTATAATCCGACGTGATCATCAGGGATTCGTCCTGCTGGGAAAGATCCGCCTCGTTTTCATAATTATATCCAATGGAAAATCCCTGGATCGTGGTGCTTACTTTCCGCACCGTCTGAAGGAACGGAATCTTAAAATGCAGTCCCGGGGCCGTCACCGCCTGTGCCTTACCGAACGTGATAAGCACCGCCTGCTCCTGTTCCTTGATCTGGTAGGTCGCGCCGAACGCCCCGATGATGATGAACAGCGCCAGCACGGCCAAAGCAATTATTTTGCCGGTCTTTTTCATAGTCGATGTAAAACCTGCTCCTTGACTCATTTCTAACCCTCCTTGTCTTGTCGTTAGATTTTAAAGATAACCTTATGATATCCCTTTTCTTCTTTTTTTGCAATAAAAAGAGACGCACGATAACCAGTCCTATCGTACGCCTTCCGCTTTAGAATAACGCTTTAGAATAAAAGCAGGTCGAAATTCACCTTGCTGTAAAACATGGCTTCGATCTCCGGGAAAGACAGCCCCTCCTGGCCCATGATCCACATGATCTTCGTGAACGCCGCCTCGAAGTTCATGTCGAACGCCTCCAGGTAAGGGAAGCGCCCCTTGATCCTGCGGCCCACCTCGTATGTGGCGAGGTTGCTTCCCTCATAAGTGACCTGGGTGGTCATGACGATGACCTTGGAGCCGCTTGGGTATTGCTTCATCAAGAGGCACAGATCGTCGATCATGCTGTCCGGGATCCCGCCTACGCCGAAGCTTTCCACCACGATGCAGTCATACTTCCGAAAAATTTCCTGCAGGATGTCGGAACCGATGCCAGGCGTCAGCTTCATGGCATACGCCCTGGGATTCACCTTATGGCAGAAGCGGACGGGGCCCTCTTGCACCTCGCAGGGGATGTAACGGACGATCTTCCCATGCTGCATCGCCGCCAGTTCCGGGAAGTTGATGCTGGAAAACGCGTGGTAGCTGAAGCTTTGCGTCTTCTTCGCCCTGGTCCCGGCGATGACCTTGCCGTCGAAGATCAGGCACACCCCATGGGATTCCATGTCCGCCGCATACATGATGCTGTCTAAGAGGTTTTTCTTGGCATCCGTGATCTCCATCTGGATCGGCTGTTGGGAACCGGTGAGCACGATCGGCTTGGCGGAATTCTGGATCAGGTAGGAAAGGGCCGCCGCCGTATAAGCCATGGTATCCGTGCCGTGGCAGATGACAAAGCCGTCATATCTATGGTAATTTTCCTCGATCACGTCCACCAGCTTCAGCCAATGGCGATAGTCCATGTTGGTGCTGTCCAGATTACAGACCTGCAGGGTCCTAAGTTCCACATCATCCCCGATGTCCGGCAGGTAGGATAAGATCTGTTCCGCGTTCAGGATCGGTTCCAGCCCGTTTTCCGTCTTCACGGACGCGATCGTCCCTCCTGTAAAAAGCATCAGAATCGTCCGCATGGCGCCTCCCTTTCTGCCTTCCGGCATTTTAATCTCAATTCGGCTCATCCATTATACCGCTGCCGCCTTTGTGAAGCAATGCCTTTTTCATCACAGGTTGATCAGGAAACGCATCGCTTCCCTCCCCTCTTCCTCAACCAAGCCGTCCTGACGGAAGCCCAGCTTCCTGCACAGGGCGAGGGAGGGGGCGTTGTCCGGTTCCACCAGGGCTTGTACCTGCGTAAAGCCAAGCTCCTCTTTTCCATATTGCAAGATCGCGCTGCAGGCTTCATAGGCGTAACCCTGCCCCCGGTAAGGGGCGGCGACCACATAACCAAGCTCCGGGATGCCTTGCGGATGAGGGCGGTATCCCGCCCTGCCGATGACTGTGCCGCTTCGGCGTTCCTCTACCACCCAGATCCCGTAACCATAGAACCCGTAGACCTCGTCGAGGTAGCGTTGGAAAATGGGGCGGTAGGCCTCAGGTCCCTCCGGGGTCGGGTCTTTCGTATAGAGCCCGCCGACGAAGCGGCGGGATTGCGGGTCTTCGTGAATCTCTTCCAGGCATGGCGCGTCGGAAAGCGACGCCTCCCGGACGATGCAGCGGGGCGTCTCCAGGATCTGCCATGGCACGCCGGCGAAGCGGCGGTATATCCGTTCCAGATATTCCGGCTCCACCTCCTGGGGTTCCTCCAGGGCGAAGCCCGCCATCGCGAACGCCTCTTCCCGATTCCATTCATGGAAGTATGCCGCTACTGGCGCCTCCCGTTCCATCAACGCCTCCACCACGTCCGGGGAATCCGCGATCCACAAGACCCCCTCTTGCGCAATGTAAGACGCAAGGCGGGCCTGCGCTTGGGTGGACGGACCGGACCCGGCTGCTGCCTGCGTATAGGTCGACGGGTCGGTCCCGGTTACTGCCTGCGTATAGGCGGACGGGCCGGTCCCGGCTGCTGCCTGCCCATGGGTGGATAAGCCAGGCCCGGCTGCTGCCTGCCCATGGGTGGATAAGCCAGGCCCGGTTACTGCCTGCGTCCGGGCTGACGAGTTATCGTTATCGGGGACCTCCGATCTGGCAAATTCAATCCCCCGTTCCCTCAGCGCTTCGCCCAGCTTCTCCATCTTCTCCCAGGCACGCTCTTCCCGAACGCTCACATACACCTTCCTTAAATAAAACATTCCTGCCTCCTGCGACAAACTAATAAAGGTATTGCTATTGTACCCTACCCCTCCCCAAAAATCCACCATCTTTTTCCCGAAAACCGTTTTTCCTCCGAGCATCTGCGTAACAGTTCAAAGCCGAACCAGTTCAAAGCCGAACTAGTTCAAAGCCGAACAAGTTCAAAGCCGAACAAGTTCGGCCGGCAAAGTCGCGCTTATGCGCTTTCCGTTGCTGTGCGGGTTCACATTTTATTCATAAAACATTCAATATTTTTTTAATTCGACCTCATTTTTTATCCATTTCTTATCGATATACTAACAATAGCAAGGGTGTCAAGTAACTGCGCAGACGTCAGCTTATTGTACAACGAATAACTTTTTCATAATAAATGCCAGGGGAGCGAAAGCTTTCCTGGCATCCTCCCTGTTTAGGGGGAGGAAATGACTTCGCCGGTTCCATACAAGGAGGGCTCCATGTCCATTTTAGAAGGATTGAACGAACAACAGTTGTCTGCCGTGCTGGAAACGGAAGGGTACGTGCGGGTGATCGCGGGGGCTGGAAGCGGGAAGACGAAGCTCTTAGTCAGCCGTTACGCTTACCTGGTGCAGGAGTATGGCATTGATTCCTCCAACATCCTCTGCGTGACTTTCACCAACAAGGCGGCGGGTGAAATGAAACGGCGGATCCGCGCCCTGATCGGTCCGGAACATGACACTACCTTGATCTGCACTTATCACGGCTTCTGCAACCGGCTTCTTCGGGAAAATCCCGAAAAGGTCTTTCTCACCAAGCAATTCCAGATTTTGGACGAGCAGCGGCAAAAATCCCTATTGGAAGAGATTTACCAGAAGTTTGAGCTCCAGTTGGATTATGCCAGCTACGAAAACATTTTACATAAAATCGCCTCCATCAAAAGCAAGACGGATTACGTGCCCGCCCTGTGCGATCCCGCGGACCGGCAGATCCTCCCGGCCATCAAAGACCAGGACGATAGATTGATTGAGGAATTTTTGCAGCGTCAAAAGGCGATTTATGCGCTGGATTTCAACGACCTCCTTTCCTTCGCCCTGTATCTATTGCAAAACGACGCCTCCGTCCGCGCCAAATGGCAGGAGCGGCTGAACTATATCCAGGTGGATGAGTTCCAGGACAGCGCCGGCCCTGAAATGAAGCTGGTGGAGCTTCTGTCCGGCAGCTACCGAAACCTCATGGTCGTAGGGGATCCCGACCAGAACATTTACGAGTGGCGCGGCTCCGACGGGAAGCTCCTTGTGGATTTCGATAAATCCCACCCGGGGACGAAAACCATCTTTTTAAACCAAAATTACAGGTCCACGCCCCAAATCCTGAAATGCGCCAACACCTTGATTGAAAAGAATCGGCTCCGTTTGAAAAAGGACCTTTTCACGAAAAACCCGGAAGGGGGCAGCGTCGTCCATTTCCATTCCAAAAACGATTACCAGGAAATGGACACGCTCATCGCCCAGATCAAGGAACTGCGAAAGACGCAAGGCTTCCGGTTTTCGGATTTCGCCATCCTTTATCGTTCCGGCTTCCTGTCCCGCGTGGCGGAGAAAAAGCTGGTGGAGCAGGGCATCCCCTATGAAATCTTCGGCGGGGTGAAATTCTACCAGAGGATGGAGGTCCTGGACGTCATCGCGTATCTGCGCCTGATCGCCTATGACGACGATTCTTCCTTGTTGCGGATCGTCAATAAGCCCAGGCGGAAATTCGGGCGGGTAAAGCAAAACCTTCTGTCTACGCTGCAGGAATCCAACGAACAGCTTTACGGGGAAAAGATGAGCCTCTATTCCAACCTGGTTTTCGGCCTGGAAAAGGGTATGTTCCCGGAGACTTCCGTCGCCCCTTTCGTCAAACTGATTGACACGCTGCGGAAAGACTCCGCGAAAATGAGGATTTCGGAAATCGTGAACCGCGTCACCGCCCAATCCGGCTATGAACAGTACATCCGCTCCTTAGGCGATGAGGAGCGTCTGGATAATCTGGCGGAATTTAAGCGGATCGCGAATGAGTTTGAAAAAGAATTCGGGGAAGACGTAAGCCTGGCAGGATTCCTGCAGCAGATCGCCCTGCAGTCCGGGGAGGACGCGTCCAAGGACCAGGATACGGTGAAGCTCATGACCATCCATTCCTCCAAAGGCCTGGAATTTCCCGTGGTCTTCATCCTGGGCTTTTCGGAGGGAATCTTCCCCTCCGCCAAGACGATCGAAAGCCGGAAGGCGCTGGGGCTGGAAGAGGAGCGCCGTTTGTGCTATGTGGCGATCACCCGGGCTAAGAAGCGGCTGTTCCTCCTGGATTCCGAGGGACCGTCCCAGAACGGGAACCGGAAGCTGCTTTCCCGGTTCCTGGAAGAGATCGGAGAGGGCAACTATGTGCGGATCGGCAATGTTTCTGAAGACCTTAAGCGGGAAAGCAAGGCTTATGCCGCCAAAATCGGCTATCTCTACGAAGAACAGGATAAGGCGCGGCAGGTCGGTGATGAGGTCGAGCACCATATCTTCGGCAAGGGAAAGATCTTGTCCATCGATGAAAAAAGGGGCAGCTACCAAATCCAGTTTGAGGGCACGCCTCTGCCGCGGTCCATTTCGCGCGGCTACTTCAACAAGCCGCACAGCCCGCGGCCTCTGATCGCTCCGGCGGCTGCTCCCGACCGCCATCCGGCGGGCGACCATACTCCTGCCGCCGCACATAGCCAGACGGAGGACGCCGCCACCGCACACGGCCAAGCGGAGGCCGTCCCAGCCGAGGTCCAACCGACGGCATCCGACGTCCCGACCCCCACGCCCACGCCCGAGGAGTTGAAGAAAAACGCCTCCAACCTCTGGAAGCGGGATGATGTGCCGCATTCCGGCTGGGTCTGCGACGGGGTCTCCGACCTGGGCGCGCCTGTCGGAATCTGCGAAATGTGCGGCTACCAGATCATCCGTTACGCCCACCACATGCGCCACAAAGACTACGGCCGCCTGACGGCGGGCTGCGTGTGCGCCGGGAAGATGGAGGGAAACATCGAAGCCGCCAGGATGCGCGAAAACGAATTGAAGAAACGCATGAACGGAAAGAAGGGCCGTCACGTCCGCTAAGAAGCGGCGTGGCAGCCCTTTTCCTTTAAGGGACCCCTTGAAAGGATCCTGCTTACTAAGCTTGTCCGTCCAAAGCGCCTCAAGCCTTGTCGATGGATCCGAACAGCTCCATTTTCTCTTTCACGGTCTTCTTGATCGCTTCGAAGCCAGGAGCAAGCAGCTTACGAGGGTCAAATCCCTTGCCCTGCTGGTCCTTGCCAGCCTCGATGTACTCACGGGTAGCGGCAGCGAAGGAAAGCTGGCACTCCGTGTTGACATTGATCTTCGCAACGCCCAGGCTGATTGCTTTCTTGATCATGTCAGCGGGGATGCCGGTACCGCCATGAAGCACCAGGGGCAGGTCGCCCGTCTTCTGCTGGACGGCGTCCAGGGTCTCAAAGCTCAAGCCTTTCCAGTTGGCAGGATATTTGCCATGGATGTTGCCGATGCCTGCTGCCAGGAAGTCAACGCCCAGGTCAGCGATCATCTTGCACTCATCGGGATCCGCGCACTCGCCCATGCCTACGACGCCATCTTCCTCACCGCCGATGGCGCCAACCTCAGCCTCGATGGAAATGCCCTTTGCATGGGCGTCAGCCACCAGCTGGGTCGTCTTGGCGACGTTCTCATCGATAGGATAATGGGAGCCGTCGAACATGATGGATGAAAAACCTGCTTCAATGCACTTGTAGCAGCCTTCAAACGTGCCATGGTCAAGATGGATCGCCACAGGGACGGTGATGTTCAGGTCCTGAAGCATCCCTTTCACCATGCCGACCACCACATGATAGCCGCCCATGTACTTGCCTGCGCCCTCGGATACGCCGAGGATGACGGGGGAATTATTCTCCTGGGCGGTTAAAAGGATCGCCTTCGTCCACTCCAGGTTGTTGATGTTGAACTGGCCTACCGCATAGTGGCCGGCTTTTGCTTTTTGAAGCATCTCTGTCGCAGAAACTAACATTTCACAAACCTCCATTTGCATTTTTTGTTTTAAATATAACATACAATTTCTAAAAAGAAAATAGGAATTGTAAATTATTCTGAAATCCTTTCGTTGGCTTTGGCACGGATGTTGATGGCGCGCATCTTGTTTTCGATGACCACGTCCGTATGGCTTCCGCCGTATTCCCCGTCCAGCGTCCAGGCGACTTCCTCCTTGGATGCAAGCTCCAGCCTTGAGGTGCGGAAGCAGTACATGCCCTCCGCGTCGATGTCCCGGTTCACCAGGGAAACCATGATATTGTTCAATTCCAGGGGCGTCCTGGGGCGCTTGATCAGCGTCACCT
Source organism: uncultured Acetatifactor sp. (assembly GCA_947581905.1). Classification (GTDB taxonomy): domain Bacteria; phylum Bacillota; class Clostridia; order Lachnospirales; family Lachnospiraceae; genus Acetatifactor. The sequence continues at coordinate 24,575 of CANPWC010000016.1, forward strand.
CGAACACGCCGTCGTCCAGCTTCACGTTGTTGCCCGTGATATGCTTAAATCCGCCCACGGACACGGAATTAGTGACCATGCCGAAAATGAAGTCGTCCTCGATCGTCTTGCCGTCGAACGTCACTTTCATGGGATAAGACCGCACATTGGATATCCTCTTCATCCCCTCCAGCAGGTAAGCCATG
>CANPWC010000017.1 GCA_947581905.1 uncultured Acetatifactor sp.
GGAAGCTTAGGTTATACCTTGCTTACCACCGCCATCCAAGAAGGACCCATAAGCGGACCGACAGAAACGCTTAAGGCGGACGCGGTTAAGACGGACGCGGTTAAGGCAGATGCGCTTAAGGCGGAAGCGCTTAAGGCGAATGCGCTTAAGTCGGAAGCGCTTAAGGCGGACACGTTGAAAGAGGATGCCTTGGACCCTAATGGCAAGGGGCCAGCCGCCGCCCCAGCCCAGGTCCGCCCCGTCCAGGAGGACCTGTTTGAAAGCAGGCTGCTGACCGCTAAGAACCGTTCCCGCTTCCAGGTCATTGGACAGGTCTTTTCCACCTATTGGCTGGTGCAGTTCGAGGACAAGCTTTTGATCATCGACCAGCATGCCGCCCACGAAAAGGTGAAATACGAGAACCTGATGCGCCGCTTCCGGGAACGTCAGGTCGTAAGCCAAAGCCTGATGCCGCCTGTGATCGTAAGCCTCTCCCTGCAGGAGGCGGACGTGTTGGCCAGGAATCGGGATGCTTTTGCCGCCTTGGGCTTCGAGGTGGAAGCCTTCGGCGGGAATGAGTACGCCATACGCGGCGTCCCCATGGACCTGTACGGCTGCAGTGAAAAAGACTTGTTCCTGGAAGTGTTGGACGGGATGGCGGCGGAATCCCCCAGGATAGGCGTCCAGTCCGTGGAAGAAAAGATCGCTTCCATGTCCTGCAAGGCGGCGGTGAAGGGCAACATGCGCCTGTCTGTGGCGGAGGCGGAGGCATTGATCGACGAACTGCTTTCCCTGGACAACCCGTATCATTGCCCCCACGGCAGGCCTACCATGATTTCCATGGATAAGACGGAGTTGGAGAAGAAGTTCAAGCGGATCGTATCCGGTTAGAGAGGAGGGGAAGATGCTGCGTCCATTGGTCATCCTGACAGGCCCCACGGCGGTGGGGAAGACGAAGCTGTCAATCGCTTTGGCGAAAGCGATCAATGCGGAAATCATATCGGCGGACTCCATGCAGGTCTACCGCCACATGGACATCGGTTCCGCCAAGATCCTGCCGGACCAGAGGCAGGGGGTGGCGCACCACCTGATAGACGTGCTGGAGCCGACGCAGGACTTCAACGTCTTCCTTTTCCAGGAAAAATGCAAGGAATGTATGGAGGGCATCTACCGCAGGGGGCACATCCCCCTCCTGGCGGGCGGGACAGGCTTCTATATCCAGGCGATCCTGTATGATATCGACTTTACGGAAAGCGAGGAAGACCCAACTTACCGCGGGATGCTGGAGGAAATGGCGCGTACGGAGGGGCCGGGCGCCCTGCACGGGCTCCTTAGGCAGGTGGACCCTGCGTCCGCCCAGGCCATCCATCCAAACAATGTGAAGCGTACCATAAGGGCTTTAGAATTTTTTCATTTGACAGGGCGTCGGATCTCGGAACATAATGTGGAAGAAAGAGGGAAGATGCCCGCCTACCGTTTCTGTTACTTCGTCTTAAATGACGACAGGCAGCGCCTGTACGATCGGATTGACAGGCGGGTGGATGAAATGATGGAAGCGGGGCTTTTGGAGGAGGTCCGTGCGCTGCGCGAAATGGGCTGCCACCGGGGACAGGCGTCCATGCAGGGGCTGGGCTATAAGGAGCTTATGGATTACCTGGATGGGGAGTGCTCCCTGGAGGAAGCCGTCTTTCGCATCAAACGCGACACGCGGCATTTTGCCAAAAGGCAGCTTACCTGGTTTCGGCGGGAACGGTCCGTCCTGTGGGTGGACCAGGACCGTTTTTCTTACGATGAGGGGAAAATATTGGACTATATGCTACAACAGTTGAGAGGAGAGGAAATCCTATGAGAGACCTATACGCCCGGCTCGGGGTCGGGGAAGAAGTATATGAGTACGGGGAAGAAGTGGAGGAGAGGCTCGTCCAGCGTTTCGCCGCCATCGACAGGCTGGCGGAATATAACCAGTTGAAAGTTTTGGCGGCCTTTCAGAAGAACAAGGTCAGCGAAGCCTGCCTTTTGGGCACTACGGGATACGGGTACAACGACCTGGGGAGGGATACGTTGGAAAAAGTCTATGCGGACGTCTTCCATACGCAGGACTGCCTCATCCGCCCGCAGATCACCTGCGGCACCCACGCCCTGGCGTTGGCGCTGATGAGCAACCTGCGCCCCGGCGACGAGCTGCTTTCCCCTGTGGGCAAGCCGTACGATACCTTGGAGGAGGTCATCGGCATCCGTCCCTCCAAGGGCTCCCTGGCGGAATATGGGATCACCTATCGCCAGGTGGACCTTACGGCGGACGGCGGCTTTGATTATGGGAAGATTAAGGAAGCCATCGGTCCTAAGACCCGCCTTGTCACCATCCAGCGCTCCAAGGGCTACCAGACCCGGCCCACGCTTAGCATCGACCAGATTGGGGAGCTGATCGCGTTCCTGAAGGGCTGCAAGCCGGACTTGATCTGCATGGTTGACAATTCCTACGGGGAATTCACGGAAGAACGGGAGCCTTCAGACGTTGGGGCGGACATGGTGGTCGGCTCCCTGATCAAGAACCCCGGAGGCGGCATCGCCCCCATCGGCGGCTATATCGCCGGGACCAGGGAGTGCGTGGAAAACGCCTCCTACCGCCTGACCGCCCCTGGGCTTGGCAAGGAAGTGGGCGCTTCCCTGCATGCCCTGCCGCAGCTGTACCAGGGCTTCTTCTTAGCCCCCACGGTGACGGCAAGCGCCTTGAAAGGGGCGATCTTCGCCGCGAACCTTTATGAGAACCTAGGCTTCCCCGTCATACCGGACGCCGGTCAGGAGAGGCATGACATCATCCAGGCCGTGACCCTGGGGACCCCTGAGGCTGTGATCGCCTTTTGCCAGGGCATCCAGGCGGCCTCCCCGGTGGACAGCCATGTGGTCCCACAGCCTTGGGACATGCCTGGCTATGAGTCCGAGGTCATCATGGCGGCGGGGGCTTTCGTATCCGGCTCTTCCATCGAGCTGTCCGCGGACGCGCCCATCCGGCCGCCTTACGCCGTATTCTTCCAGGGCGGGATCACCTGGCCCCATGCCAGGTTCGGCAACCTGAAAGCGCTCCAGGCCTTGGTGGACGCCGGTGTCGTTTCCGCTCGGGAGATTGAGAAAGCAAAAGAAAAATTAAGAAAAACATCGAAATAAAATCCTTGAAATTTGTGTACAGATTTTGGAAAATGTGGTACTATTGGATAGTAGCTGTGGGAGGATGAGGCTTATGGCGCTTACGGAATCGGGCTAAGGGGCGCTGCCATCAGGAAGCCTGTTCATCCTACGCTTCCATCGCCCCGTTTGGAAGCGGGGTGCTTCATGCGTCGGAGAAGGTCTGGAAGGAGACGTATGAAAGACAAACAGACAATGGACGTAACCCCCGATAAGCCCTATGAGAAATTCCTTTCCTTTGGGCCGGAGCATTTGACGGAGAGCGAGCTTTTGGCGATCATCCTGCGGACCGGGACGAAGGACATGGATGCCCTGGGCCTTGCCAAGGAGGTATTGAAGCTTGCCAAATACCCAAGGGAGGGGCTGCTGGGGCTTTATGACGTGACTTTGGACGAGCTTAAGGGCATCAAGGGCATCGGCGAAGTGAAGGCGGTGAAGCTTAAGTGCATCGCGGAGCTTTCCGCCAGGATCAGCCGCACCAGCGCGAAGAAAGGGCTTAAGTTCACGGATTCCAGGACGGTTGCGGAATACTTCATGGAGAAGCTGCGGCACAGGGGGACCGAGTATGTCATCATGGTATCCCTGGACGCCAAAGGGCAGATCTTAAAAGAGTCGGAGCTGTCAAGCGGCAGCGTAAGGATGTCGCTCATCTCCCCGCGGGAGATTTTCCTGGAGGCTTTACAGAACCGGGCGGTCAACATCCTGCTGGTCCACAACCATCCCAGCGGGGACCCTACGCCCAGCAAGAGTGACATCGACCTTACGAAAAAGGTCGCGCTTATGGGGGAGCAAATGGAGATCCCCCTGTTGGACCACATCGTCATCGGCGACCAAAAATACGCAAGCTTCCGGGAATTGTGCCTGCTCGAATGAGCATGCGGCGCTTCCTGTTAGATACGTTTTCCACAAGAAAGGAGTCCTAATTTTGGCTAACAACGCATTTGGTATCGACCTCGGTACGAACAACATCAAGATCTACAGCAAGAACGACGACCATATCACGGTGGAGAAGAACATGATCGCCATCGAGAATAAGAACACCTTGTTCGCTTACGGGGATTCCGCGTTCGAGATGTACGAGAAGGCGCCCAGCAACATCCAGATCACCTATCCGCTGTCCAATGGCGTCATCGCTGACATCAAAAATATGGAAACGTTGGTGAAGTATTTCATTTCCGACCTTCAAAAAGGGAGCGCCAAGCCGGCGGACTTTTTGATCGCGGTCCCAACGGATGTTACCGAGGTGGAGAAAAGGGCGTTTTATGACCTGATCCGGGACGCCAACGTGAAAGCCAAGAGGATCATGGTGGTGGAAAAGGCTGTGGCGGACGGCCTGGGCATGGAGATCGACGTGAAGAATTCCCAGGGCGTGCTGGTGGTCAACGTAGGGTATGAAACCACGGAAATCTCCATCCTGTCCTTAGGCGGCATCGTGTTGAGCCGCCTCATCAAGGTAGGCGGGTCCAAGTTCGATGAGGCGATCCGCCTGGCGGTCCGCAAGGAATTCAGCCTGATCATCGGCGGCAAGACGGCGGAAACCGTGAAGATCGCCCTAAACCAGCTGGAAGAAGAGGGGAACGGCGCCGTGGTCTATGGGCGGAACATCGTGACGGGCCTGCCGGTGGAACGCGTCATCCCGACCAAGCTTGTGGACGATTCCTTGGAAGAGCATTTCAATACCATTGTTGATAACGTAAAGGTCATCTTGGAAAGGACTCCCCCGGAACTGGCGGCGGACATTTACCGCCACGGCATTTACCTGACGGGAGGCGCGTCACAGACCGGACACCTTGCCGAGCGCATCGCGCAGGGGACGGGCCTTAACGTGAACCTTTCGGACAATCCCATTACCAGCGTAGCCCTGGGGCTTTCCAAGATCATCAAGGATGATAACTATAAAACGGTAGCATATGCGATTGAAGGGATGAGTAAATGAGCCCAGTCATAAAAAAGAAAGGGGAGAGGTTTACTTTACCGAGTAAATATCTCCTTTTTGTTTTCACGGTGATCTGCTGCGTCGCCATGCTGCTTTCGTTCGGTACGGACGTCTTCAACATCCCCTTGAACACGGCGGTGGGGTACTTAATCGTCCCATTCCAGGAAGGGATCAGCAAGACCGGCAGCTGGCTGTCAGACCGTTCGGAGGAATTGGTCCAGATCCGCCAGCTCATCGAGGAAAACGAAGCGTTAAAGGGCCAGGTGGCGGACCTGACCGCCCAAAATACGGTCTTGCAGCAGGAGCGTTATGAGCTCACCCGTTTAAGGGAGCTTTTGGACCTTAAGGAGAAATACAACCAGTATGATTCCGTGGGGGCACGGATCATCAGCCGGGACTCCGGCAACTGGTATTCCAATTTTATCGTGGACAAGGGTTATGAGGACGGCATAGCCGTGGACATGAACGTCATGGCGGGCGGAGGGCTGGCTGGACGCGTCACGTCCGTGGGGCCTAACTGGGCGAAAGTGACGACCATCATATCGGACGATTCCAATGTGAGCGGGGCCGTGATGCCGTCAGGCAACACCCTGATCGTGTCCGGGGATTTACAGCTGATCCGGGACGGGGTCATACGCTTTAGCCAGTTGTTGGATGAAGAGGGGCAGGTGGAAGTTGGGAGCAAGGTGGTGACGAGCAGCATCAGCGACAAATTCCTTTCCGACATCCTGATCGGCTATATCGATTCCATCACCTTGGACGCCAACAACCTGACCAAGTCCGGGCAGATCACTCCGGTGGTGGATTTCGGGCATCTGGAGGAGGTGCTCATCATCACCCAAAGAAAGCCCCAGATCCGTGAAGACGAAGCCTTGGAATAAGGCTTTGCGCAAGGAGGCTTTATGCTTAGAAAGTTGATCACGACGATCTTCATCCTGGCCTGCTTCATCCTGCAGAGCACGGTTTTCCCGGCGCTTGACTTCGGAGGGGTCATTCCCAACCTGATGGTCATTTTGACGTCGTCCTTCGGCTTCATGCGGGGCGATCGGACCGGTTTGGCGGTCGGCTTCGGCTGCGGGCTGCTCTGTGATATCTTTTACGGGGGCATGCTGGGGTTTTATGCGATGATCTTCATGTATGTCGGTTTCCTGAACGGGAAGTTTAGCCAGATCTTTTATCCGGAGGACATCAAGCTGCCCTTGGCCTTGATCGTCACAAGCGACCTCACCGTAGGGCTTGTCTGTTATGTCCTGTTGTTCCTTTTGCGCGGACGTTTCAATTTCTCTTTTTACTTATGGAAAGTGATCTGTCCGGAGGCGATTTATACCATTGTGGCGACCCTGTTCTTATATCCGATCGTGTTAAAGGTCAATGAGTTGTTAGAGGCGAGAGAAAAGAGGAGCGCGCAGATCTTTGTTTGATGAATTCCTGGAAAAACTGAAGAAAATCCTATTCGGGCGCACGACGGTGCTCGGACTGGCCTTCCTCGTGCTGGGGCTCGTGCTGGTGTATCGTTGCTTCGACCTGCAGATCATCCATGGGGAAGAGTATCTGGATGAATTCGTGCTCATGACCGAGAAATCGAGGGATCTGTCCAGCACCCGAGGGCGCATCCTGGACCGCAACGGCAAGGTGTTGGCTTATAACGAGCTGGCTTATTCCGTAAAGCTGGAGGATGTCTTTGAATCCGGCTTAAGCACCCAGGCGAAGAACCGCCTGATGAATGAGAATGTCTATAAGTTGATCAAGATGATCGAGAAGAACGGGGACCATGTCATCTCTGACTTTGACATCATCTTAGGGACGAACGGTCGGTTCCAGTACGCCGTGGAGGGCCGGAGCCTGTTGCGTTTCCTGGCGGACGTCTATGGTTATACTACCATAGAGGAATTGACGGAAGAGGAAAAGAACACCACGGCGGAAGAACTGCTTGACCACCTGGGCGAATCTTTCGGCATCGGCGGATATGAAGAGGATGGGGAGACGTTTTGTGTCGGAAAGGGGTATACCAAAGAGGAGCTGCTGCAGATGGTCACGATCCGCTATGCCTTGAAGCTGACGGGCTTCCGCAAGTATGTGGGCGTCATCGTCGCGAAGGATGTCAGCGCTAAGACCGTGGCCGTCCTGATGGAAAATGAAGGGGACTTAGAGGGCGTGACCATTGAGGAAGACACGGTCCGCCGATATGTGGACAGCGAGTATTTTGCCCATGTATTGGGTTATACCGGCAGGATTTCCTCCGACACCTTGGAAGAGTTGAACGCCGCCGAGGCCGAAGCGGGAGGCGACCCCCAGCGCTATACCATCAATGACGTGGTCGGGAAGCTGGGCATCGAGGAATCCATGGAAAGCGTGCTGCAGGGGCAAAAGGGCAGCGAGACCGTGGTCGTGGACAACATGGGCAAGACGCTCATGGTCAAGGACCGGGTGGATCCGGTCGCCGGCCAGGACGTATACCTGACCATCGATTCCGAACTGCAGATGGCGGTCTATCATATCCTGGAGCAGCATATCGCCGGGATCATCCTGGACAAGGTCCGCAACATCAAGGAATATAACGCCTCCGCCCAGTCCAGCAACAAGGACATCCCGATCCCCATTTATGACGTCTATTTCGCCATGATCAACAACAATATCCTGGACATGGGGCATTTCGGCGAAAGAGGCGCCCTGGAAAAGGAAAAAGAGGTCTATGGGAAATACCTGGAATATAAGGAAAAGGTTTATGAGGAGCTTCGCGCGCAGCTGAATGAGGACAGGACTCCCTACAACAAGTTGAACAAGGAATACCAGGTCTATGAAAGCAATATCGTGGATTGGCTCTATGACAACGAGATCATCTCCTCCGACAAGGTGGACCGGACGGATAAGGTCTATCTGGCCTGGACCCGGGATGAGACCATCAGCTTAAGCGAATACCTGGAATACTGCATCGGGGAGCGCTGGATCGATTTGGGCCGCCTGGAGACGGATGAAAAATATGTGGATTCCGAGGAGACTTTCTCCAACCTGGTGGATGCCATCTTTGAATTGGCGGATGACAACGTAGAGTTCCAGAAGAAGCTTTATAAATATATGCTGTTGAACGACGTGATCTCGGGCAAGGACATCTGTATGCTTTTATGCGAACAGCATGCCATCGAAATCCCTGCGGAGGAAGAGGAAAAGCTCTATTCCGGGCAGCTTTCCGCTTATGCTTTCATGGTAAACCGCATTAAGGCCCTGGACGTCACGCCGGCCCAGCTGGCGTTAGACCCCTGCAACGGGTCCGTCGTCATCACGGATGTAAAGACTGGCCAGGTCCTGGCCATGGTCACTTATCCAGGTTATGACAACAACCTGATGGCGAATACCGTGGACGCGGATTATTTCGCGAAGCTCCTTTCGGACAAGTCCGGCCCGATGTTGAATTATGCCACCCAATACAAGGCGGCGCCAGGCTCTACCTTTAAAATGGTGTCCGCCACCGCGGGATTGCTGGAGGGGGCCATCACCCTGCATGACCATATCAACTGCGTCGGCACTTTCACCGCCATCGAGCCCTCCCCCAGGTGTTGGTCCAGGTGGGGGCACGGTTCCCTGGACGTGGTAGGAGGGATCCAGAATTCCTGCAACTATTTCTTCTATGAAGTAGGCTTCCGGCTCGCCCAAAAGGATGGGTCCTATGTGGACGGGCAGGGCATCGATACCCTGGCATATTATGCGGACCTGTACGGACTGTCGGAGCGTTCCGGCGTGGAAGTGACGGAATCTTCCCCGGACATCTCCGACCGGGACGCCGTCCGTTCCGCCATTGGACAGGGCTCCAACAGCTATACCACGGTGGGCCTGGCGCGTTATGTGTCTACAGTGGCCAATGGCGGCACCTGCTATAACCTGACCCTGATCGACCGGGTCGAGGACCTGTCCGGCACGGTGGTCCTGGAAAAGGAGCCTGACGTGCGCAACGTCATAGACATGCCCCAGGAATATTGGGACGCCATCCACAGCGGCATGCGCAAGGTGGTGGAGGGAAAGTCCTACTTTAGCGGACTGGCGGTCAATGTGGCCGGCAAGACGGGTACGGCGGAACAGAGCAAGACCCGTTCCAACCACGCGCTTTTCGTGGGCTATGCCCCCTATGAAGAGCCGGAGCTTGCTTTCGCGGTACGCATCCCGTTCGGTTATTCCTCGGACTATGCCGCCAGGGTGACCAGGGATATCATAAAATATTATTATGGACTTGCAAAGGAGGAAGACCTCATCACAGGCGCGGCCAATGACGAGGCGAATGAAGGAGTGTCGATGAACGAGCTGTAATGGGACGAAGAAGTCCCGGAAGGAGTAGTATGCGGGAAGCAGTCGTTTTAAAGAGCTACCAGAATGGCATCGTCATCCGTCTCAATCCGGACGCGTCTTTCCAGGACATCCTGGAAGAGCTGGCATGGAAGTTCGGCCAGTCCAGGCCGTTTTTCGGCAACGCCCAAATGGCGGTCTCCATTGAGGGGAGAAGCGTGGACCGGGAGGAGGAAATCCGTATCCTGGACGTCATCCATGACTCCAGCGACGTGGAAGTGGCCTGCCTCGTCGGACACGATGAAGAGACGGACCGGCTTTTCTTAAAGGCCTTAAGGCAAGTCAAACGCCGCCTGCCAGGCGACGAGGACGGGCAGTTCTATCGCGGAAGCCTTACGGGGCGGGAACGGCTGGAGACGGAATCCAGCCTCATCCTGTTAGGGGATGTGGGATATGGCTGCAGCGTCATTTCCACCAAGGACATCATCATATTGGGCGGACTGTACGGCAAGGCCTATGCGGGCGGCAACGGACAGGAAGGGCATTATGTGGTCGCGCTTGAAATGGAGCCGGAGTCTTTGACCATCGGCGATTTCAAATACAGGCAAAGGGGCAGGCCGAAGAAGAGGGCGACGTTATCCGGGATATGCCCCGAGGTCGCTTTTGTAAGGAACGGAAGAATACAATTTGAATCTCTCACCAAAGAAGCGCCGGACAGGCATTGACCGAAACGGCGGACGACAAAACAATATGGCTGCAGATAGGAGGAATGGAGGATTCAATGAGTAATTCCGAAGTAATCGTCGTCACGTCAGGGAAGGGCGGCGTGGGGAAGACCACCACGACCGCAAACGTAGGATGCGGGTTGGCCAAGCAGGGCAAGAAAGTCTGCCTGATCGATACGGATATCGGCTTGCGCAACCTGGATGTGGTAATGGGCCTGGAGAACAGGATCGTCTACAACCTGGTAGACGTGGTGGAGGGCAACTGCAGGGTGAAGCAGGCCCTGATCCGGGATAAGCGAAACCCGGGTCTATATCTGATGCCTTCCGCGCAGACGAGGGATAAGTCGGCCGTATCCCCGGGACAGATGATCAAGGTCATCGAGCACCTGAAGGAACAGTTCGACTATATCCTCTTGGATTGCCCCGCCGGCATCGAACAAGGCTTCCAGAACGCCATCGCGGGCGCGGACCGCGCGTTGGTGGTCACGACTCCCGAGGTATCCGCGATCCGGGACGCGGACCGGATCATCGGCCTGTTGGAAGCGAACGGCTTCAAACGTATGGATCTACTAATCAACCGCCTGCGCATGGACATGGTAAGGCGGGGGGACATGATGTCCGCGAATGATGTGGTGGACATCCTGGCGATTCCCTTGATCGGGATCGTCCCGGATGATGAAAACGTGGTCATCGCCACCAACCAGGGCGAGCCGTTGGTCGGCAGCGAAAGCCCTGCCGGAAGAGCATATGCGAACGTGGTCAAGAGGATCATGGGGCAGGAACAGCCGTTCCTAAACCTTGAGAGGGGGATTTCCTTCTGGACCAGGGTAAGCGGCATCTTCCATAAGGCATGAGGGAGGTGTGGGCCATGAAGCGTTTTTTCCATAGAAAGACCTCCCGCGAGGTGGCAAAGGACCGTTTAAAGATCTTGCTGATCTCTGACAGGGTGAACTGCTCGCCGGAGATGATGGAACTGATCAAGATGGATATCGCCAAGGTGATATCGAAATACATGAAGATAGATGCCGCGAATATGGAGATCCTCATCAATGCCAAGGGGAAAGGCGCAAGGGGCAGGACGCCCACGCTTTATGCCAACATCCCCATCTTGGACCTCCATAAGCAATAAGGCGGTTAAGGAGCGCCATGTTCAAGCATTTTCAAGTGAAGAACTTTGATTTTAAGTTAGTATTGATGATCATCCTGCTGTCCGCGATCGGGTGCCTCGCGATCGGCAGCGCCGCGCCCTCGCTTAGGAACCGCCAGATCTTAGGCGTCGCCGCGGGGGTCGTCATCATGCTGTTTTTGGCCTTTTTTGATTATAAGTGGCTGTTAAAGCTGAACTGGCTGATGTATTTGGCCAACCTCGGGCTGCTTGCCCTGATTTTCACCAGCCTGGGCGATGACGGCAAGGGCGCGCAAAGATGGGTGGAGATTGGAAGTTTTCGTTTCCAGCCTTCAGAAACTTCAAAAATTTTGTTGATTTTATTCTTTGCACAGTTTATTATGAAATATAAGGAGAAACTCAATACGTTCCGCGTCATTGCCGCGTCCGTCGTGCTGGTGCTCATCCCTTGGGTGCTTGTCTTCAAGCAGCCGGACCTTTCCACCAGCATCCTGCTGATCGCGGTATTCTGCGTCGTCATGTTCGCTGGAGGCATCAGTTACAAGGTGGTTGCAGGGGTCTTGGCGGTCGCGGTGCCGGCGTTCGTCGTCGTCATCGCCCTGCTGCTCCAACCGGAGCCCAACTTTATCAACACGCACCTTAAGGATTACCAGATGAACAGGATTTACGCGTTCCGGGATCCTGAGAAATACAAGGACGCGGAAGCGTATCAGCAGTTGAACTCCGTCATGGCCATCGGTTCCGGGCAATTGGAAGGAAAGGGGTATAAGAATAACGAGGTCACGTCCGTGAAGAACAGCAACTTCCTGTCGGAATCCCAGACGGACTTCATCTTTTCCGTCATTGCGGAAGAATTTGGCTTCCGTGGAAGCGTCCTTGTCATCTTCTTGATCTTTGGGATCGCTTTGGAATGTATTTCCATCGCGCGCAAGGCAAGCGACCTGGGCGGGACCATCGTGGCAGCAGGAATGGGGGGATTGGTCGCCTTACAAGGGTTCATGAACATCGGGGTCGTCACATTTTTACTTCCGAACACGGGACTTACGCTCCCGTTCGTCAGTTATGGGCTGACATCGCTTTTAAGCCTGTATATCGGCATGGGGGTCGTATTGAACGTGCGCTTCCAGGCCGGACGCCCGGCTTCTGCCTAAAGGCGGCTATTACGACATAATATAAGGGCGGAAAGATACGCGCTTTCTATCGCCCGCAAACTAGAAGAGAGAGAGGGTATGGCATGAACATCGCGTTGATCGCACATGATGCGAAGAAGAAACTGATGCAGAATTTCTGCATCGCTTATCGGGGGATTTTAAGCAAAAATGAACTATATGCGACCGGGACGACCGGCAGGCTGGTAGAAGAAGTGACGAACCTGAACATCCATAAATTCCTGGCGGGGCATTTGGGCGGGGAGCAGCAGATCGGGGCGCAGATCGAGCATAACCAGATGGACTTGGTGATCTTCCTGCGGGACCCTTTGACGCCGAAGTCCCACGAGCCGGACGTAAACAATGTGGTAAAGCTCTGCGACGTGCATAATATCCCGCTGGCGACGAACCTTGCGACGGCGGAGCTGTTGATCAAGTCCTTAGACAGAGGAGATTTAGAGTGGCGTGAGATGTACAAGTAAGAAAAAGCTGACGGCGCTTGCCCTGGCGGCGGCATCAGCGATCGTATTATGCGGCTGCGGCGCGTCTGATTTCGCGATGGCTTATAACGTGGATTCGTTCGTAAGCAGCTTTAATGTCATATCCAGGCAAAAGCCGGGCGTCGCCGAGGCATTCGCTTCCGACCTGTGCATTGTGACGGACGACGTGACGGCGGGCACGTCGGTGGACATGTCCGAGGCGGGGGCGGCAGTGCTGTTCGATGCCGGGCGCGGGGAAGTCCTTTATGCGAAGAACGCGCACGAGCGCATGTATCCGGCGAGCCTGACCAAGGTCATGACCGCGCTGGTGGCTTTGAAGCATGGTTCCATAGACAGCATGCTGACCGCTACGGAATCCGTCAATATCACGGAATCCGGGGCGCAGCTTTTGGGGCTTAAAGTAGGGGACACCATGACGCTGAACCAGGCGCTGCGCTATCTCCTCCTGTATTCCCCCAATGACGTGGCGATGATGATCGCGGAAAACGTCGGCGGCGGGAGCGTGGACGCCTTTGTGGACCTGATGAATGAGGAAGCCAAGGCGCTTGGGGCGACCAACACGCACTTCGCCAATCCTCATGGATTGTCGGACGAGTCCCATTATACTACGGCGTATGACCTCTACCTGATCATGAATGAGGCTGTCAAGTATGACCTGTTCCAGGAGATCATCCATCTGACGGAATACCAGACCACCTACCATGACGCGGACGGGAAAGAGGTCACGCGGGACGTCAAGACGACCAACCGCCTGTTACGGGGGGATTACCAGGCGCCGGGCCAGGTCACGGTCGTAGGCGGCAAGACGGGCACCACCAACGCGGCTGGGCACTGCCTGATGCTTTTGACGCGGGATACGGGTGGAAACCCTTATATTTCCGTCATCCTGCAGTCGTCGTCAACAGACCTGCTTTACAATGAAATGATTGATTTATTGGATGAAATACAGAATTAGTGGTTGTTTTTTCGACGAAGATACTCTATAATAGAAAAGAAGAAATGGACTCAAGATGCTTTGCAACACATATCAACTTCATCTGGTAGCGCAACGCTACCCAATAATCTACTTTAGGAGGGTTTACCAATGGTTCAATTAATTGTAGGCAGAAAAGGGAAAGGCAAGACAAAGCAGTTATTGGATAAAGTGAATAGCGAAGTCAAGACGGCAGAAGGAAGCATTGTTTATCTTGATAAGACCACAAAGCACATGTTTGAACTGAACAACAAGGTCCGGCTGATCAATGTGACGGATTATTTGATCGAGGATGAGAAAGAATTCATCGGCTTCGTTAGCGGCATCATATCACAGGACCATGACCTGCAGCAAATGTACCTTGATAGCTTCTTAAAGATCGCTTGCTTGGAAGGGCAGGAGGAGAAAATAGAGACGACCGTTTCCAAGCTTAAGAAAATGAGCGAAGCGTTCCAGGTGGATTTCATCTTGAGTGTTTCTTTGGACGAGCATGAGCTGCCGGAGAGCCTAAAGGAGAACGTATTGATCGCTTTATAAGGTATGGAATGGATGTGAAAAGCCTCGGATGCTTCCCGGGGCTTTTTTCCCTGAATATTTCCCTGAATAATATCCCTTTCGTGGGACGTTTTAGGAGGCAGTCGATTTGGCAAAGCAAAGATCACAATCAAGGCGCCATCCCGCAAGGGAGCCGGTGCGGGCGAAGTCCTCTAACCTAAATATCGGCATGATCATTTTCGCGGTGATCCTGATTTATGTCATTTACTGCGTGGTAAGCTATTTCCGTTCCGACCCGCCCAGGCCTTATGAGGTCCAGGAAGGGTCCCTTACCACCAATTCCACCTATCGCGGGATCGCCTTGCGCAATGAGGTCGTGGTGGACGCCCAATCCGCCGGATACCTGAATTATTACGCCAGGGAAGGCGAGCGGGTCGCTAAGGGCGACATCGTCTACACCATTGATGAATCGGGACGGTTCAAGGAATATCAGGAAAGCATCAACTTAGGGGAGAATTCATTAAGCAGCCAGGAGCTGCTGGAGTTTCGCAGCGAGATCGTGAATTTCATGCATGGCTTCGACCCGAAGGATTTTTCCCCGGCGTATGATTTCAAATACGAACTGTCAGGGACGGTGCTGCGCCTTGCCAACGCCAACCTTTTGGAGAACTTAGGGGAGGCGGGCGGTTATGACGGCACTTTCCAGACCTGCAGTTCGCCGGACACCGGCATCGTGGCTTATTGGATGGATGGATATGAGACCCTTAAGCCGGAAGAAGTGACAAGCGATATTTTGGATGAAAAGGAATACCAGAAGACCCAGCTTGTCGAGTCAGAGTTGGCCGCCGTCGGGGAACCGGTGTACAAGCTGTCCTTAGACGAGGACTGGTGCGTCGTGATCCCTGTAGAGGCGCAGGAGGCTTACGACTTGGAGCAAGAGGGCTATATCAAGGTCCGCTTCTTGAAGAACCAGTATGAATCCTGGGCTTCCACGAAAATGCTCGTCAACCCGGACGGCAAGTATTATGTGGAGCTTGATTTCAACAACTCCATGCTGACTTTCATCTCGGAACGGTTCCTGGACGTGGAACTGATCTTAGATGAGCAGAAAGGCTTAAAGATCCCCAACTCCGCCATTGCCAAGCGGGACTTCTACCTGGTGCCTGAGGCTTTCGTCTCCCAGGGCGGCAACCAGGGCGGGGAGGGCGTGTTAAGGCGCACCTATTTGGAGGATGGGACGGCTTCCTCCGAATTCGTGGAGGCTGACGCCTATTCTTATGATGAAGAGACCGGGGAATACTTCCTGGATACCGAGGTCCTGAACATGGGCGACGTCCTGCTTAAGACGGACAGCCAGGAGACGTTCACGGTCAGCAAGATGCAGACCCTGATCGGCGTCTATAATATGAACAAAGGGTATGCGGATTTTCGGGAGATCGAGATCCTGGCGCAGAATGATGAATATGCCATTGTGAAGTCCAATACGCAATACGGGCTCAACGTGTATGACAACATCGTGTTGGAAGCGGGAAGCGTGACGGACGAACAGTTCCTTTATGAATAACGGATAAGGCAAGGGATGGAAGATGATTCAAGAACAGTTAAAGCAAGTACAAGGCAGGATGGAAGCCGCCTGCAAGGCGTCTGCCAGGGAGCCTAAGGATGTGGCGCTGATCGCGGTAAGCAAGACCAAGCCGCTTGAGGACCTTGAGGAAGCGTACCGCTTAGGCGTCAGGGACTTTGGCGAGAACAAGGTGCAGGAGCTTGTAGATAAGGCGGAAAAGATGCCTGCAGACGTGCGCTGGCATATGATCGGGCATTTACAGCGCAACAAGGTGAAATATATCGTGGATAAGGTCTTTTTGATCCATAGCGTGGATTCTTTCCGCCTGGCGGAAGAGATCAGCAAGGAAGCCGGTAAGCATGGGACGACGGCGGACATCCTGATCGAGGTCAATGTGGCGGGGGAAGAAAGCAAGTTCGGCGTCCGTCCCGATGAGGCGGAAGCGCTCATCCGCCAGATCGCCACGCTCCCCGCGGTCCGGGTCAAGGGCCTGATGACCATCGCCCCCTATGTGGAAAATGCAGAAGATAATCGAAAATATTTTGCACAATTAAAGCAATTATCAGTTGACATAGCGGACAAAAACATTGATAATGTTAGTATGAAAATTCTGTCGATGGGAATGACCGGCGATTACCAGGTGGCGATCGAAGAGGGAGCCACCATGGTCCGTGTGGGGACCGGCATTTTTGGAGAGAGAACCAAAAGCGTCAGTCAATAAGGCGTTTCCGATAAAAAAGGAGAAGAAAAGCGATGGGTGTAATGGACAAGTTCTTGAATATCATGAAGCTTGGCGATGACGATGACGATTACTATGACGATGATGATTATGCGGATGAGGAGGAAGAAGAGGAGGACGAGGAAGCCCCCCGCAAGCGTCCATCCCGCATAAAGGGCCTGGAGGATGGCATAGAGGCCAAGAAGCCCCAGCCCAAGGTGACGCCCATGCGCCAGCCCGTGTCCCGCCGTATGGCGAACTCAAGCGGCATGGAGGTGTGCGTGATCAAGCCGACCAGCGTGGAAGACGCCCGTGAGATCACGGAGACCCTGCTGGGCAACCGTACCGTCGTCCTGAACCTGGAGGGCTTGGATGTGGATGTGGCGCAGAGGATCATCGATTTCACTTCCGGTTCCTGCTTTGCCATTTCCGGCAACTTGCAGAAGATTTCACACTATATCTTCATCATCACGCCTCCCAGCGTGGACATTTCCGGCGACTTCCAGGAAATCCTGGGAAGCCTGGATGGCCCGATCGACAATAGCTTATAAGACGGTCAGCCGCTAACCGGCAGTTTGATAAGAAAGGGATGAAAGTTGTGCGTGCCTTGGCGTGCATGGCTTTCTTTCGTGATTGTAATTATGGCGCAAAGATTATCTATTTTATATAATAAGAAACCTTGCTATGACATCGTGGTCAGCAAATCCTTTGAGGAACTGGCCGCGGAATTAAAGGACCTGGGGACAGGCGAGAAGCGTGTCTGCATCGTCACGGATTCCAATGTGGGCGTCCTTTATGAGCGGGAGTTAAAGGAAGCGATCCGGGATGTCTGCAAGAAGCTGTGCGTGTATACCTTCCCTGCCGGAGAGGCCTCCAAGACCTTGGACAGCGCCCGGGACATTTATCGTTATCTGATCGAAGAGGGCTTTGACAGGAAGGATGTCCTCTTAGCCTTAGGGGGCGGCGTGACCGGCGATCTGACCGGGTATGTGGCTGCCACCTATCTGCGGGGCATCGATTATGTCCAGATCCCGACCACCCTGTTGGCCCAGGCGGACAGCAGCATCGGCGGCAAGACCGGCGTGGATTTCGACGGTTATAAGAATATGGTGGGCGCGTTCAAGATGCCACGCCTTGTCTACATGAACCTGTCCGTGCTAAAGACGCTTCCAGACAGGCAGTATTTCTCGGGGTTTGCCGAAGTGATGAAGCATGCCCTGATCAAGGATGCCGGCTTTTATGAATGGCTGCTCACAAATATGTATGAGATCTGTGAAAAGGATTTGGATACCCTGGAAGAAATGGTCATGCGCAGCTGCGCCGTGAAAAAGGCGATCGTGGAAAAGGATCCCCTGGAACAGGGGGACCGGGCGCTCCTTAACCTGGGCCATACGGTGGGACATGCGATCGAGAAGGCGAAAGGCTTCGAGCTGTACCATGGGGAATGCGTCGCCTTAGGCGTCGTCGCGGCGGCTTACATTTCTTATAAGAAAGAATACTTAAGCCTGGAGGAATACCTGGAGATCCGCGACATGTTCGTCCCGTTCTATCTGCCGATCACCATTGAAAACATTTCCCCGGATGAAGTCTTGAAGCTCACCAAGTCTGATAAGAAGATGGAGAACGACAGCATCAAGTTCATCCTTTTAAAGCAGATCGGCAAGGCCGTGATCGATCGGTCGGTGACGGACCAGGAGATTTTAGATGCCCTGAACGAGATTTACTATCGGGAAGAGGATGCCTATGAATAAACGGAAAGGCATTTTCCTTGCGGCGGACCTGCTTGCGGTGGCCGTCTTGGTCGCTTTCGACCAGTTCACCAAGCATTTGGCGGTATTAAAGCTTAAGGGGCAGGCGTCGTTCCCCATCCTTGACGGAGTGTTCGTTTTGGATTATGTGGAAAACCGCGGCTCCGCTTTCGGCATGCTGCAGGGGAGGAGGGGCTTCCTCTTAGTGGTCGGCGTGGTCTTCATCGCGTTGATCGCCTGGTTTTTGGCCCGGCTTCCTTTGCAGAAGCGTTTCTACATCCTGCATGTGCTTTCGGTGGGCATCGTATCCGGCGGGATGGGCAACTTGCTGGACCGGTTCCGCATGGGCTATGTAGTCGATTTCTTTTATTTTGAGCTGATCGACTTCCCGGTTTTTAACGTGGCCGATTGTTATGTGGTAGTCTCTACCATCTGCCTGTTCCTGCTGCTTCTTTTCGTATATCGGGAGGAGGAGCTGGAAGCCATGCTGGGACACAGGAAGCGTGCCGCGAAGAAGAAAGAGGCGGACGAATAAGCCTAATGGACGGGCGTTTGCTTGGGGAGTTGCCATGGAAGAATTTTGGTTTCAGATAACTGAAGAGATGGAAGAAGAGAGAATCGATAAGTGTATCAGTATGCTTATCGATTCTTTGTCACGTTCCTATATCCAGAAGCTGATCAAGGAAGAGGCGGTATCCGTAAATGGCAAGCCGGTGAAAAGCAGTTATCGGGCCAAGGTGGAAGATGAAGTCTCCCTCCTTTTGCCGGAAGCAAAGGAGCCGGACATCCTGCCGGAGGACATCCCCCTGGATATTTTATATGAAGACCAGGACTTGATCATCGTCAACAAGCCGAAAGGGATGGTCGTTCATCCGGCCGCGGGACATTACAGCCAAACCCTGGTCAACGCGTTGCTGTACCATTGCGGGAAGGAACTGTCCGGGATCGGGGGCGTCATGCGGCCTGGCATCGTGCACCGGATCGACCGGGACACCACCGGATCCTTGGTCGTATGTAAGAATGACCTGGCGCACCGCATCGTCGCGGACCAGTTTCGGGAGCACTCCATCACGCGCCGCTATCTGGCCATATGCCATGGGGTCATCAAGGAAGACTTCCTGACCATTGACAAGCCTTTGGGGAGGCATCCTACGGACCGTAAGAAATTTGCCGTCCGGGAAAACGGGAAGCGCGCCGTCACCCATGTGAAAGTATTGCGCCGCTTCCAAAACGCCACCTATCTGGAATGTGTGCTGGAGACCGGCAGGACCCACCAAATCCGCGTCCATATGGCGAGCATCGGGCATCCCTTGCTGGGGGATGAACTCTATTCCAACCGAAAGACGCCCTTTCATTTACAGGGCCAGACCCTGCATGCGGAGGTGATCGGGCTTAGGCACCCGTCCACGGGGGAATACCTGGAGGCCAGGGCGCCTTTGCCGGATTATTTTAAGCACCTGTTGGAAATCCTATGAGGCAGGCCGCGTCTTTTGCGGCAGAATGTGAGGCGACATGAACCTTTTCGATATTTTAGGGCCGGTCATGGTAGGCCCCAGCAGTTCCCATACGGCGGGCGCCGTGAGGATCGGCAATTTAGGAAGGAAGCTTCTCAAAGAGGAGCCCGTCCGGGCGGACATCCTTTTACATGGCTCCTTTGCCACGACGGGGGTAGGGCATGGGACGGACTGCGCCCTCATTGCCGGCTTGTTAGGCATGCGCCCTGACGACATGCGGATTTCCGACAGCTTCCGTATTGCCAAAGACCGCGGCCTGTCCTTTACTTTTACCAATAAGACCTTAAAGGACGCCCATCCCAATACGGCGGTCTTATCCCTCTATGGAAAATCCGGGCAGCATATCGAGGTACAGGCGGCTTCCATCGGCGGCGGAAGGGTCATGGTGCATAAGCTGGACGGCATCGAGGTGGACTTCAGCGCGGAAATGCCTACCCTGGTCGTCTATAACCTGGATCGTCCAGGATATGTGTCCGAGGTCGCGGACCTTCTTGCCAACCATAAGATCAACATCGCCACCATGCACTTATATCGGGATAAACGGGGCGGCTACGGAGTGATGGTCATGGAAACGGACCAGCCCATCCCCGAAGACGCGCTGCGGTCCTTGGAGCGCATGCGCGGCGTGCGAAAGGTCATCTTTATCAATACGGAGGTATGAACATGGCTTTTGATTCACTGCAGACGATCGTGGAGGCCTGTGGACGGGAAGGAAAAGGGTTCTGGCAGATCGTCATGGAGGATGATATGAGGGAACGCGAGGTTTCCTGGCAAGACAGCCGAAACGAGATGTACCATATCTGGGATGCCATGCTCCTTGCGGCAGCCACTTACGATGCCGGCCTAACCTCCAAAAGCGGGCTGGTAGGGGGAGACGGGGCCAAGATGGAGGCATACCAAAAGCAGCAAGGCGAGGATTCTTTCTGTGGGGAATACATGTGCGGCGTCATCGCCGGCGCTTTGCAGATGGGGGAATCCAACGCCTGCATGAAACGCATCGTGGCAGCGCCCACGGCCGGGGCCTGCGGCGTGCTACCCGCCGTCCTGGTGCCTTATTTCCATAAGCGTGGCTGCAGCCTGGACCAGATCCTGGAAGCCCTCTATGTGGCAGCGGGAATCGGGCAGGTCATCGCCCTGCGTTCTTCCATCAGCGGGGCGGCAGGGGGATGCCAGGCGGAGATCGGCTCCGCCAGCGCCATGGCGGCCGGCGCGCTGGTCCATCTAAAGCAGGGGAGCCCGGAACAGATCATACATGCCGCCGCCATGGCCTTGAAAAACCTTTTGGGGCTTGTATGCGACCCCGTCGCCGGCTTGGTGGAGGTGCCCTGCGTGAAACGCAACGTCGTGGGAGCCGTGAACGCCATGGCAAGCGCCGACATGGCTTTAGCCGGGATCACCAGCCGGATCCCGCCGGACCAGGTCATCGACGCCATGAAGGAAATCGGAGACAATATGGGTGCCGCGTTCCGTGAGACGGCGCTGGGAGGCCTGGCCAACACCCAGACGGCCCACGATATCGCCCGAAAGCTGAATGGAGATGGAAGCGGCCCTGGCCAAGCATGACAAACCGTTACCGTCCAGTCCGCACCCAAGCTGTGTTTATACGCTTTTACGTCGCGCCACCTCAAATCGTTACATCAAATCTGTGAAAATCGAAAATAAATATTGTGAAATTGCCTGAAATGTCGTATAATAAGATTGGCAGATGTTTTTTTGACAGAATTTATAAATCAGACGGAAGGCGAGGTGCGGATATGAATACGGTGATTACGATAGGACGTCAGTTTGGCTCGGCAGGACGGGAAATTGGAGAGAAGGTTGCAGAATATTTCGGCATTAAATGTTATGATAAAGAGTTGCTTACGCGTGCCGCGAAGGAAAGTGGATTTTGCGAGGAAATGATCCAGAACCATGATGAGAGGCCTACCAATTCCTTCTTATACAACCTGGTCATGGATACTTATTCTTTCGGCTATAACGCGTCCTCTTTCGTGGACATGCCGATCAGCCACAAGGTTTTCCTGGCGCAGTTCGATACGATCAAGAAGATCGCCCAGGAAGGGCCTTGCGTCATCGTCGGCCGGTGCGCCGACTATGCTTTGGCGGATTTCAAGAATTGCATCCATCTGTTCATCTACGGCGATGAAGAGATGAAAGTGAAGCGCATCATGAAGAAGTATGAGTTAAGCGAATCGAAAGCCCGTGAGATGATTATTAAGAAGGATAAGCAGAGGCAAAGCTACTATAACTATTATTCTTCCAAGAAATGGGGGCGGGCGGACAGCTACGACCTGTGCATCAACAGCAGCATCCTGGGCGTTGAGGGGACGGTGAAGCTGATCACCCAGTACATAGAAGACTTTGAAAAGCGCAACAATTCTGACGTCATTTTGGAAGATTAAAATTTAAGAAAAGGCTTGACAATCCAGGCGCCTTCATGCTAATATACACTAGTATGCCGCATAATTAGGTATAAGCGTCCCGAAAAGGACCACCAAAATTAGCGAGTAATTAGCAGGAGGTGCCTTATGTACGCAATCATTGCAACAGGTGGAAGACAGTACAAGGTGGCGGAAGGCGAATTGGTCAAGGTAGAGAAGATCAACGCGGAAGCCGGCGAGACTGTAACTTTTGACCAGGTAGTCGCAGTAAGCGATGACACGCTCAAGGTTGGCGAGGATGTGGCGAACGCCACCGTAACCGCTACCGTCGTGGAGCATGGTAGAGGCAAGAAGGTTATTGTATACAAGTACAAGAGAAAAACCGGCTACCATAAGAAGAACGGTCATAGACAAGCATACACTCAGGTAAAGATTGAGAAGATTAATGCTTAATTCTCCAAATGGGATGAAGTTATGACTATTGTTTCCATTCGTAAGACCGGCAAGGGAGAGTATCTGGGCTTTACCTGCAAGGGGCACGCCGGATACGCGCGAGGGAAGCAGCCTGACATCCTCTGCGCGGCGATATCCGTTTTGGTGACGAATACGGTTAATTCGCTGGAAGTTCTCGCGGAAGAGAAGTTCCGATGCGTCGCCGATGAGGAGAGCGGCTACATCCGGTGCGATTTTGATGGCGCTTTGAAAGAAAAGTCCGTTTTCTTGCTGGATTCCATGGTCTTCGGGTTGCAGACGCTTGTCCGGGATTATGGGAAAGATTATTTACAAGTACATTTCGAGGAGGTGTAAGACCATGTTGAATATGAACCTTCAATTCTTCGCCCACAAGAAAGGCGTCGGTTCCACCAGGAACGGCAGGGATTCCGAATCCAAGAGGCTGGGAGCGAAGAGGGCTGACGGACAGTTCGTGAAAGCAGGGAATATTCTTTACAGGCAGCGCGGCACCAAGATTCATCCCGGCGTGAACGTAGGCAGGGGCGGTGATGACACCCTGTTCGCCTTAGTGGATGGCGTGCTTCGTTTCGAGAGAAAAGGAAGAGACAAAAAACAGGCTTCCGTATATCCTGTACAGGAATAAGACGAATGCTCAGAAGCTTCAAACAGCGCTTGTTTGAAGCTTCTTTTTCGCAATGCAGGAGGGATGTGGATGTTCGCAGACAGGGCGAAGATTTATGTAAGGAGCGGAAAGGGCGGCGACGGCCATGTATCTTTCCGGAAAGAAAAATATGTGCCCGCCGGCGGACCGGACGGCGGCGACGGCGGCAGGGGCGGCGACGTCATCTTTGAAGTGGACGAGGGCCTTAATACGCTGGTAGAATACCGCCATATCCGTAAATACAAGGCGGAAGACGGGGAAAACGGCGGCAAGAAGAACTGCCGCGGCAAGGATGGGAAAGACGTCGTCCTGAAAGTGCCCCCTGGAACCGTCATCAAGGAAGCGGAAAGCGGGAAGGTCATCACGGACATGTCCGGCGACAATACCCGTTATGTGCTTTTGAAAGGCGGCAAAGGCGGCAACGGCAACCAGCATTATGCGACCAGCACGATGCAGGCGCCTAAATATGCGCAGCCCGGGCAGCCGGCACGGGAGTTGGAGCTTATGCTGGAGCTTAAGGTGATCGCCGATGTCGGCCTGGTCGGCTTCCCGAATGTAGGGAAGTCCACGTTCTTGGCCAGGGTGACGAATGCCAGGCCCAAGATCGCCAACTATCATTTCACTACCTTGAACCCGAACCTGGGCGTCGTGGACTTAGGCGATGATAAGGGCTTCGTCATCGCGGATATCCCGGGGCTGATCGAGGGCGCCTCCATGGGGGTGGGGCTTGGATACGAGTTCCTGCGCCATATCGAGCGCACCAAGGTCATCATCCATATCGTGGATGTGGCCGGAACGGAGGGACGGGACCCGGTCGCCGATGTTTATGCCATC
>CANPWC010000018.1 GCA_947581905.1 uncultured Acetatifactor sp.
ATTTCAATTTTGACAAAAAAATAAAGCCAATAAAGGCTTTTGGAATTATTTAATACAGTTAGGCTGTCAAACTACCGCATACGATTTACATTTGTGTGGAAGATATAGGAAAAGCGTATGCAAAAAAACGCGAATTTGCCTATTTTCCGCTTGCATCTTTCCTATATCCTGTGCTATGATAGTGCATAATAATAAATATGGATTCGTCGTGCCGTGTTAAGGATGCGGTAGGGCGTTTGTTCCCGTTACGGATGAGAAAAGTATGTCGTATGGCTGCGGGGGGCATCCTTTTACTTTTCGTCGGGGGGGGTAAAATGATTGACGGAATAGAAGAAGCCGGCTTAAAGGTAAAGATGTTTGGTCGGTTCGAGATCACATATAACGGCGAGAGGGTCCAGGTTGGCGGCAATCAGTCAACCAAGGCCCTACAATTGTTGCAAATGCTGTTACACGCCGGACCGAAAGGCTTATCCAGGGCGCAAGTCTTAGAGTACCTGTTCGGGTTCAACGCTGAGGGGGATATCGCGAACAACCTGCGTGTGATTTCCCATAACCTGCGTAAGCACCTTGCCAAGAGCGGGCTGCCGGAATATAACTATATCATCGTTGAGGACGGTTATTACCGCTTCGCCTGTCCTTATCCCATTGAGGTGGATGTGGTAGAGCTTGAGAAGATAATGGAGGCGTTGAAGACTCTCCAGGGGGAAGAACGGATTCCCTTGTTACGGGAGGTCTGCCGTCTGTATGACGGTTATTTCCTGCCGGACCTGCAGGCGGAGGAATGGGTCATTTTAGAGTCCGCCCGATACCAGAGGATGTATTTTGACTGCATGGATGAGCTCTGCGAATGGTTGAAGAAAGAGAAAGAATATGAGGAGCTGCTGGGACAGAGCGGCCGGGCTGCCGCCATCTATCCTTTCGATGAGTGGCAGATTTGGCAGATCGACGCGCTGCTTCTGCTGAACCGCCCCAAGGAAGCTTATCAGCTATATGAGAAGACGACCACCATGTATTTTGACGAGTTGGCCATGACCCCATCCGACAGGATGATGGATTGCTTCCATCGTATGGCGCAGCAGATCCAGATGGGTACCTCCAACCTGCTGGAGATCCAGCATGACCTGATGGAGGACAGCGTGTTCTCCGGCGCTTACTTTTGTTCTTTCCCCAGCTTCGTGGACTGCTACCGCATGGCGGTGCGCATCATGGAGCGTTCCGGACAATCCATATACCTTTTGTTATGCACCCTTACGGATGAATCGGAGAAGTTAAAGGATGACTCGCAGCGCCTGAAGGAAGTGAGCGACAACCTTTATGCGTCCATCCATGAGGCGCTGCGCCGGGGCGACGTCTTCTGCAAGTACAACATGAGGCAGTATCTCGTGATCTTGACGGGCATCCGCAAAGAAGAATGCTCGGTGGCCACCAACCGTATCGATGCCGCGTTCCGCAAGCGCGAGAACAGCCGCAAGCTCAAGATCACCTACCGCGTGTCCTCTATCGCCCACATGACGCGCTAAGAAGCGTCCAGGCGCTGGGAAAAAGCGATGGGAACAAAAGCTCTAGGAACAAAAAGCGCTAGGAAAAAGTGCTGGGGATCGTTTAAAGAAAGCGAAAGAGCCAATGAGTGGCTTAGAACAAAAATCCCGCCGCAAAGAGATCAGGATCTTTGCGGCGGGACTTTTTTTGAACGATGCTATGTTTTATGGGTACTACGTTTCGTGGGTCCTTTCCTGCATTAGGATTCCACAAGCTGTAAATCGTACAATTTCTTATAGAGCCCGTTCTGGGCTAAAAGGGACTGGTGGTCGCCGGATTCCTGGATCCTCCCGTTGTGCATGACGATGATGTTGTCCGCGTGCTGGATGGTGGACAGGCGGTGCGCCACCATGATGGTGGTACGCCCCTCCATAAGCTTCTCCAGGGCTTGCGTGATAAGGCTTTCCGTCTCCGTGTCGATATTGGCGGTGGCTTCGTCCAGCACCAGGATGGAGGGCTTGTAAGCCAGGGTACGGGCGAAAGAGATGAGCTGGCGCTGTCCCGCGGACAGGGTGCTTCCCCGCTCCGTGACGGGTGCGTCATACCCGCCGGGCATTTTCTCGATAAAGGTGTCCGCGTTGACGGTGCGTGCCGAGCGCTTCACGTCCTCCAAGGTGATCTCCTCGTTTCCCAAGGAGATATTGGTCTTGATGTCCCCGGTAAAGAGGAACACGTCCTGCTGCACCTGTCCGATGGCGCCCCGCAGCACATCCGTGTCAATGTCCCTGATGTTCACGCCGTCGATGAGGATTTCCCCCTTTTGGATGTCATAATAACGCCCGATCAGGTTCAGGATGGAGGTCTTGCCGGCCCCTGTGGCCCCTACGAACGCCACCTTTTCCCCGGGATGGATGACGAAGCTCACATCCTTCAGGATGTAATCCTCTTTTTCATAAGCGAACCAGACATGCCGGAACTCGATCCTGCCCTGGATCTGCACCGGCAAGGGATGGTCCGCGTTGGTGATCTCGGGCTTTTCATCCAGGATGGAGAAAACCTTTTCCGCCGAAGCCAGGGAGGACTGGAGGGTGCCGAACTGTTCCGCCAGCTCCTGGATGGGCTGGAAGAAGGAACCGATGTAGGTGATGAAGATGAACAGGGTGCCCAAAGAAAGGGTGCCGCCCAGCACGAAGTGGCTGCCTGTGCCGATGACGATGACCATGGCCAGGACGGACAACAGGTAAATGGCAGGACGGAAGATGGCGAAGATCATGACCTCTTTCCAGTTGGCTAAGAACAGCTCATGGGACTTTTGCTCAAATTCCTTATATTTTTCTTTTTCCCGGGCGAAAATCTGGATCAGCCGCATGCCGGAAATGTGCTCCGACAGGAACGTGTTGATCTCCGTGATCTTGTTCCGCGTCAGTTGATAAGCTTTCCGGGAGGTGTAGCGGAAGAAGAAGGTCAGCACGCCCACCACCGGCAAAAGGAGGAAAGAGACCAGCGCCATGCCTGGGCTGATGGAGATCATGACCACGGCATAGCCCAGGATCATCACCACGTTTTTAAACAGGCGGACCAGAATGGTGCTGAACAGCTCGTTGATGGCTTCCGTATCGTTGCTGACCCGCGTGACCAGCTTGCCTACGGGGGTCGTGTTGAAAAAGCCGACGGAGAGGCTGTGGATGTGGGCGAACACTTCCTCACGCATGCTGTAGATGATGTTTTGCCCCATCTTTTGCAGCATCCAGGTGTCCATCGCGTTGAGGGCGAAGCCCAGAAGCAGCATCAACAGATACAGGGCGGCCGTGCGCAGGATGCCGAGGAAGTCATATTGCCGCAGTGCGCGCAGCTCGTCCGTCGTAAGTGGCAGACGAGGGCGTGAGGAATGGTCCTGCAGGTAGGCGTAGACCGTGTCCTTGTCCGCATCGGACAAAAGCCTCGTTTCCTCCGCGGTCAGCTTCTCCGCCATGTAATAACGGTCCTCATAAAGGAGGAGCTGGTAATAGAGACGTTCGTCGGAAGCGTAGTCCTCTTCCGTCAGGGCGGGGTACTCGCGGGTGAGGTAGATGACGGCGGCATTCGTGTTTCCATCGGACGGCGCATCCTCTATGTCCGACCCGTCAGCCTGGGCTTCTGGCCCGTCAGCTTTCGCGTCCGCCCTGTCAGTCTCCGCATCCGTCCCGGCGTCGCCCCGCGGGTAGTAGGGGACGGACTCAACGGTCCCCTCCTGCGTCACCTGGTAGGGCTTGAAATAGCCGTTGATGTAGTCGTCGATGGCGTCCCCGATGATGATGGGGCGGTACAGCTCCACCACGATGATGAAGAGCACCAGGGTCGTTGCGGCGGCCATGGTCCATCGATGCGGCTTCAGATAACCCAGCAATCGCTTCATGGCATCTGTCCCCCTTTCCCGTGGTTGTCGATATCTTTCTGCAGGGCGGCGCGCTGTTCGCCGATGGCCGCCTCCAGCTGTTGCTTTTCAAACATATCCTTGTAGATGCCGCCCAGCGCCATAAGCTGGCTGTGGTTGCCCACCTCCCTGGCTTCCCCGTCCTCCAATACCATGATGACGTCGGCGTTCTGGATGGTAGAGATGCGGTGGGCGATCAGGATGGTGGTCTTGCCCGCGCGGTTTTGCTTCAAGTTGTGCAGGATGTGTTCCTCCGTGTCCGTATCCACCGCCGAGAGGGCGTCGTCCAGGATCAGGATGGGAGCGTCCTTAAGAAGGGCGCGGGCGATGGAGCTTCGCTGCTTCTGCCCGCCGGAGAGGGTCACGCCCCGTTCCCCCACGATGGTCTCATAGCCGTCCGGGAACGCGATGATGTTCTCATGGATGCAGGCGGCCTGGGAGGCGCGCACGATCTGGTCCATGTCCTCTTCCTCCGCCCCGAATGCGATGTTGGATTTTAGCGTATCGGAGAAAAGGAAGTTATCCTGGGGCACGTAGGCGATGTTTTCCCGCAGGGTCTGCAAAGGGATGGTGTTGATGTCCCTGCCGTCCAGCAGGATCATGCCCGGCTTGGTGTTATACAGGTGCAGCAGGAGGTTGACCAGGGTGGATTTGCCGTTGCCCGTCCTGCCGACGATGGCCAGGGTCGTGCCGGCGGGGACCTCCAGGTTGATGTCCTTAAGCGTGGGCTCCGTCATCCCTTTGTGGAGGAACGTCAGGTGGGACAGGGTGATCTGCCCGGTCAGGTCCGGGGTCGCCTGGGTCTTCTCCGTGTCGTGGATCTCAGGCGGCTCCAGGAAGACCTCATGGATACGCCGGATGGAAGCGCCGCCCTGGGAGAACATGTTGATGGCGTCGCCGCAGGCCAGCATGGGCCATACCAGCATGTTGATATATTGGTTGAACGCCACGAACCGCCCCAGGGTGATCTGCCCGGTCAGCGCCAGGTAGCCGCCGAACACCAGGGTGATCAAGGTGCTCATGCCGATGATGACGTCCAGCAGGGGGATGACGACGGCGTTCAGCCGGACCACGGACAGGTTCTTGTCCATGGCGTTTTGGTTGGCCTGGGCGAACTTGCCGAGCTGGCGGCGTTCCTGGACGAACGCCTTGATGACCCGGACGCCGGAGAAGCTTTCCTGCACGAAGTCGGTCAGGTCGGACACCGCCTCTTGCCTGGCCCGGTAGCGCGGATGGACGAGCTTGCCGTAATACAGTTCGCCGATGCAGATGACCGCCATGGGCACCAGGGTCATCAGGGTCAGCTTCACGTCCACATAATACATCATCTGGAAGATGACCATGACCGTCATGACGGTGGCGTCGAAGACGCTGATGACGGCAGGCCCGATGGCCATGCGCACGGCGTTTAGGTCGCTTGTGAAGCGCGTCATCAGGTCGCCGGTCTTATGCTCGTTAAAATATTCCACGCTCATTTCTTCCAGGTGGGCGAACATGTCGTTGCGGATTTCCATTTCAATGGAACGCGCCGCCCCGAAGAGGAAATAGCGCCACAAGAACCTGCCGACGGCCAGGGTCAGCCCCAGGAAGAAGATCCAGCCGAGGCAGAGCAGGATGCCATTCCAGTCCAGGGTGTGGTCCGTAAGTCCGTCCGTGATCGTGCCCGTCGCCTTGGGTATGTACAGGTTCGCGAAATCCACGATAAACAGCGTTAAGATCCCGGCCGCGTACTGGAACCGGTGGCGCTTGATATAGGATAAAATGAATTGGAACGACTTCAAAGACGCATCCCTCCTTATGAAAGTGTGCTTTCCTATTGTACTGTCTTTTCGGAAAAGTTACAATATGTTTTTACGAGAAATACTTGATTTTATCGCTCCCACAGATTATCATGAAATTAGGTGCGCCCAACTTTCGTGTGCCCATGCGTTTTACCCATGCGTTTGGCGTGGCGAAGCGGCGGCAGGCCGGCGGAGCGTTTATTCCGCCAGCGGGGGGCGCGGATAGGAGGAATGTATGTATTATATTGGTGTGGATTTAGGGACGTCGGCGGTGAAGCTGCTTTTGATGGACCAGGATGGGGCGATCTGCAAGATCGTGTCGCGGGAATATCCCATTTACTTCCCCCATCCCGGCTGGTCGCAGCAGGATCCGAAGGACTGGTGGGAACAGACCGTCCTGGGGATTCGCGAGCTGACCGAGGATGTGGACAAGTCACAGGTCGCCGGCATCAGCTTCGGCGGGCAGATGCATGGGCTGGTGATCCTGGATGAGGAGGATGAGGTCATCCGTCCCGCCCTGCTTTGGAACGATGGCAGGACCTATGAGGAATGTGACTACCTCAATGAAGTGATCGGCAAGAAGAAGCTTTCCGAATACACGGCGAACATCGCCTTTACCGGCTTTACCGCCCCGAAGATCCTTTGGGTGAAAAATAAGGAGCCGGAAAATTTTGCCAGGATCAAGAAGATCATGCTGCCCAAGGACTATATCGCGTACCGCCTGACGGGGGTGCACTGCACGGACGTGTCGGACGCCTCCGGGATGCTGTTGTTCGACGTGAAGAACCGCAAGTGGTCCCAGCAGATGTGCGAGATCTGCGGCATTACCACGGACCAGCTCGCCACCTGCTATGAAAGCTACGAGTGCGTCGGCACGCTCTTGCCCGAGGTGGCGAAGCTTTTGGGCCTGCCCGAGACGGTCAAGGTGGCCGCGGGGGCCGGGGATAACGCCGCCGCCGCGGTAGGGACCGGCACGGTGGGCGACGGGCGCTGCAACATTTCCCTGGGCACCAGCGGGACCATTTTCATCTCCTCCAAGAAGTTCGGCGTAGATGGGAACAACGCCCTCCATTCCTTTGCCCATGCGGACGGCAGCTATCATTTGATGGGCTGCATGCTGAGCGCCGCCTCCTGCAACAAATGGTGGATGGACGATATCCTGGGCACCTCGGATTATGCCGCGCAGCAGGAAGCGATCGGGAAGCTGGGCGAGAACCATGTATATTTCCTGCCTTACCTGATGGGGGAGCGGTCCCCGCACAATGACCCCAACGCCCGTGCCACGTTCATCGGCATGACCATGGACACGACCCGCGCGGACATGACCCAGGCGGTCCTGGAGGGGGTGGCGTTCGCCCTGCGGGATTCCCTGGAGGTGGCGAAGTCCCTGGGGATCCACCTGGAGCGCACCAAGATCTGCGGCGGCGGCGCCAAGAGCCCCCTGTGGAGGAAGATCATCGCCAACGTGCTCAACCTTAAGGTGGACGTGCTGGAGAGCGAAGAGGGTCCCGCCATGGGCGGCGCGATGCTGGCGGCGGTGGCCTGCGGCGAATATGCCAGCGTGGAAGAGATCGCGTCCAAGGTCGTGAAGGTCGTGGAGACCGTGGAACCGGATCCGGGGCTCGTCCAGAAATACGAGGGACGTTACGCCCAGTTTTGCAAGATTTATCCGGCCTGCAAGCCTGTTTTTGATATCATTCATTAAGAAAGAGAGGATGCCCTATGAAGATTTATTCTGTTAGTGACCCTGAATTCATCCCTTATGGCAGGGTGATCACCAATGTGGACTTAAGCGCCCTGCTTGAGGCGCTTCGCGACACCCCCGTCACCGACGGCGTGGTCTATGAGCCCAGCGTGGAGGCGCTGGAGGCGACGCCCGCCCTGGAGGCCCTTTCTACGGTCGTCTACGGCGAAATGCCCATCCAGATCGGCTTCTGCAACGGGCATAACAGCAAGCTGAACGCCCTGGAATACCACAGGGATTCCGAGATCAACATAGCCGCCACGGACGCGGTCCTGATGCTGGGGCTTATGAGCGAAGTGGAGGCTGACCATACCTTTGACACCTCCAAGGTCAAGGCGTTTTTGGTGCCGGCGGGGACCGCCGTAGAGGTATATGCCACCACCCTGCACTACGCGCCCTGCGGCGTGGACGGCAAGGGCTTCCAGGTGGCCATCGTCCTGCCCAAGGGGACGAATTATCCTTTGACAAAGCCCCATGCCAAGGCGCGGGATGGCAAGGCCGCGGTCCTGGCGGACGGCTCCGTCGACGAGGATTCGCTTCTGGCCGCCGTGAACAAGTGGCTCATCGGCCATAAGGACGGCGGGCTGGACGACGGCTCGTTTTTGGGGTTGAAAGGGGAGAATTTAGACCTGGATAAGCTTGCGTAACAAGCCCCGGAAGGGGTATAATGGAAACAGCCGGAAACGTTTTTTCCATCTATTTTTCATAAAGGAGGAACAAAGAGATGAACAATTTACCACAAGTCAAAGTCGGCATCGTGGCCGTCAGCAGGGACTGCTTCCCGGAGAGCCTTTCCGTGAACAGGAGGAGGGCCCTGGTGGAGGCTTATGTCGGAAAATATGGCACGGAGGGCATTTATGAGTGTCCTGTCTGCATCGTGGAGAGCGAGATCCACATGGTGCAGGCCCTTGAGGATGTCAAGGCGGCGGGCTGCAACGCCCTGTGCGTCTACCTGGGCAACTTCGGGCCGGAGATTTCCGAGACCCTGCTTGCCAAGCACTTTGACGGTCCCGCCATGTTCATTGCGGCCGCCGAAGAATCCCAGTCAGACCTGGTGGGCGGACGCGGCGACGCTTATTGCGGCATGCTCAACGCCAGCTACAACCTGAAGCTGCGTAATGTGAAGGCATATATCCCGGAGAATCCGGTGGGCACCGCCTCCGAGTGCGCGGACAGGATCCATGAATTCCTTCCCATCGCCAGGGCGATCATCGGCCTCCATGACCTGAAGATCATTTCCTTCGGTCCCAGGCCCCTCAACTTCCTGGCCTGCAATGCCCCGATCAAGCAGCTTTACAACCTGGGCGTGGAGATCGAGGAAAATTCCGAGCTGGACCTGTTCGAAGCGTTCAACAAGCACGCGGGGGACGAAAGGATCCCTGCCAAGGTGAAGGAAATGGAAGAGGAGCTGGGCGAGGGCAACTTAAAGCCCACCATCCTGCCGAAGCTGGCGCAGTATGAGTTGACCCTGCTCGACTGGGTGGAAGCGCACAAGGGGTACCGCAAATATGTGGCGATCGCCGGCAAGTGCTGGCCCGCGTTCCAGACCCAGTTCGGCTTCGTGCCCTGCTATGTGAACAGCCGCCTGACGGGCATGGGCATCCCGGTTTCCTGTGAAGTGGACATCTACGGCTGCTTAAGCGAGTTCATCGGCTCCTGCGTAAGCCAGGATGTGGTGACGCTTCTGGACATCAACAATACCGTGCCGGACGACATGTACGAGGAAGCGATCCAGGGCAAGTTCCCTTATACCCACAGCGACACGTTCATGGGCTTCCATTGCGGCAACACATGCTCCAAGAAGCTGTCGTTCTGCAACATGAAGTACCAGATGATCATGGCCCGCACGCTGCCCGAGGAAGTGACCCAGGGGACCTTGGAAGGCGACATCCTGCCCGGCGACATCACGTTCTACCGCCTGCAGTCCACCGCGGACAACAAGCTGCGCGCCTACATAGCCCAGGGCGAGGTCCTGCCCGTGGCGACCAAATCCTTCGGCAGCATCGGCGTGTTCGCGATCCCTGAGATGGGCAGGTTTTACCGCCATGTGCTGATCGAGAAGAACTTCCCGCACCATGGCGCCGTAGCCTTCGGGCATTTCGGCAAGTCCCTCTTCGAGGTGTTCAAGTATGTGGGCGTGCCGGTGGAGGACCTGGACTTCAACCATCCCAAAGGAATGATGTATCCGACGGAGAATCCGTTCGCATAAAAGTTTTTAGCATTTTCGGGGCGCTTCCTTTCCGGGGCGCCCCTCATAAAGGTCGCGTAAGCGCCGGCAAAGGCCAGGCGGCGATGAAGAATAGGAAGAGGCGGATATGGGAGAAGTAAAACAGAAGATCTTATTGGTGGATGACGATTGGTTCAACCGGGAGCTGATGGAAGAGTTGCTGAAGGACCAGTACGACATCCTGCATGCGGACAATGGCAAGCAGGCGTTGGCCATCCTGCAGCAAAGCAGGAATGAGATCGACGTCATGCTTTTGGACATGGTCATGCCGGAAATGGACGGCCTGCAGGTCCTGGAATTCATGAATAAATATAACTGGGTGGACGACGTCCCGGTCATCATGATCACTTCGGACGGCAAGAACGACCAGCTAGTGGAGAAAGCCTATGAACTGGGCGTGACGGACTTCATCGACAAGGGGGAGGGCGCGGTCAAGCTGAGCCGACGGATCAACAACACCATCATGCTTTATGCGAAGCAGAGGAAGCTGGTCGGGCTCGTCACGGAACAGATTTATGAAAAAGAAAAAAGCAACAGCCTGATGGTCAACATTTTAAGCCACATCGTGGAGTTCCGCAACGGGGAGAGCGGGCTGCATGTGCTTCATATCAACATCATCACGGAGATGATCCTGCGGCACCTGCAGACCAAGACGGACAAATACCCCAAGACGACCAGCGAGATCACCATGATCGCCACGGCCTCCGCGCTGCATGACATCGGCAAGATCGGCATCCCGGACGCCATCTTGAACAAGCCCGGCAGGTTCACGCCGGAAGAGTTCGAGATCATGAAGGAGCATTCCGCCCTGGGCGCGTCCATGTTGGAGAAGATCCCGTTCCATCAGGAGGAGCCGTTGGTGAAGGTCGCCAAGGCCATCTGCCGCTGGCACCATGAAAGGTTTGACGGCAGGGGTTATCCGGACGGGCTTAAGGGGGATGAGATCCCCATTGAGGCCCAGGTCGTGGCGCTGGCGGACGTGTATGACGCGTTGACCAGCGAAAGAGTGTATAAGAAAGCGATTCCCCATGAAAAGGCGAAGCAGATGATCCTGGACGGCGAATGCGGCGCGTTCAACCCTCTGCTTTTGGAGTGCTTACAGGAGATCGGGGATGAGATCATAGAGGAACTTAAGGTAAATTCCGTGGGCCGCAACACGCAGAAGCAGATGGCGAACGTGACTTCCGAGCTTTTGCGCCATAAAGAGCTGACGGTTTCTGAGAAGACCTTACGCATGCTGGAGCATGAGAGGACGAAATATCGTTTCTTCGCATCCATGTCCAAGGAAATCCAGTTTGAATATACGGTTGCGCCTCCCATGGTGACGATCTCCGATTGGGGCGTGGAACAGCTGGGCCTGGAGGAAGTGACCATGGACCCGCGCCACAACGAGAACGTGCTGCGGCTCATGGGGGAGGAGAACCTGCAGAAGATCACGGAATTGCTGCATAAGGCGACGCCGGACAATCCGGTGGTGCAGTATGACTGCCGCATCCACCTGAAGAACCAGGAGCGCTGGAACCGGATGACGTGCCGCGCCATGTGGTCCGGGAACAACAAGGAATATGTGTCCGTCATCGGCAAGATGACGGATGTCCAGGAGGAAAAGGACCATCTGTCCAACCTGGAATACCTGGCCAGCCATGACGGGCTCACCGGCCTGATGAACCATATGAGCGCCAAGAAGCTCATCCAGGAGAAGATAGAGGAATCCGAAGGCGGCGAGTTCGCCATGGTCATCTTTGACCTGGATTACTTTAAACTGGCGAACGACAACTTCGGCCATGCTTTCGGGGACAGGGTGCTCCAGCATGTGGCGAAGAGGCTGAAGCAGAGCATCCGAAGCGGCGACGTGGCGGCCCGTGTGGGCGGCGACGAAATCCTGATCTTCCTTACCTACAAGACCGGCATCGAATCCATCGTCAACCGTATTTTCCATAGCCTGATTGAGGATTTCGAGGGCTTCCAGATCTCGATCAGCATGGGCGTGGCCAAGACGGAGACCGTGGGCCGGGATTACGCCACCCTGTTCCACCATGCCGACCAGGCGCTTTATACCGCGAAGCGGGAAGGGCGCGGCCAGTTCAGGTTTTATGACGCTTCCATGAGCGAGACGTTTTCCGCGATTTCCCCGATCGAGGGGTGATGGAGGCCTGTTGGGCCTGGGAGGCGTTTTCCGTGCTCTCCCCAATCAAGGGGTGATGGAGGTCTGTTGGGTCTGGGAGGCGCTTCCCGCGTTTTGACAGAGGCGGGAAGCGCCGGCCGTGTTTTACAGAAGCAATAAAAAACAGAGTATCAGTCAGACCGATACTCTGTTTTTTTATAAGAGGGGGAGTTGAAAAGTTTTTGAAAAAGAAACCTTGGGGGAGTTCCTTTTTCAATTCTTATCCTATCAAGACTTTGTGGCCAAAATGTGGTCAAATCATTAAGTAAAAATAAAATATTCGATTCCTTTGGGTCAGTCTTCTGTATCCTGGTCCGCCGCGATCGCGGAAACCACGGAAGAGACGACGGAAACGACGACAGCGAATAAAATGATCAGTAATCCGCCTCCCAATATAATGAACATGTCTGTCACTCTCCTTGTCCTTTTTTTCTAATAACATTATACATGATTTTCCTGATTTGAAAATACCCTATTTTATTTAATTTGATTTTTTCCATAAAATGTTTGATTTTTGCACAAAGAAATCGATGCCGTCAAAATGACGAAGGGAAAGGAAGCTTGGTTTTATGCGCAGTTTTCCCCTGGAAAAAGTGCACAAGGCGCGGTGGAAGCCCTGAAAAATTCGTAAAAAGGGCACAAGGTAAAATGCGTCCGGTTTCGTTGACATTGGGGCGGGATGGGTGTAAGTTTACAATCACTCGACCGAGCGCGCTTAAGGGGAGTAGACCAGGATGGGGAGGATGGTTTTGTGGCAGGAAACAAGACGGAAACTGGAAAGAAGGATAAGGCTGCGGCCTTGGAAGAGAAGCTGGACCACTTGGTGGAGGATTATACCACGAAGAAGCAGCTGTCCCTGATTCAGATGAAGAAAGGGGTGATCAGCAAGGAAGCGTTCCTGGAGGACGCGAAAGCCCATATCGAGGGTGGGTACGGTTTGTCCGGGCAGGAGGCGAAGAGGCTGCTCAAGGCTTTTGAACAGTATATTTTCGGCTATTCGCGGCTGTCCCCGCTCATTGACGATCGGGAGATATCGGACATCCGGGTCGTCAGCTTCGACAATGTGCGTATCAAGCGGGAAGGGAAGAGGATGGACGGAGGGGTCGCGTTCCGTTCAGAAAAGGAATATCGGCAGTTCGTGGATTATGTGGCGACCAAGAACCAGGTGAACATTTCCAACCTGAACGCCATCCAGCGTTTTACGGATTCGGAGAGCCACCCGGACTTCATCCTGCGCTTCACGATATCCATGCCGTTGGTCAATACCTACAGCGAGCCTTATCTCTGCATCCGGAAAGTGCCTCGCGACTTCCCGCAGATGCGGGACCTGATCGGGCGGGGGATGATGGAGGAAGAGACGGCTAAGCTCTTGGTAAGGCGTTTCCGGGAGGGTTCCACGTTGATCTGCGGGGGCAACTCCTCCGGCAAGACGACCCTGTTGAACGCCCTGAAGGAGACCTTGCCGGACGATATGGCCATCCTGGTCGCGCAGCAGGCGGACGAATTGACGACGAAGAGCCACCCGGACATGATGTTTTTGCATTCCCTTCCGGGGAGCGGGGAGAGCCAGGTCAGCTATGACCTGAAAAACATCAGCATCGCGGGGCTTACCATGGACGTGGATTTCTTCATCATCGGTGAGGTGAAAGGCGGGGAAGCCCTGTATCTGCTGAACGCGGCTTACACGGGGCAGCTTTGCGCCGCCACCATCCACGCGCCCAGCGCGGACCGGGCCCCGGACAAGGTGGTGGATTATGCCATGTACGACAGCCGGTATTCCCGGGATGAGCTGATGAGGATGATGGACTGCTTCCAGACCTTGATCTTCATGGAGCATTACAGGGTGCGCCAGGTCTTTGCCTGCCGGGGCTGGGACGAGGAGAAGCATGACCTGCGTTACGAAAGGATTTTTTAGGAGGGATGGGATGGATGTTTGTATGCGTATCAAGGCGCTTTTGGCGGTATTGTTGTATCTGGGCTTCTTCCTTTGCTTCTATTGGTTCGCCAGGGAAAGGGTGCTGCGGAATTGGTGGAATCGGACGACGGAATCCCTGGACGCCGCCGCAAGGCAAAGGGCGCGCCAGAACCGTGCGCGCCTGACCCTGTTGTCGGAGCGTCCGGGCCCGCTGCACCGGGTGGAGCAGAAGCTGGTGTATAGCGGGCTGGCGGTCCGCTTCCCATGGCTTACGCCGGAGGTTTGGATTCTCATGAACCTGGGGGCGTGCGCGCTGGGGTATTTCGCGGCAGGGGTCCTATCCGGCAGCTGGCTGTGGGGGCTTCTTGCGATCCTTGCCCTGCAGGGGGCGAGGCATTGCCTGATGGGGGCGCTCATGGGGCGCAACTACCGCCTCGTGAACGACAACCTGTTGAAGTTTTTGGATTTTTTGGGCAATTACAGCATCACGGCGGGAGAGGTGACGGGAATCTTGAACCAGATCAGCAAGTACCTGGACGAGCCCCTGCGCAGCGTCCTGGACGCCTGCTATTATGAAGCGCAGACGACGGGGGACGCCAGCCTGGCGCTTCTGTCCATGGCGGAGAAGGTGGAGCATCCCCAATTTAAGGAGCTGGTGCGCAACCTGGAGGTCAGCGTCCGGTATTCCGCGGATTTCAAAGCCCTGGTGAGCCACAGCAGGAGGGCGGTGCGGGAGTACATGAGGACGAGGCAGGAGCGTAAGTCGATGATTAAGGAAGCCTTGGTCAACATGGTCATCTTGCTGGGCATGGCGGGCGTGATCTTCCTCTCCGTGGAGCAGCTGATCGGCGCCGGCATCCGGGAAATCCTGCTGGATACCCTGCCCGGCAGGATCAGCCTGGGAGTGATCTTCGGGATTATCCTGTTGTTCTATGGACAGGTCCGGAAGCTGGACCGGTAGAATGGACGGAGGATGTTGACATCTGGACTGTCAAGGGGTTGTTGGCCGCCTGGGGCGGGCGTATGAGTTCCTATGCCTGGGCGGTTGAAGGTAAAGTTTGAAAGGGAACTTTCCAATATTGGTTGGTACGCGTGCCAAAGCGCGCACAGGGGTATAGAAATAGGGGACGAGGGAATGGAAAAGATTGTTTTGATGGATATGGAGACCTTGCAGTGGGGGATCCGCTGCCTGAGCGTCATCGTGGCGGCTGGAACCTTTGCCTTGTTGATGATCATGGCGGTCTGCTGGCAGCCCGGGAAGCTTTTATTATCGGCTTATGAGACTTTTTGCCTGAATTTGAAGCAAGGGCGGGGCGGTTTCCTGGATTATGGGAAGCTGGACGATTACTTGCGCCGCAACGGGGCGGCCGTCCATTTTGGCGCATGGATGAATCCCGTAAGTTTTACCGCCCTGCGCCTGGTGCTGGCAAGCCTGGGGTTGTTCGTGGGTGTAGGCTTCGGGACCGCCTGGGGCGTGTGCGCGGCAGTGGTTTTGTTTTGGCTGCCCAGCTTGCTGCTTGCCTGGATGAACGTAAGGGACAATGAGAGGATGCTGCCGGAGCTGAAGCTGGTGTATCATGCCATATCGATGCAGATCCGGGCAGGGGTTTATGTGACGGACGCCCTGGCGGAATGTTATGCCAGCGTCCGGGAGCCGCGGTTTCGGAAGGCGCTTTTGTCCCTGTCCGGGGACATCGCCATGAAAGCGGACGTGGAGGAAGCCTTGGAACGCTTCCAAGGGCAGTTTGACAACCGGTATGTGGACGCGCTTTGCATCACCTTGCTGCAGGCTTTGGAATCGGGGCAGGCGGTGGAGCTGTTGAGCGACCTGGCGGAGCAGCTCAAAGACCTGGAGACGGCGTTAATGGAACGCAAGAAAGGAAGCCTGGACCGCAGCATCACATTTTATCAGTTGGGCATCCTTGCCGCCATCCTGGCGGTCGTGCTCTATGCCTGCATCAGCCACATGTTCTCGGCAGTGATCGCGTTCTAAGGACTGGGGCGGATGGCTTGGGATGCGTGGGCTTAGGGAAAGCATATGGAACTGGAAATGATTAAGATGAGCCTCCTGTAGGAGGGAGGCGGAATGGAGGGAAAATGGATATTTTATGGAGGATGAAATGGAAGGTCCAGAATAAGGCCCGCAGCCTGTGCGGCAGGGTGTTTGGAGCAAAGAGCCCGGGCATTGACGGTATTCTGGTGACGGTGGGGCTGTGCATCATCGCCTTGCTGCTTTGCGTGGTCATGCGGAAGCAGTTAAGCGATTTCATCGTATCCCTGGTGGGTACCATGCAGCAGAAGGCAACCAACATGCTGGACGGGGCAGTGATACCATGATGAGGAAGAGGCGGCAGGGAAAGCAAGGCATGGGGAAGGCTTGGCAGCAGGGAAAGCAAGGCATGGGAAAGGCTTGGCGGCAGGGAAAGCAAGGCATGGGAAAGGCTTGGCTGGCGGGAAGCAGCCGGGGCGAGCTTACGGATGTGCTGACGGTCTGCATCTTTGTACTGGTGCTTACCATTGTGATGTTCGCTTATGTGGGGAGCGTCCAGATCTTCCAGTGCAAGGCCCAGATTGGCCAGATCGCCCGGAAATATATCCTGCGCATGGAGACCGTGGGCTGCCTTACGAATGACGACCGCCTTGCCATGGAACAGGAGCTGCACCAAATTGGGGCGAAGAGCGTGGATTTCTCCGGGACTACCTTAAGCGCGGTAGAATTTGGTTCTCCGATTTACCTGGTCGTCCATGGGGAAATCGAGGCGCAGAATATCGTGGTCGGCAGCAATCTCTTCCAGACGGCGTTCGGGACCGCCGTTTACCGGTTCGAGGACCGCAAGATGTCCACGGCTAAGAATTAAGCCGTGAAGATCAGGCACAGACAAGCATTGAGGGAGGCATGGATTTGAAGAGAGGGACAAGGAAGGTTCCTGGCGGGCTAAAGCTTTTGGCAGGGCGCAGGTCGGAGGGAAAGGTTGAAATCATCCTGGGCATGTACTTTTTATTTCTGTTGATCGTGATTTTGACGGTGGAAATGCAAATGTACATTTTCCGGACGACAAGTTTTCTGTTGGAGGACGCGTTGGCGGCCTCCAACCTGGCCTCCGCGGTCATAGATGTGCGGGAGTATGGGTTAAGCCATACTTTGCGGATCGCTTCGCCGGATGACGCTTATGCCCTGTATCGGATGGCGCTCAAGGAAAACCTGCGCTTAAACGATCAGTGGGAACACGCGGACCACAGCCTGGTCAGCGGTCCGGTCACGGTGCAGCAGTATATTGTATACAATGTCGAGGGGAGAGATGTCGAGATTTTTACTTATAATCATAACGGAAGGATCAGTACGCGCCGGGAGGCGGGCGGCGCAGGCCGGGTGAGGACGCCGGACGGGACCTTGGTGTCTTATACATCCGTCTACAGCCGTATCCGCTTCCCGGTGGAAGGCGCTTTCGGAGTGACCGTATATGCGGATAAGGAGAAAACGGTAGACATCGTCGGCGCGTTAGGCGCGACGGGGTAAGGAAATGGCATGCACCGCAGGGGTCCTATCTATGGAAAGGCGGGAGAGCGGCTGTTTGCGTGGGGCGTCGCAAATGGCTTGGATGGGAACGCCCAGAAAGGAGGCAGAATGAAAAAAGGGAAAAAGCGGATTCTGACGGGAGCCGCGTTTATCGCCCTGCTTGCCGCCGCGGCCACTTATTGCATCTTGCTTGGCGTGGAAGCCGACCTGATGAATGACTATGCGAAAGGACGGGTGCTGGTCGCCGGCAAGGAAATCGCGGAAGGCGTGGTGCTTACGGAAGAGAACGTGCGGGAATATATTCAGGAAAAGGAAATGGACGTGAAGCTGATCCCTGGGACGGCGGTCGTGGATTGGGAGGCGTTGTATCAAAAGATCACCGCTTCCCCCATCGATGCCGGTTCCGTGGTGACGGCTTCCATGCTGGAAGATTTGAATGAGGTATGGAGCTCCCTGCGGCAGCCTGTGTTGGCCGGCTTTACGGCGGAAGATTTGTACCAGGTGGTCAGCGGCGTGCTCCGCAGCGGGGATCGGATCCATATATATGTGGTGGATAAAGAAACGGGGCTGGCAAGCCTCCTATGGGAAAATATTTTCATTCGGGATGTGTTCAACAGCGCAGGGGAACAGATTGACGCGGAGAACCATGCCGCGTCTGCCCAGCGCGTCAACATCTTGATGGAAAAGGAGGATGTCGAGCGTTTCTATACGGAACTGTCCAACGGTTCCCTGCGTGTGGTGAAGGCGCTGCAGGCTGGGAGCGCCCGTTGAGCAGGCGGTCAGATTGGGAGGTGGGTTGATGGAACAGGAGTTACGGCATCGGAAAATGGGTGTGAAGCGCCTGGCTAAATGGGGCATGCGTTTTGCGGCCGGCGCGGCTATGGTTCTGGTATGCTGCTTTGTCATGCCGTTATCCGTCCGGGCGGGGACGATTTACCAGAGCCCTTACGTGTCGTTCAGTCCGGATAAGAAGGCTTTTACCACAAATGCGGGGGATACGAATTACCAGCAATTCCCCAAGGATTTCGTGGTAAACGGGATAAGCGGCCCCAGGGGCGCGTCCGCGGGCGCAGGGCAGCATATTTTCCAATCGGCACGCACGGAGGATGTCCCGGTAGGTTATTGGAAGGTGGAACATCCCAGGGGGTATTGCTGCCATGATATTTATCCCTCTCCGGCGGTTGGGTTCCACCAGATTGAAATGGGGCGGGTCAGATGCTTCCGGGATTATTTTTCGGGATGGATGGCATACTGCGCGGATTGTGGGGAGCGGATCACGCCCATGTTGGTCTACATGAGCCGGGAAGCGGCGGCTTCCATTACCCTGCTGGACACGCGTATGGCATATTATTACTTATGCCCTTATTGCAAGAATTTTGAACAAGGGGCGGATATGACCGTCCATATCTGCAAGCGGGTGTCCTGGAACCGATACCAGGTACATTATGAGAGCAATTCGTCCAGCCCCGTCTATGGGACGATGCCCAACAGCATCCATATGTATAACCAGGCGGACACTTATGAAGGAGAGGCCGTGCAGGCACAGAAGAGGCTCAGCAAAAACCAGTTTCAACGGGAAGGGTATGTGTTCCTGGGTTGGAATAGCCGCCCGGACGGTTTAGGGCAGGGCTTCGCGGATGAACAGGAGGTCTGGAACCTGACCCAGGAGAATTATGACGGGACCGGCAAGGGAGTCGTGACCTTGTATGCGCAATGGGCCAGGCAGGAGAGCACCCTTCAGATCGATCCGGCAGGCGGGACTTATTTAGGGACGAACCAGATCAGCCAATTTCGGAAAGGCTATGGGGAATATTACCAGGTGGATATGGACAGCCTTGTGCCGCCTGCGGGCAAGACGGTTTCGTTTGACGCAAGAGGGGGAAGCTGGGTAGCTCCCTTAAGCAGCGCGGCCCTGTTCCAGGAATGGTCCCTGAGGCAGCCGTTTGCCGGAGTGTTCCGTAATTATGTTTATCAATACAAAGGCGGGATGGGGGCGGTGGACCGGATTACCGCCACTTATCGGCAGGCCCCGGTGGTTTTGCCGGATTCTGTCAGGCCGGGTTATAGCCTGAAACGTTGGTGTTATGATCCGGAATGTACCAGGCCTGCCGGAGGGCCGGGCGAAAGCTTTACGCCTGATGCGGATGTGACGCTTTATGCGGACTGGACGTTGGATCTTGCCTTGTCAGCAAACGTGGAAAGGATACTGGAGCCGCACGACCCCATCTTCCGCTGTGGGGAGAGTGGAAGGCTTACTTTTCGGGTCGCGGGCTATCCTGACCGAGTGGAGGTGCGCTTCCCCAGGGAACTTACGGAATGGGATGCGCAGCTGAACAAGGATTACCCATACGGCGCCCTGCGCCCGGAAGCGGAGGAGGAGATCGTCTTCATGGTGCCCCTGCATGCGGCTAAG
The DNA here is from genome assembly GCA_947581905.1 of uncultured Acetatifactor sp. Lineage (GTDB taxonomy): Bacteria > Bacillota > Clostridia > Lachnospirales > Lachnospiraceae > Acetatifactor. Next base: position 19,654 of record CANPWC010000018.1, read on the forward strand.
GGAGAATATGAGATCGTCGTCACGGCTTATAAGGATGGCGTGGTCTTGCAAGAGAAGCCGATGCTTTGGACGCTGGGGGAGGAAGAGAGCATCCTGAAAGAGATTCGGACCCGCCTGCGGTAGGGATGCCTAAGCAGGGATGTTGCGGTAGGGATTTCGGCAAAAGGATTCTATCAATGGCAGGAGGAGGGGCGGTCACGATGGCGGTTGCATATGGCGGCACGATCATAGGATGGATGATCCTTTTCTTTCATATGATCCATCGCTGGGATCCGGATTATGGTCTTCGGATGGACGAAAGGATAAGGGGCTGCCTTATCCTGTGCGGCTTCCTCGGGGGAAGCTGGATGGAGGCATTCCTGAAGGGCCAGGGATGCGCAGGGCGATTCTCCTATACGGTTTTGATCGCGTATCTTTTGGTGGCTTCCGTAACGGACCTGCAGACGAAACAGGTCCATGATGTCTTCCCTGCCTTTACCGCGGTCATCCGGGTCTGTGCCTTGGCGTTAGAAGGGGAGTGGGGCTGGGTCCGCCCTTGGCTGCTCGTTGCGGCGGTCCAGCTTTTGGTTTTCAGGAAGCTTTATGGCAGGGGGGACGGTTATGCCTTCCTTGTGTGCGCCCTTTTTGAGGAAGGGCTTAGGGGAAGCTTTGATGGGCTGACATTTTCGCTGGTCCATATGGGAACTGCGCTCCTATTTCTTGCGGTCGTCCAGGTTCGCCGGGGCAACCTGGACGGCCGGGGCAACTTGCGCGTACCGGTCCCTTTCCTTCCCTATATCGCCGCGGCTTGGCTCTTTCTGCCATGCTTGCGGCTTAACCGCCTTTTTCCGGCGCATTAGCCGTCGCCCAAGGCGGCGTCTGCATCATTGGCATCCTTCCTGGTTTTGCCAGCCATGCGTGGTACGCTTCCTATAGTGCCTTAGTTAGCCTTTCGTTAGCCTGGTTTTGTGTCTTGCCAATCATATGCCATTATGATAAAATGACGTTGTTTAGCTGGAAACGGCGCGTTGTCAAGGCATATGACCGGGTCGCGTTGCTAAGGCGCATGGCCAAGGCGCGTTGCCAAGGCGTATGGCCGGTAGAAAGAAGAGGTGCGGATGAAGATGAGTTGGGAAGACAAGGTAAGGAGGGTGGTTCCTTATGTGGCAGGGGAGCAGCCGAATAAGCCCGATATGGTGAAACTAAATACCAATGAGTGCCCCTATCCCCCTGCGCCGTCCGTGACGGAAGCGATGCAGGGCGTCGCAAGGGAAAAGCTGCGCCTCTATCCGGACCCGGATTCCAAGTTGCTCACCCAGGCGTTGGCACGGTACTATGGACTTAAGCCGGAACAGGTCTTCGTCGGCGTGGGCTCGGATGACGTGCTCGCCATGGCGTTTATGACTTTCTTCCATTCCGGCAAGCCCATCCTGTTCCCGGATGTGACGTATTCTTTTTATGATGTCTGGGCGAACCTGTTCGGGATCCCGTTTCGGACCTGTCCTTTGGACGAAGACTGGCGCATGAGGCCTGAGGATTATGTGGCGCCGGGCGGCATCATTTTCCCGAACCCCAATGCCCCTACCGGTCTGGAAGAGTCCCAGGAGACGATTGAACGGATCTTAAAGGCAAACAGGGATGTCGTGGTCATCGTGGATGAGGCTTATGTGGATTTCGGGGCGACGAGCGCCCTGCCCCTTGTGGAACGTTATGATAACTTGTTGGTCGTGCAGACGTTTTCCAAGTCCCGTGCCATGGCAGGCATGAGGATCGGCTTCGCGATGGGGAATGAGAAGTTGATCCGTTATTTAAAGGATGTAAAGTTTTCCTATAATTCTTATACCATGAATGCCGCCGCCCAGGCGGCCGGCGTGGCGGCCGTCCAGGAGGAGGATTATTTTCGCTCCATCACCGGCAAAATCGTGGAAACCAGGGAGTGGGCCAAGGGGGAGCTTCGCTCGATGGGGTTTGCTTTCCCGGATTCCAAGGCGAATTTCCTCTTTGTCACGCATGAAAGCGTTCCTGCGAAGGAACTGTTCCTGGCGCTCCGTAAGGCGGATATCTATGTACGTTATTGGGACAAGCCCAGGATTGACAATTATTTGCGCATTACGATCGGCACCCGTGCACAGATGGAAAGGCTGTTCACGTTCCTTAGGGAGTATTTGAAACGACCTGTCGCTTAAATTTTTGTGAAAAAACAAAATTCCGGTGGTAAAATCAGGTAAAAGCTTTTATAATCTATAGATAGGTCTTAAAATAGGATAAGGTGGAGAAAAGAAATGGTGAAAAGTATTTTAAAAGGCATGGTGATTGGCATCGCAAATATCATTCCCGGGGTCAGCGGGGGCACGATGATGGTGTCCATGGGCATTTACGACAAGCTGATCCATTGCATCACCCATTTGTTCAGTGAGTTTAAGAAGAGCGTGTTGTACCTGCTTCCGATCGTCCTGGGCATGGGGATCGCGATCATTGCCAGTTCTTTTGGGCTTGAGTATTTGTTTGGGCATTTCCCGGTGCAGACGAACCTGCTGTTCATCGGTCTTGTATTGGGAGGCTTGCCTGCCATTTGGAAGAACGTGAAAGGAAACCGCGTCAAGGTAGGGCATATCATCTCCTGCGTCCTGTTTTTCGCCCTGGTGGCAGGGTTGGCCTTAATCGGGGAGAAAGAGGGGGAAGCGGCCAGCATGGCGTTTAGCCTGGTCAATTTCATCAAGCTGTTCTTTGTAGGCGTCATCGCTTCCGCGACCATGGTCATCCCAGGCGTCAGCGGTTCTATGATGCTGTTGCTTTTGGGTTATTACCATCCAATCTTGAATACGATCAATGACTTTATCCGTGCCCTGACCGCGTTCGATATTCCCGGCGTCTTGGTTTGCTGCGGCGCTTTGATCCCGTTTGGGATCGGCGTGGTGGTGGGGATTTTCGCGATTGCGAAGCTGGTGGAGATTATTTTTGCCAAGTTCCCTTTGTATGCCTATTGGGCGATCGTCGGCCTGATCGTGGCTTCGCCGGTAGCCATCCTGGTCATGGGCACCTATCCAAGCCTGACCGTGGTCAATGTCCTGACGGGGCTCGTCTGCCTGGCGGCAGGCTTCTTCGCGTCGGTCAAGCTGGGAGAATAAGGCAGGTTGCCGCATCGTGGAGCCGAAAGTCCGGCGGCAGGTTGCCGCAGCGGTCAAGCTGGGAGAATAGCGGTAGGAGAAAGAACAATGGATGTTTACGGCGATTTTGCCTATGTATATGATGAATTGATGGATGAGACGCCTTACGGCAAGTGGTGCTCTGAAATCGTGGATTTGATTGGGCGCTATGGGGTGTCCCGCCCGGTAAGCGCCGGCTCATCCTCCCAGCAGCCGCCAGAAGAGGCCCTGTCCCTGGAAGAGCGGTTACGTTCCGAAAGGGATTTGGTGGTGGACTTAGGCTGTGGGACAGGCACTTTGACACAGATGCTTTCCGAGAAAGGCTTCGATATGATCGGCGTGGACTCCTCGGAGGATATGCTGGACGTGGCCATCAGCAAACGGGACCGGAGCGGTGCCAAGATCCTCTACCTTTTGCAGGACATGAGGGACCTGGAGCTGTACAGCACCGTTGGCACGGTCATAAGCGTTTGTGATTCCCTGAATTACATCCTGGAGGAAGAAGAACTTCTTGAGGTGTTTCGGTTGGTGGAGAATTACCTGTATCCGGGCGGGCTTTTTTTGTTTGACTTCAACACGGTTTATAAATATGAGCATGTGATCGGCGATGCCACGATCGCGGAGAACCGTGAGGATTGCAGTTTCATTTGGGAAAATTACTACGACGCGGAGCAGGGGTTGAATGAATACGACTTGACCGTGTTCGTGCAGGAAGAGGGCGATCGGTTCCGCCGTTTCACGGAGACCCACGTACAGCGCGGGTTTACAGTGGACAAGGTCCTGTCGCTTTTGGAACGCGCCGGCTTGGAAATCGTTTTGGTGCGGGATTCTGACACGGACGGAGATGTCACGGAGGTTACGCAGCGGGCGTTCGTTGCTGCGAGAGAGCATAGGAAGGAAGCATATGTCTGATTATCTTGTAAGGGCTACGGCGGCAGGGTCGCAGGTTCGGGCGTTCGCCTGTGCGACCAGGGATATGGTGGAAACAGCCAGGCAGGCGCACAATACCAGCCCGGTGGTGACGGCTGCCTTAGGGCGGCTTTTGACGGCAGGGGCGATGATGGGAGCCTCCTTAAAGGGAGATCAGGACCTGCTCACCCTGCAGATCCGTTCTGACGGACCGGTTCAGGGCTTGACGGTCACGGCGGATTCCCATGGCAATGTGAAAGGATATGCCAACGTCCCGAACGTGGTGCTTCCGGCAAATGGGAAAGGGAAGCTGGATGTGGCCGGGGCTGTGGGCAAGGGATATCTAAGCGTCATCAAGGATATGGGGCTGAAAGAGCCTTATGTGGGGCAGACCGCGCTTCAGACGGGTGAGATTGCGGAGGA
>CANPWC010000019.1 GCA_947581905.1 uncultured Acetatifactor sp.
AACGCTCCGCCCCACATTCATCGATGCCGTGGCGCAGCATCCCATGGCGGAACAGGCCGCTTCCCGACAGGTCGAGGTGGTAGTTCTCGCTCATTTTCATGCGGGCGAGGTGCCTCATGTAATCATCATATTCGTTGGGATGGGCCGCCACGAAGACGGTCTTCGGATGCTTGCGCACCATCTCATCCATTTGGTCATTGTCCAGGGAATGGAAGCTCACCACCATATGGTACTGGGTCGCCACATCCAGGATTTCATCAAATTCCTTGCAGGAATAGTCGCTCCAGCCATGGAGGTAGGGCACCAGCTCGCCGATCAGGCGGATGCCTCTCTCATCCATCTTCTCAATCTCATCACAGGACTCCCGCACATAGCCGGGATGCACATGGAAGCCCGGCACGTAGAAATCCCCATACTGCTCTTTCAGTTCCAGGGCGCGCCGATTGCCGTCCGCTATCATTTCCCATTCGTTGGCATAAACCTTTTCCTCGCCTAAGTTCCTGCAGATGACGGAGCCGCAGATCTTCGAGATGCCCATCTTTTCCAGGTACTCTACGGTATTCTGGGAGGACATGCGGCAATGTTCCTTGTGCCTGCAGATATTGACATCCTCCGTATCAAACGGGTGTGTGTGAAAATCTATGATTTCGTATTCCATGGCATCCTTTCCGACGCGGCACGGCCGCGCCTGTTCCTTTTCTATTTCCGTATCCCCCACGCCTGCATCACTGCCCTGACGTCCTTCTTTCCCCCGTACAGCCCAAGCAGCACTTCTTTCGCCCGCCCGGGCAGCCTGCCTCGACGTTCCCGACGTTCCCCTTCCCCTTACAGCCCAAGCAGCACTTCCTTCGCCCGCCTGACGGCCATCGGGTCGGTCTGCCAGATTTCATACTCGGACAACTGCGGCAGGCCCATGTTCACCTTGGTGTTGCGGTATTCCATGGCGCTGTTGCGCACTCTCTTGCCGGACATGTGATAAGTGGTGATGCCTGTAGCGGCAAACAGGGAACGGATGGCCTCCGCGCCGATCCCTGCGCCGGCCATGATCTCCACCCCATCCGCCGCTTCCTGCAGCTTCCCAAGTTCGTCCGCTCCTTCCAAGGCGCTTGCATGGCCGCCGGAAGTCAGAATCGTGCGGACCCCCAGCGCCTTGGCGTCCTTAAGGGCTTCCATCAGGTCGGCGCACATGTCGAACGCCCGATGAAGGGTCACGGGAATCGAACCCGCCGCCTCCATCAGGATGCCCATCTGCTTCATGTCAAGCCTCCCCTCTCGGGTGAGGCAGCCGATGACCAAGGCGTCCGCCCCGGCATCCCGATACATCCGCGCCTGCCTCCTTAAGACCTCGAATTCTTCTTCCCCGTAAAGGAAATCGCCGAAACGGGGGCGCAGCAATACATGGACGGGAACCTCCGCCACTTCCCGCACCCTCTCATACAACGCCAGGCTGGGCGTCGTGCCGCCTACCACCAAGTCGCCGCATAACTCCAAACGGTCCGCGCCGCCTGCGGCAGCCATCCTGGCGGATTCCACGCTATCTACGCAAACCTCCAAAACCCGCTTCTTTTCCATTGAAATCTCCTCCATTTCATCCCTGGACAGGCTATAAGGATCCTCCCTATTGCTCTTTCTGGGACATGGTGCAAATGACGTCCCCCTCCTCAAGGCCATCCAGGACCCAATAATAATATTCCCGATTAAACGGCACGAGTGGCCCCATGAAGCTACGTGCCACGACCTCCCCATCCTCTTCTACCAACACATAGGTCTGCCCGTTTCGCACCAATACATCTTGCGGGGAAAGTATGATGGTATCCAATATTTCGGTGCAGCCTGCATGAACCTGGAGATTCGTGTTATAATCTTTAAATTCCGCGTCCAGCAAAGGGACCACCTGGTCATAGCCATATTGCTCTATCGCTTCCTCCAATTCGCAGGCGAACATGCTCCTGCAGGTCTCCTCCCGGAAAACGGCAAGCCGGTCTTCCAGGACGCCTTTCGCCATCTCGGGCGGGATTTTGAACAAGGTACTGTCACTCCTCAAATCTTCGCTGACCAACACCTTGCCGGCATAAAGCACATTGGTATCGTATCGCATCCAATCTTCCTGTGGCGCGTCCGCCTTTTCCTGGGACCTCCAGGCATAAGATAAATCGGCAGACTGCCCATAGGACAGGCCGCTTTGCCCCTCCAGGTCAGGATATCTTATATAGCATTCTTCCATTTCCGCGATTTCCACGATTTGGACCCCTGCCGGAAGCACCTGTTCCTTTTTCCAGATGGCGCTCGTACCATTTTCCATCTGCCCGCGCATGATGACAAGGCCGGAAACAGGCGCAAGGATCTTGGTCGTTTCGTAGTCCTTACGAAGCTCCTCCACCTCTTTTTCCAACTCCTGGATGCTTTTCCTTTGATCCTCTATGGCATCCGCATTGTCCTGCGCGTCCCCTGCCGCCAAGTCGTCCAACCTTTCCCGCATCCTTTGAAGCCTCGCTTCCTGGCGCTCCAGAAGCAGGTCGTCTTTTTGCACCCGGACCATGGCCAGGACGTCCCCTTTTTCCACCTGCTGGTACAAGTTGACCTTCCATTCTTCAAAAAAGACCGTCCCATGCTCGACGGGATTGACGACCCGGTGCGTCACCGGGAAAAAGAAGTTGGCGCCCACTCCATAACTTATAGACCAACCGCTTTTTTCCAATGTAAGGCGTCCTGGATACGTGTCCCAAGGCTTGTCGATCACGACCGGATCTCCCTCCTTTAGCCCAGACAGGATTTCCGTATAAACGCCATCGCTCATCCCTGTGACGACCCGGGTCACCTGGATGCCGTTTTCCGAAGGCTGGTAGACGAACGACCCTTCTACCTGCTTATGGACGGAGTCCGCCGGGACAGTGAGCACATTGGCCCGGCTGTCATACTCCAGGATGATATAAACGTTCTCTCCCAAAGGCACATCCACGTCTTCGTCCAGGAAGTTGAACGTGGTATACACCTGTTCGTCCTTGTCGATTTGGACGATTTCCTTTTCCGTTAAAGGCTGGTACGCGACCTCATAGGACTTGCCCTGGATGATGCAGAGGAACCTTTTCGCTTCCCGGATGGCGGCGCTGTCAATATACTCGCTGCGGATCATGATACGTTCCCGGTCCCCTACGGCCACCAGCGCATGGCCCCTCTCCACCCGCGTGCCTTTTTCCAGAAGCCCCTGCGGATTGACGTCTTCCGTCTTGATCCCCACCTGGACGGTGTAAGCCGGCCGCATCTTCATCGCCATCACTTCACCGTCCATGTCGGAAGCAAGGGAATACTGCCCAAACTGGCCCTGCAGCATCCGAATGGTCTTCTGCAGGTATTCCCGCTCCAGCTGCCACAGCTTCGTCCTTTGTTCCAACTGCAGAAGGGCCGTGGCGTTCTGGTGGGCAAGGAGGCGGTACTGCCCCTCGAACCGATGATGCTCTTCCTCCCATTGTAAGTAAGCCGCCGATTTTTCCCCATCGGCTCCGCCAGCCGCCCCGGCTCCCCCATCGGCTCCAGCCCCTGCAGCCTCCGGCGCTCCGGCTTCCCCGCCAGTTCCGCCAGCCGCTCCGGCTCCAGCCCCGGCCAGGTCCCCGCCGGACACTTCCTGCCCGTCCTGCCCTGTTTCAGGCAGGGCGTCCTGCCCATACATGGGAGGTTCGACCCTCTCATAAGCCTCCACGATTCCCTTCAGGCGCTCTTCCTCGGTCCTTGGCTCCACCAGATCCCGTTCCAGCCTGGCACGATAGGTCTCAAATTCCTCGTCCAGTTCGGACAGGCGTTCCTCATATCCCTGGATGGCCTCCTCCAAGGCGCTTGTGTCCGCAGTGACCAGCACGCTCCCTTTCGAGACCTGGTCGCCGGGGCAGACTTTCCACTCGCCGATGGCCACATCCATGTCAAAGCTGTATTCTTCCGTATAGGCGCAGATTTTTCCCGTATAATAAGCCACGTCGTAAAGATTACGGCACGCGGCCTTTTCGGAATATTCCGCGACGGCCTTGGGCTCCAGGAGGTCGATCCCGCCTCCCTCGTCCGATGCGCCGCCGTTAGTCGCGGAGGGCGATCCGCAGCCGACGCACCCTGTCGCCAAAGCGACAAGCACGCAAAATAGCTTGAAAACTTTACGTTTCTTCATGAACGTATCCCTCCTTCCGCCCCGGATGGCCCTTACTTTTTCTGCGCTTCTTCCTGCGGCGCGGTAAGGATGACCTGCCCGTCCCGCACCGCCAGCTTGACCTTCTGATCCTTCAAATTCAATTCGTTCAACATTTCCTTCGGGATCTGCAGCCGTCCCGCCTTGTCCAGGATGACGAACTCCTCCTGCGTATCCTCCTTACGCCAATCGATATTGCTTTCCTTAAGCCGGTCCGCATACTTTTCGCGCAGGATCCGCTCGCTGCTTATCTTGCCGTCCCGGATCGCTACCACGCGCTGCACCTTTTTCGACAAAGCCACGTCGTGGGTCACGATCAGGATGGTCTGCCCCTGCTTGTTCAGTTCATGGAAAATATCGAAAATATAATTCGCCGTCTCCGCGTCCACGCTTCCCGTCGGCTCATCCGCCAACAGAAGCTTCGGGGAATTTGCCAGGGCGATGGCGATGGCGATCCGCTGCTGCTCCCCGCCCGACATGGTGGAAAGCCTGCTGTTCTTCTTATTGGACAGTCCCACCAGCTCCAAAAGCTCCAGTGCCTTCTCCCTGCGCTTCCTGCCATGGGCGAAATACATGGGCAGCATGATGTTCTCAATGGAAGTCAGGTACGGCATCAGGTTGCGGGCATTGTTCTGCCACACGAAGCCCACCGTATTGCGCTTATAGAGGGTCAGCTGCTTCTTTTTCATGGTAAAAAGGTTCTTCCCGTCCACGGACAGGGAACCGGCGCTGGGCCTGTCCAACCCGCCGATCATGTTAAGGAAAGTGGACTTGCCGCTGCCGCTGTTGCCAATGATCGCGGTCAGCTCCCCCGTCTCCACCGTCAGGTCCAGGCCCTGCAGGGCCAGGACCTCGGTCTGCTTGGATTTATAGATCTTCACCAGGCCGTCCGCCTGAATCATCGCATCAGCCATGTTTCCCCTCCTCCGTCAGCTCCCTTTCTTCCTCCTCATGCTCCAGCTCCTTGACGGACACCTGGCGGCCGTTTTCCAATTCCACCAACAGGTCGCCCGCGTCCATCAGGCCGGTGTCATGGGTCGTCATCAGGATGGTCACGCCCTCCAGCCGGGTCAGCTCCCACAGAAGCCTCGTCACCTCCGCGCTCATGGCGCTGTCCAGCTCCGCCGTAGGCTCATCCGCAAAAATGATGCGCGGATGATGCGCCAGCGCCCTGGCGATCGCCACCCTCTGCTGCTCGCCGCCGGACATCTCGGAGGGCATATGGTTCATGCGGTTGCCCAGGCCCACCATTTTCAGGCATTCCTCCACCCGCTCCTTGCGCCCTTTCCGGATGCCCGCCATCCGCATGGAAAATTCCACGTTCTGGTACGCGTTCAGGGACGGAAGCAGGGATACGGACTGGAACACGAAGCCCATCTGCCTCCTGCGCAGGTTGTCTTTCTCCCGCTCGCTAAGTTTCGCGATATCCCTGCCGCCGATGATCACCTGGCCCGTGGTCGGGCTGTCCAAAGCGCCCAAAATGTTCATCAGGGTCGTCTTGCCGGACCCCGACCTCCCCCGCAGGATCGTAAGCTTCCCCTCAGGCAGCGTGACATGGATATCTTTCAAGGCTTCAAACGTGCCTCCCGGCACAGGGAACTTTTTCCCTACATGGACGATTTCAATGACCGATCCGGTCTCTTCCTTCTTTTTCATTCAAAACTCCATTCCGAAGCATCTGCATCCGGGCGGACGAAAGCGCCGCGCGGCCTTGTCCGCCATTTGGGCTTTTGCCGCGCTTTGTGCGCGGACTGCCCCATGCTTCCCGATTATTCTTCTCCCAGCTTCAGCGCCTTCGCGATATCCAACTTATACAACAAGCCTACCAGCATGAGCAGGCACAGAAGAAGCATGCCCACGACCACGCCGTAGAGGCGGAACATGTCCTGCCTCTGGGTGATCAGCTGGATCGGCAGCTCCCTGTCCACCGCATAGGCGATCTGCAGGATCGGGACGAACATCCTGGAAGAGACATAGCCGATCAGGGCCCCCGCCGCCACGGAGAAGCCGCCGCAGAACAGCTGCTCATTGATCAGCAAATGGAAGACCTCTCCCCGGTGCATGCCTTCCGCCCGCAGGATGCCGAACACCATCTCCCGGGAACGGATGGACAAAATCCAATAGATCAGGTAGCCCACCGCGCACAGAAGGATCGTCACCAAGAAGCCCAGGGTCAGCACGCCGTTGGTGCCCTGCAACAGGGGATCCTCCACTACCGCTTCCAGGTCCGCGGCCTTGTCCACATATTTTTCCACGCGCACATCATATTTTTTGACCCAATCGTAGAACGAGTCGGTGGACTCCCCGCCCGTGTTGATCCATACCTCATAGGGCATGTTCCCAAACTCGTTGGTCAAGGTGCCGATGTTCACCACCGCCAACAGCTTTGGCAGGGTCACTTCATCTTTCCTGGAAAAGCTCACGCCAGGCCAGTAATCCACGAAATCGACGATCTGGGCGGTGAACTTCTTGCCGGAACCGTTATAAAGGTCCAGCTTGTCTCCTACCTCAAACCCAAAGACATCCCTGAAATAAGAGGAAAGCAGGACGCCCTCGGGAGCCACGGCCAGCTCGTTGAGATATTCATAATAGGGCTTCTCCAAAAGCTGCGGGTTGATCTTCACATTCATGCCGAACTGCCTGGTATGGATCCCCAGCATGGTCAAAGGCATGCCAAGATACTCGCTGCCGGACAAGGCGGCATTTTCATTCCGGATGACCTTGGTCATGGATTTCGCGCAGGGCAGGTCGGAATACTTGCTGAAATCCGGTTCCGTATAGGTAAGCGTCGCCGCCACGTTTTCATAAGTGATGGAGGAATTATCGCTCCAATATTCCTTGACGATCAAATCCGCCCCATCCAGGTAATCCCGATTTTCCAGGGCGTTCTCCAGGATGCTTCGCGCGGCTATGGAATGGTACATGCCCAAGGATATGGAGAGGATCAGGAAAAGCATTAAAAACTGCTGCTTCCTGCCATTCTTCCTGTTTTCCATAAAAGAGATATAAGCCGCAGGCCCCCAGAACTTCTTGCCCACCAGGTAGATCAGCCCGATGATCAGCGGCTGCAGGCGGATCAGCAACAGCCCCGCGCCGATGATGAACAGGGGCGCGCCGATGACCATCAGGGAATTCAGCTCCTTCTCCCTGCCTAACGCCGTCGCCATCTCCAGCAATACCGAATAATAACGGCTGCAGACATAATAAAGGAAGATCGCGGCCGCCAGGCAGATGATGTCCAGGCAGCACTTCTCCCACCAGGAGAAACGGTGCCGCGCCTTTTGCTGCTTTAAGTTCACGATGCTGATGCGGCTGTGCTTGATCGCGGGCAAAGTCACCATGCACACACAGGCGCATGCCGCCAGGAGGGCATAACCGAACGTTTCCGGCGTATAGATCGTCGGTAAGGACTGGCTTGCCTGAAATTCCAGGAAAGCCCTCGTCGACCCTAAGGCGGCGGCGAACAGCCTGCCCAGGAGAAGCCCCGCCAGGGTGCCCAGGATGCTTAAGAAGACGCTTTGGTACAGGTAGCTTAAAAAGATCTGCCAGCCAGAGCTTCCACGGCTTTTCATCACCGCGATCTCGTTCCCCTCCACATCATAAATCTGGGTCGAGATCATGAACAGGAACGCGCCTAACAGGATCCAGATCGGCACCTGCAGCAAAAACAGGATCATGTTGATGCGCTGCTCCTTGCCCTGGTACTCCAACAGGATTTCGGTATACTCCTCTTCCCCCATGACGGAGGCAAAAGAACCCTTGGTGCTTTGGTACTCGGTCCGCTCCAACAGTTCCTCCACCTGGGAGGATTCGATGTCTTCATATTCCCAGAACGCGAAGCAATTCATGGTGAACGTGACGTCCCCTGCGCGCTCGCCGGTAAAATAATCCCGGAACACGCTTTCCCGGACAAGCAGCACGTTCGACCAGGATTCCGGCTTGACCTGCCAATAATCGTCGTCCGGGTCGGCCGCTTCAAAAGTCCCTACGATCCGCACCCGCAAAGGTCCGCCGTCCGGCGCATGAAGCGTGTTGAACTCTATCGTCTCTCCAAGCAGGACGTTACAATTGACCATGCAGGGCATGGTGATCATGGCCTCTACCGCCCCATCCTCGGCGATGCCGGACTCGCTGGTCATCTCACCGGCCACGATGTCCACCCTGTCCTCCAGGCCAGTCATGAAGCCCACCCGCATGCCCAGTTCATCCGTGCGGGTCCTTTCCATTAAGGAATTGGCGATGGAACGTTCCGTGCAATAAAAGGATATGACGCCCCTTGAGGTCACGCCAAGCTTCTCCGCCAGGCCATTCGCGAATTTCTCCACGTTGGCCGCCGTGGCTCCCCCCTCCTCCTTCCTGGAGGTATAGGACAGGGAATTAAGGGTCGGCCAACTGCCCTCTTTCGAGATATAGTCCCTGAATTCATCCTGCAGCATCCGATTATACGCGGCGTGGCGGTACATGGGGAAGCTGACCGCCGTCGCCACCAGGAGGGCGATGCCCAGCACCAGGCAAAAGCTCATCCATTTCTTATTCCATACCTTTTGCAACATCACTCTAAGCATATCTTCGTTCCCTCCGTAAGTCCGTCGAGCACCCAATAAGAATTCGTCACGATCCCGGGGATCCCTAAGAAGCTTTGCGCCACCACTTCTCCATCCTCCCTTTCGACCAGCACGTAGGTCTTCCCTTCCCGTATCTTCATGGACGAGGCAGGCACCAGGAGCCCATCCTCGATCAGCTTGCCATGGACGTTGACCCCGAACAGGGCGGCGTCATCCAAGAACTGGGCATCCGCCTGGACCACCAGGTCCGTGAGCGCGGCCACCGGGTCCTCGTCCCGCAAAAGCACCGCCAGGTCGATGGCGTCCGAATAGCGGTACATCTGGAAGATCCTGGAGATTGCCACGATGTCCCGCAGGATTTCCTGTGCGGCATCGCTCGGGATCTGCAGCAGCGTATATTCCGACCGAACCCCTTCCTTGGCCCCCCGCTGCCCGAGATAAACGACTTTTCCAGGGAAAGAAAGCTCCTCCGTCCCCATCATGTCGTCGAACAGCCCGTAAAGGTCCATATAGACCTCGCCGTTTTCCATCAAATTTTCCAGGGTCCAATTCACGAACTCTTCCACGTTCCCTTCTTCTTTTCCCTCTTGGACCGCTTCTTCGTGGTAAACGGAAATCGAGGTCTGCATCTCATAGCTTAGCTCCACTTGCGTCCCATAGGAGTAACCTAAGTCCGGCAGCGCCAGGTAACAGGAATCCAGGCTCGCGATCTCTAAGAGGGACTGCCCGTTTTCCAGGATGTCCCCGCTGCTTAGGCGGGACCTGTTCGGCGTAAGGATGATGCCGTCATAGGGGGACAGGATTTGCGTCGTCGCATAATCCCGCTTCCTGTCCTGGATCTCCTTTTCCAGGTCGGCGATCGCCTCCTGCTGCTCCAAAATGGCGTCCTCGTCCTCTTCCCTGCCCTTTTGGGCCAGGTCCTCCAGCCGCTCTTTCATCCTTTGGACCTGTACCTCCAGCCGCTTAAGGTAAATGTCGTCCCCGACCACCTGCACAGTCGCGACCACGTCGCCCTTCTGCACCTGTTGATAGGAGTTCACCAGCCATTCCTGCAAGTACACCGTCCCGTACTCAACCGGGTTCTTCACATGGTAGGTGGTCGAAAACATCAGGTTCCCTATGGTTTCCACATCGCTTTCGACCTTAGTCGCCTCCAGGACCTTCCTGTCGGAACGCACCTTCCAGGGCTCTTCGACCGATACCTCGTCTCCCTCTGAAAGCCCTGACAAGATCTCCACATAAACGCCGTCGTCCATCCCCGTCGTCACCGGGGTCATTTCCGAACCGTCGGCCCCTTTGCGGTATACGAAGACGGAGCCATTCTCCCGATGGACGGAGCTTAATGGCACCGAAAGCGCATCCTCCCTGGAATCGCTAACGAGCACGACATAGGCCACGTCCCCCAAGGAGACGTCAGCCCCCTCCTCCAACAGGTACGTGGTATAAACGTCCTTGCCGGAACCATAATCCTTGACTTCTTCCGCGGACATCGGCTGGTACTCCACGCTATAGCGCCTGCCGTTGATCAGGGCATACATTTCCTTCGCGTTACCGACCAGGGCGCTGGAAACGAAATCGGCGATCAGCACTTTCCTGCTTCCGTCCCCTACCACCGCGACCACGTCGTCCCTGCCTAGCGCGGTCCCGCTTTCACAGAAGCTTTCCGGACCAATGCTTAAATCCTGGCGCGAGCCGGAACCGAACGAACTGCCGGTCGCCCGACCGCCGCGAAGCCTAAGCGCCACGACCTCCCCATCCATGCCGGACCTGATTTCATACTGGGAAATCTGGGCCTGGATGCGTCTGATGCGTCCAAGCAGGTATTCCCGGTCCAATTCGTACAACTGCGTGCGCTGCTCTAAGGCCAGGCGCTTCGTGTTGTTTTGATGGGAAAGGATCCGGTATCGTCCGTTGAATTGATTATATTCCTGCTCCCATTGCAGGTATTGTTCGGTCATCACGGGTTCTGAGGAACCGCCAGCGCCCGCGTCCGTCCCGCCTACGCTTGAACCGCCTGCCTCCGTCCCGTCAGCGCCCGCGCTGCCTGTGCTGCCCGCGTCCGCCCCGCCGGGCAGGTCGCCGCCAGAGACTTCCCCCAAGGACCCGTCCCCATCCGCCTGGCCGTTTCCCGCAGAGGGCGCGTACATGGGAGGCTTCGCCTTCTCATAGGCCGCCACGATATCCCCGAGCCGCCTGGCTTCCCCTTCCGGTTCCACCAGTTCCTCTTCCACCTGCTCCTTATATTTCAGATATTCCTTGTCCATCTGGGAAAGCTGCTCGCTTAGCTCTTCCAGGGATTCCTGGAGCGCCTCCGTGTCAGCGACGGCCAGCAAGTCCCCTTTTTGCACCGCCTGGCCCGGAAGCACCTTCATTTCCCCCATCCGGACATCATATCCAAACGTATATTCCTCGGTATAAGGATAAATCTGCGCGCTATAATAGGCAGCCTCCATCAGGTCGCGCCGCGCCGCCTTTTCCCAGTTCTCCGAAACCACTACCGGCTCCAGGAGCTCAATCTCCCCCTTCGCGGCTTCCCCTGGCAGTTCCTCCGTGCCTGACGCCTGCTGTGGGACGGCCGCGTCAGACGCCGCGGGGGATGCCGGGTCCGCTCCACAGCCTGTAACGGCCAGGCATACGGCTAACGCCAAGCCAAACATCTTAAGCACATCCCGCTTCATCGCAAAATCACCCTCTCCCCTTCCGTCAGCCCGGAAATGACCTCTATCCTGTTGCCGCCTACCATGCCTGTCTCAATCCACTTGACCTGACGTTCGTTCCCCTCTCCCAGGCAATAGACATAATGCTTTCCTTCCGCCTCGTAAACCGCGCTGGCCGGAATGTTCAGCACGTTCTTCTTCTCTTCCAAGACGATGGTGATCTTGCCGTTGTCCCCTGCTTTCACGTCGCCGTCCGGCTCCCCCGCCCAGACGAAGCGCACCCCAAATTCCGGGTCTTCCCAACGGTCCATCTGATCCGGGAGCAGCTGATACTCCCTTTGCTTGCTTTTGCTCCCCATGACCATGGTCACGGGCACGCCCTCCTCAAACAGATCCAGGTCGACGTCCTGCGTGGCCTTAAAATAAAGGTCGTCCCCGTTTTCAATATGTATGATCTCCTCATCCTGGACGGACAGGCTCCCCTGTAAATTGGGCTTGACCAGGGAGACCGTCCCGTTTAAGCCGGAATACAGGCGCGTGCTTTGCGCTTCCTGGCGGATGTCCTGAAGCTCCATGCCGTCTAAGTCGATGGCGTCCTGGTAATCCTCCCGGGCATACTCATAATCCTGCTGGATCTGGGCGACCCGCTCCTCCAGGGCTTCATGCTCCGCCGGCGTCTGGCCGGACTGGTACAGGTATTGGAGCCACTGGGTGGAAATCTCGTAATCTTCGCTGACCTTGGTCTGTTCCAACAGCTCTTCGTTGCGGGCGATCTGGTACTCCAATCGGGCAATCTCCTCTTCATAGCCGGAATCGACCAGCTCCGCCAAAAGCTGTCCCTTTTCCACGTAGTCCCCTTCTTCCACATAAACGCCATAAATCACCTTGCCGCTGATGGGAAAGCTGATGGATTGGCCGTTCCCTTCCGAGTAGATCACCCGTATCTCTTCTTCCACCCGGACATCCCCATAGGACGCGATGGACAGGTTATAGGGCGTCTTGTCGTCCCCCTGGTCCAAGATGACCAAGTTCTCCTCTTCCTCCTGCGACGCGGTACACCCCACCGCGGACGCGGCCAGGGCAAGGGACAAGGCCGCAAGCGCGACTTTCCTCCCTAGAAAACTCTTCCTTACCGCTAATGATCCCTTCTTACGCATCCTCATCCTGTCACCTTCCTGCCCGTCCCTGCGGGCCTAATCTTTCTTCCTCGCCGCTTCCTCCGGCAATCCTGATGCCGGGGACGCATCGCATAAATCATCCGCCCTCAAGCGCCGGGCGTCCATGTGTATTATGAAATATAATACGCTTTTCTACATTGTACGACATCTTTCCGATGCTGTCAATACTTTTCAAAGTAACAATTCAGCCCGCGGACGAACAAACTTATGCAGTCCGTATCACAGGTTTCCCTTGACAAGCGGGAAAACATCCGGTATAGTAGAACCTGTCAATTCCGTCCGGGCCATCCGGGCGGTCCATATCAACTCGCTAGGGGAGCACATCGCTGAGACTGAATCCAACGGATTCTAACCCTCACTACTTGAACCGGACAATACCGGCGTAAGGAAGCGGCAGTCATGACGGGAAAGCGCCTTTTCCATGGGCGATAGGCTACGCCCGCCATGCCCGATGTCGTCCCTCCTCGCGTTATCCGAAGGAGGTTTTATTATGCAATTCATCAACTCAGAAGGCGGCCTTACCACCGCCGGCTACCTGGCAGGCGTCGCCGTCATGCTGGCGCTCATCCTGGCGGTCATCGCCCTTTTTGCCAGGAAGAACCACTCCAGCCGCCTGACCACGAAGCAACTCGTCTTCTGCGCGGCAGCCATAGCGCTTTCCTTTGTGACTTCATTCATCAAAGTCGTGCATTTGCCCTATGGAGGCTCCGTCACCCTGTTCAGCATGCTTTTCGTCTGTCTGATCGGTTATTGGTACGGTCCCAGAATCAGCATCCTGACCGGCCTTGCCTACGGCATCCTGCAGTTTCTCCAGGAGCCCTATTTCCTCACGCCTTTCCAGGTTTGCTGCGACTATGTCCTGGCTTTCGCCAGCCTGGGGCTGTCCGGCCTTTTCTGGAAAAGCAAGCACGGATTGATCAAAGGATACCTCTTGGGCATCTTTACCCGCGGCCTGTTCCACACGATCGGCGGCTACCTGTACTGGATGGACTCCATGCCGGAGGATTTCCCCAAGTCCCTAGCAAGCGTCTACCCCATCGTCTATAACTATTCTTACATCCTGGCGGAGGGCGTCATCACGATCGCCATCCTGATGATCCCGGCGGTCTCCAAAGCCCTCGCCCAGATAAAGAAAATAGCCGTGGAAGAAGGCTAACCCTCCAAGGCCTGCCCCAAGTGGAAAGAGTAGATCATCTTCTCTTTCAGGGGCAGGCCCGTTAATTTACAGAGCGCCTCTTCGTAATAGGTAAGCTGTGCCTCATACCTGTCCCACAATTCTTCCGCCTTTTCAACCGCGTCCGTCTTAAAGTCCACCAGCACCAGCCCTCCCTCTTCAATGAAGTAAAGGTCGATGATCCCCTGGATCAATACTTGTTCTTCCTCCGGGAAATCCTCTCCCAGACGCCTGGCGCTGACTCCATAGACAAAGGGCTGCTCCCTGTATAGCTGACCCTTTTCCTGGGCCCTCCAGCTCCGATAGGCCAATTCCGAGGAAAAAAAGGTGGCCAGCCGCCGCTTGTTTACGATCCCGCGGGCTTCTTCCCCAAGGCGTTTGCACGCCACTTGCCCGTCCAGGAACGCTTCCAGGTTCCGATATAGGATGGCGAACGCGCGGCGCGCCTGCCCAGGAACTGCCTGCTCGGGGACTGTCTGCTCGGGGACTGTCTGTCCGGGGACTGCCCGGTCCGGTCTTTCCTGAGAACGCCCAGCGCTTGCTTCCTTTCCAAAGGCACGGGCAAATGTGGATGCGTCCCCCGGCATGGAATCGAAGATCCCTTGATACAGCTCCCCGAACCGGACGAGCTCCACCACCTTATGGTAAGCGTTTCCGCGAACGGTCCCGCCAGGCTCCTCCTTCCCACGCAGGAACCGAGGCAGGTACGGGACGATCTCCTTTTCCTCGAAAGCATGGAACGCCGCCTCGTCCTTTTCCTCCAGGGCGGCCATTTTCAACTCCGATACCGTGGTCTTCGTATAAAGCCTCTGCAGGGACTTCTTCGGATACTCCCATAAAAAGCGCGCCCGCAGCCCCTCCAGGGCGGCCTTGTCCACATAAGGGGCGCAGCCCTCCAGCCGCAGCCGCTTGTCCAAAAGCCCCACCTGTTCCCTGTGGTCCGCCTGCTCCCAGCCCTCGTTTAAGACGACGTCCACCCGAAGGCCTGCGGCCTGCGCTACCGGCAAAAGGAAGTCCAGGTAGTTGGAGCTTTCCAGGAAATCCGGGTACGTAAGCCTGGGTGACGCGGTCAGCCGCCTTTCCTCCCAGGTCTTGGCGGCGTTTTCCATACATGCCGTCAGGATCAGCTTCTCCTTGGCCCTGGTCATCGCCACGTACAGGACCCGCAGCTCCTCTGACAGGTTATCCTCCCGCATCTTGCGGGACAACACCAAGCGGCGCAGGGTCTTATTGCGCAGCCGCCTCACAGCGTCCACATAGTCCGCGCCCAAGCCTAAATCCATGTCCACAATCAAGGATTGGTCCGCATCCTGGGTGTTGAACCTTTTGGACAGACCCGCCACGAAAGTGATAGGAAATTCCAGGCCCTTGCTCTTGTGGATGCTCATGATCCGCACCACGTCCGCGTTTTCGTCCAGGATTTCCGCCTCCCCATAGTCCACGTCGTATTTTTCCAACTGTTCGATATAACGTACAAAATGGAACAGTCCATGGTAACTTGTCTTTTCAAAATCGGACGCCTTCGTGAACAGCATCTCTACGTTGGCACGGCGCTTCCCCCCTCCCGGGAGGGCGGATACATAGTCCAGGTAGCCGCTCTGCGCGACGATCCGCTGCAACAGTTCCCGGATCGGCAGATAGACCGCCATATCCCGATCCTGCTCGATCCTGTCCAAAAAATCCCTGACCTTCCCTACCAGGGCAGGAGGGAGGGAGGGCTGCCCTCCATCGGGGCCTTGTTGCACGGACTCTTGGCCTGCAGCGATCCTTTTCAGGAGAAGGTACAGGCAGCAATCCTTATCACGAGAGCGCACCAGGGCGATCTCTTCTTCCGTGAAGCCGCCAAAGCAAGACTTCATCGTCCCAAACAGGGGGACGTCCTGTCGAGGGTTATCCAGCACGCGCAAGAACTGCAGCAGCTCCTGCACCTCCGTCGCCGCAAAATATCCGGTCTTGGAGGTGATGAAGACCGGGATGCCCTCGCCCTCTAAGACCTCCTTGAATTCTTCATCCCACCCATGGTTGGTCCGAAGCAGGATGACCATGTCCCGGAAACGGGCGGGGCGCAGCGTCCCGGATTCCTTGTCCGTCACCTGGAACGAGGCCAACAGTTCCCGGATGCGCCGGGCGATCGCCAACGCCTCCACCTGCTTCGCGCTCCTGGGCGGCTGGGAGGCTAACGGGGCTGGCGTCCCCTGCGCGCCGCCTGTTTCGCTTTGCGTCCCCGGCGCGCCGCCTGCCTCTCCTTTTGATTCCCGCGCGTATGCTTCCGCAACTTCCTCCTTGCCCGGCTTCTCCACCAGCAAAAGCTCGCTTTCACAACCCTCGTTCTGGGGATACTCCGCGCCCGGATAGAGCATGGCCCGCTCGTCATAATCAATGCCGCCGACCTGCCTGCTCATGATGCGCCCAAAAATCCCATTGACCGTATCCACCACTTCCCTGCGGCTTCGGAAATTCCGCGAAAGGTCGATGCTCCGGTAATGGCCCTCTTGCGTATACAAGCCATATTTTTCCAGGAAAAGCTCAGGCCGGGCCAGACGGAACTTATAGATGCTCTGCTTCACGTCCCCTACCATGAAACGGTTATAGCGCCCCTCTTCTTCCCCGGAAATGGCGCGAAGCAGATATTCCTGTACCAGGTTGCTGTCCTGGTATTCGTCAATCAAGATTTCCGCGAAATGCTGCCGATACTCCAGCGCCACCCGGCTGGGGCGGACCGACTCCCCGTCCCTCTCAAGCAGGATTTCCAGGGCATAATGCTCCATGTCCGAGAAATCCACCAGCTTCCTTTCCTGCTTTTTCTCCAGGAAACGGTCGGAAAATTCCAGGACCAGGTCCACCAGCGTCTGCACCGGCGCCCTGCATGCCCCCGCCTGGCTGGCATACAGTTCAAGGGGCGTGGCAAAGAAACGGCTCCCCAAGCCTGACAAGGTATCTTTGACGTGGGCCCGCAGCTTCTTGGCCGCCTCCCTTTTCTCGGGGGAAACGGTCTCATCCTTTTTTGTGGAAAGCCTTCCAAAGGTAAGGGCGGGCAGATAGCGGGCATAATCCGCCAGGGTGGAAAGCCCCAGCAGGCGCTCCGCCTGGTCCAGTTCCTGGTCCACCAGGCTTCCATACATATAAGGGCCGTCAGGCTCCTGGCATAGCGCCTGGATGCGACGGTACTGCTCGGCGCAGCCCTCCAGCATGTCCCGCAGATGCCCTTTCAGGTAAAGGCAATAGTCCGTCTCCTCCAGGTCGGACGCATCCCCTTCGGCATAATCTTCCTTGCGCCTTGCCAGCCACTCGCCTGGCCAGGGCGTGCTCTGGGCGAAACCATATAAGGATAAAATATAGTCCTCCAGCACCTTTTCCCTGCCCCCCGGGCAGAAATATTCTACACAGTCCGCAAAGGCGCGCCCCTCCTGCGTCCCCTGGACGCTCTGGGCGAAATGCTCCTCCAGCATCTGGGCCATCACATCCTGGATCAAAAGCTTCCGCTCGCCCTCATCCATGACGCGGAACGCCGGGTCCACGCCGATCTCATGGAAGTGGTTTTTGAGTAAAAACATGCAGAAACTGTCGATGGTGGTGATCTGGGCATTATGCAGCAAGGTCGCCTGCCGTTGGATATGCTCCGACTCCGGACGCTTTGCAAGCTCCCGCAGGATGCCCTGGCTGATCCGTTCCCGCATCTCCGAAGCGGCCGCGTTGGTGAACGTTACCACCAGAAGCCGGTCAATATCCACGCCCGCCGCCTCATCACAGACCATGCGGACGATCCGTTCCACCAGGACGGCGGTCTTGCCGCTGCCGGCCGCCGCCGACACCAGCACGTTCGCCCCCCTAAGGTCGATCACTTCCTGTTGCTCCCTTGTAAACGCGATTCCCATGTCCCGTCCTCTCCCATCCCGATACCGACAGCATCCTGCCGCCAATGACTCCCCGCGCGGCGCTGACCGCCTGCCAACCAACTGCATATCCCCGCCGCAGCGCCGGCCGCCTGCAACTCCCCTCGCGACCTTATTCTTCCCGGGCGCTACGCTCCATCAAGCCAAGCGCCTCCTCTTTCCCCAGGTCCAGCAGCGTGCGCTTCTTCATGCCCGGGACCGCCGCGTCAAAGCCGCAGACCCTTTTATAAGGACAATACGTGCAAGCGTCCTCCCCACCTTTTTCATAAGGGTTTAAAGACGCCTTCCCCTCCAGGATCTGTCGCCCGATGCTCCTTACCTTCCAATTCACATAATCCGAAACCAGCTGAAGCTCTTCCTGGGTCATCACCGAGGAACGGGCGGAAAAGCTTCCGTCCTTCTTGCGCTCCACAGGGATGATCATAGAACTTCCCTCCAGGTAACGGTCCAGCTTCTCCACGACGCCCTCCCTGGCGCTCACCACACCCTTCATGCGCAGCTTCTTACGGATCTGCTCGTCCAGCTCCTCCTCGCCAAGCTCTACCGGGCTTTCCACCGTCGGATCCTCGATATGGTAATACAGCATGGCGGCGGGCACGACCTCCTTGTCCGGATGCTTCTTCCCCTCCAGCTCCAGGGCGGCGTTCATATAGACCACCAACTGCAGCTGCAGCCCGTAATACAAGGCGGCCAGGTCGAACTGCTTCCTGCCGGACTTATAATCAATGACCTTTACATAGACATGCCCCTCGTCCTGCGCCGTGTCGATCCGGTCGATCCGCCCCTGCAGGCGCATCTTTTCCTCCGGCGACAGGCTCACACGGATGCTGTCCAGATCATCCGCGTACTGGAACGACATTTCATAGGCGTCTGGGACGAACACCCCCGCCTTAAGCTGCTCCTTAAGCGTGAACACCGTCCTGGTCAGCACCCGCCCCATCCTGGTGATGGCATATTCGTTCCGGGAACTGCTGTAAAGCACCGTCTCCCCATATTGGGCGGCATAAGCCTCCAAAGCGTCGCGCACCTCTTTTTCCCCAAATTCCCTGGGAAAATCAAACCAGGTATAGTCGCTTTCCGACAGCCTCCTGGAGAAGCGCTCCAACACGCCATGGAAGACATTGCCCATGTCCACGCTTTCAAAGCCGAAATCTTCCCGCTCCTTAAGGGACAGGCCGTATTGCAGGAAATGGCGGTAAGCGCAGGCGGCATAAGTTTCCAGGCGGCTTGTGCTGTTTTCCAGCATCTGCCCGTACAAAGCCCTGGCCACCGCACGGGACAGCCCGCTTTCCCGATACCGCCGAAACGCGGCTTCCACCAGCTTTTCGCGTACCTTTCTCCCATCCTCGCTTTCCCCATAAGCCGCATACAGGGCAAACAGCTCGCCCTCCCCGCCCTGCAGGGAACCCTGGACATAACAACGAAGCCCTTCCGCCAGATACCCCACTCCTTCCGCATAAGTGACGACCTGGGACAATAAGGGCTCGTTTTGGGGGCACTCGACCTTAAGCGCGGGAAACAGCTTGCGCACCACGTCGATCAGATAGGCGGGACGGATGGACCTGCCTTCATTATCTATTTTGGCAAAAGAAAGATAAAGGCGGCGGGAGGGCTTGGTCATATTCAAATACAGGTAAAAACGCTGGATGTACATCTGCTGCCTGGGCGATGGCGCCAGCTCTACATCGGACCCCTGCAGAAATTCCCGGTCCATGTCGGACAGGATGCCTCCCTTGGAAGCCGCCCTGGGGATGTTGCCGTCGTTGACCCCCAGGAAAAACAGGACTTTCACCTGCTTAAGCCTCGTCCTCTCCATGTCGCCGACCACCACCCGGTCCACGTTCTGGGGGATGGTGCCCACCTTAAGCTCCCCGAAGCCCGCCTCCAGAAGCTCCGCAAACTCCTGCAGGGTAACGCTCTCCTGGTCCAGCAACTCGTAAACCTGGTCCAACAGGTCCACGACCAGGCGGTAAATCTGGGCATACTCCCTGGCGCGGGCAGGATCGTTTTCCTCCTGAAACTTCCTTTCAAATCGGGAAAGCTTCTCCTGGACCTTGTTTTCCGATAAAAATTGGTAAAGCCGCTTCACTCGTCCGCCGACCGTCTCCGTCTTCGGCCCGTGGAGGCACTCCACCTGGCCAAGGAAACGTTCCCGGATCCCGTTGAGCCTTAGCAGGACTTCCTCATCCTCGCCCATCTCGGGCGTCTTCTTCACGAAAAGCCGGCTCCAGGCGCGCAGCCCCCTTACCCCCGTGCATATGCAATATTCCTCCAGCTCGTCCACTTCCTCCCGGGACAAGTCGGAAAGGCCGCTCCTAAGGTAATGGAACACCGCCTCATAGCTGAAATCCTTTTGGTACAGCTCCAGGGCGCTGGTGATATATACCACCATGGGATTGAGCACGATGTTGCGCGTCTTGTCCAAATAATATGGGATCCCCATCTGGGAGAACTCCGTCTCCACATAAGGCGCGTACCCTTCCAAATCCCCCAGCACGAAAGCCACATCCCGGTAAGCCATCCCTTCTTCCCGTACCAGGCGCTGCAGTTTAAGCCCCGCCTGATGCACTTCCTCCCGGGGCGTGGACGCTTCCAGGACGCACACGTCCTTTTGCTCCTTTTCATAAGGAAAAGAGGGATAACGGAACAGGTTCTGTTCCAGGGAGCGCAAGGCCGGGCTGTGCCGGAAACGGTCCTCCGGCCCAGGCGTCAAGAACAGGTCCCCTCCCCTGGGGACATTCGCCTCCTGGGCAAGCCGCACCAGGTCATGCACCGTCTTTTTCGTCAAATGGAACAGCTTTTGCTCCCCATCCAGAACGTAAGGGTCCTCGCCCGCCCCTAGGGTCAGGCAGATCGTCACTTCCTCGGCAAGCCGCATCATCTCCTGGATGACCCTTAGCTGGATCGGCGTAAAGCCCGTGAAGCCGTCGAACGCCACCACGCTCCCCGCCACCAGCCGGGAGGCGCTTAAGCTGCGTTTCAACAAGTCCAGGGATTCCTCCGTCGTGATGAAATGACCGCTTATATATTCCTGGAAGCCTTGATAAAGCTTCGCCAAATCCCTTAGCTTCAACACCAGGGCGCCCCGGTTGTCGGAATAGCCGATCAGCTTTTCCAGGTCCTCCACGCTGACGCCATACTGCATGAATTCTGATAGGGCGCTTTTCACCTCATGGATATAGCCCTGTTTGTTTAACAGGCTCCCTAAAGCCGGAAGCTGTGCGCCCATGCGCCCCGCCACCTTTTGCAGCACCAGGCTTTTGCCCGTATCGTCCAGGACGGGCGTGTCCAGCTCCCCTACCTCGTCGAAGACACGGTAACAAAGCCTGCCAAAGCTTAAGACGTCAATGTTGAGGATGCCGCCGCGCTTATGGATGGCGGTCAGGTCCTTCTGCGTCTGCATGGTAAATTGATCCGGCACAATGACCAGGAAGGTTTTCGTGGGCTCTTCCAGGGAGCGGTCCGCGATTTCCTGGTAAAGCCGCCTGCTCTTGCCTGCCCCGGAGGGTCCGAATAAAAACCGTAGGCTCATAGGTAAAACCTCCATAAATAGTCCGCCGCCTCTTCGGCATAGTCGATGCCGACGCGTTTGCCAATGCGGATCTGCCCCGGTGGGACGTAGATTCCTTCCGTCACGTAAAAGGTGGGGCTTTCCACCAGGTCGACATCATTGTCCCGCCGGTCAATGCCCATGGCGATGCAAAGCTTCCCCGGGCCGTCCGCCAAATGAGGGAAAGCAAGCGAAGCACGGACCTCGCCCTCACTGTCCCCGGCCTGCTTACCGCGGGCTGCCTTTCCCTGCCGCCTAAGAAGGAGCATCCGCTCCCTGGATGCAGGGTCGGCGGGCTCTACGCCGCGCAGCAGGACCGCATGGGGCACATCCGGCACGGAAGAGACGATATTCATGCAAGAATACATCCCATAGATCAGGTACACATACGACGTGCCGCCCTGGTGGAACATGGGCTCCGTCCTCTGGGTGCGCCTGCCGCCATACGCGTGGGAACCCTTATCCTCCACTCCCATGTAGCTCTCCACCTCCGTGATCAGCCCGCGGATGCGTCCCACATCGGTCTCATGCACCAAGACCTTGCCCAACAATTCCCGGGCGACCGTAATCCCATCCCGCGTATAGAACTCTCGGGGGAGCCGCCTGCCTTCCTCTATGGTCCCAAACTTTCCTTCCATGCCGTCAACCCTCCCCTGCCTGGGCAGAAGCCGCCAGGCTGCTGCCGCGCATCCCCGCGCTTTCGCCCGGCACCGCCCCCGCGCGGTCCAATCAAGCTGCCTACCGGGTACGCTTTCGCGCAGGATGCTGCCTGACCGTCGCTATGCACGGCGCATTTCGCCCGTCAGCGGATCTCAAGCTCCACGGGGCAATGGTCGGAGCCCAAAACCTCCGTATCGATTGCCGCGCCAGATAGCCTGTCCTTCAAGGATTCAGATGCCACAAAATAATCGATGCGCCACCCTATGTTCTTCGACCTGGCGCGAAAACGATATGACCACCAGGAATAAACCCCTTCCAAGTCCGGATAGAAATACCGGAACGTATCCACGAAGCCGCTTTCCAGCACCTTGCCAAAGCATCCCCTCTCCTCGTCCGTAAATCCTGGGTTCCTGTGGTTGGTCTTCGGATTTTTCAGGTCAATCTCCTGATGCGCCACATTCAGGTCCCCGCAGAAAATGACCGGCTTATGCTCCGTAAGCTTCCGCAGGTAGGCAAGGAACGCGCCCTCCCATTGCATGCGGTAATCCAGACGCTTCAACTCGTCCTGGGAATTTGGCGTATACACCGTGACCACATACCAATCCTCAAATTCAGCGGTGATCACGCGGCCTTCATGATCGTGCTCCTCCACCCCGATGCCATAAGAAACGCTAAGCGGCTCTTTCTTCGTAAAAAGCGCCGTCCCGGAATATCCTTTCTTCTCCGCATAATTCCAATATTGGAAATAACCGGGCAAATCCAGCTGGACCTGCCCCGCCTGCACCTTCGTCTCCTGCAGGCAGAATACATCGGCATCCGCCTGACGGAAGAAATCTAAAAACCCTTTTTCCAGGCACGCCCGAATCCCATTCACATTCCAAGATATGAATTTCATCCCGTTCTCCCTTCTCCTCTTCATCCTTTGGTCCATACCGCCCCGCCAACAGAATTATTATCCCATAATCCCGTGCGCCGTAAGGCGCACATTCAATTCAGAAGTCGACAGACGCCTTTCCTGTCGATATTTTACCTTGTTTTCCGTGCGCCGTAAGGCGCACATTTAATTCAGAAGTCGACAGACGCCCTTCCTGTCGATATTTTACCACGTTTTCATGTCAGATTCCACAAATTTCTATAGCTTTCTAAATGCGGACATGGTAAAATGTCAAGAGAATAAAAGGAGGGCATCCCATGGCGACCAACTTACCTCTTTCCGGCAAAAAGCTTTTCCTCTTCGACATCGATGGCACGATCGCCGTCGGCGACCACCTCTACCCAGGAAGCCGCGAACTTTTGGACTATATTGACTCCATTGGGGGGAAAGCATGTTATATCACCAACAATTCCACCAAGAGCGCCCAGGACTATATCCAGAAGTTCCGTTCCTGCTTCGGCCTGGAAACCACGGCGGAGCAATTCGTCACCTCCGGCTTACTGACGCTTCGCTTCCTGAAGGCGCGCCACGCCGCGGACAAGATCTTCGTCCTGGGCACGCGCTCCTATGTAGAAGAGCTGCGCAAGAACGGCTTGCATGTGACCCAGGAAGCAACGCCAGACATTGACTGCGTGGTAGTGGCTTATGACAGTGAGCTGACTTATGAAAAGCTTGTCAAAACCTGTGAAGTGCTTTTCACCCGCGATGTGCCGTTCTATGCCACCAACCCGGACCTGCGCTGCCCCATCGACTTCGGCTTCATCCCGGACTGCGGCGCGATCTGCAACATGATCACCGCCACTACGGGCAAGGCTCCCGCCTACCTTGGCAAGCCCAGCAAAGAAGTGGTACAGCTTTGCATGGAAACTTTCGGCTTTACCGCACAAGAGACCCTGGTGGTGGGCGACCGCCTCTATACGGACATCGCCTGCGGCATCAATGCCGGAGTGGACACCTGCGTGGTCTTTACCGGGGAGGCGACCCAGGAGGAAACGGCAGCCAGCCCTTATCAGCCGACCTATGCCTTCGATTGCATCGCCGACCTTCTGAAAGCCTGCCGGCACGCATAAAGCCCCCTGTTCCACTTTATGAGTTTATAAGGAAGAAACAGTTGCGC